>PGXO01000001.1:0-300000 GCA_002839185.1 Synergistetes bacterium HGW-Synergistetes-1 | reverse complement strand
TAACTTGGCCGGATCTTGAAATTGAAAAATCAATTTTGAAAGAAATTGATGCCGATGTTATTCTGTCAAAAGGAGGAAGCCCGGAAGAAATCTGTATGCAGGGTGAAGATGCGGATGCAATAATGGCCCTGTTTACTCCGATGAACCGTAAAAATCTGTCATATTTTAAAAATGCCAAAATTCTTCTTCGGACGGGAATTGGAACTAATAGTGTAGACCTTGATGCTGCAACAGATATGGGCATTATTGTCTGCAATGTTCCAGATTACTGTCAGGAAGAGGTAGCAGATCATACGATAGCCCTCTTCCTCGACATCACCAGAAAGATCGTAGAACTCGTAAATCAGACAAGAGCGGGCGGGTGGGATATGTCAATAGCAGACCCTGTGCCTCGCTATCGCAATAAGGTTTTTGCTCTGGCAGGATGCGGAGGCATTGGAAGAATGGTTGCAAACAGGCTGCACCCTTTCGGTATCAAAGTGATAGGTTATGACCCGTATCTTCCGGAAGAAGTTTTTGAGAAGAATGGAATAATCAGATATGATGATCTGGACAAACTTTTTGCTGATGCAGATTTTCTCTCGCTTCATATGCCGCTAACGCAGGAGAGTACCAATCTTGTTAATGAAAGGACTCTCTCTCTTATGAAACCGACAGCCTATCTGATCAATACAGCCCGAGGTCCTATGGTGGATGAAGAAGCACTTTATAATGCCTGCCAGCAGAAGAAAATTGCAGGTGCAGCACTTGATGTAACAATTGCGGAACCTCCTGCAGGTCATACAAAGTTTATTGAAAAGCCCAAACTGGCATCGCTTTCGAATGTTATCATAACACCTCACGCAGCTTGGAATTCTGAAGATGCTATTCCTGAACTGCGGGTGAAGGTGGCTTCCGAGATACGCAGATTCCTTGTCGGTGAAAAACCTCTGAATGTAGTGAATAAATCAGTACTTGAAAAATTTAATTTTTAAACACGAGTTTGCAATAAAGATGTTCCATGCAACACAAATTAAGTAAAGGGAGATGTCAGATATGAAAAAGCACGTTAATTTTGCAGTATCAGCGCTCGTAATTATTCTTTTAGTTTTTGCATGTATTCCTGCCTTTGCAGCAAGTGAAAAACCCCTCACGCTTCGCATTGCCCATGTTGTAACCGAAAAAGGCGGCGAACATCTTGGATCCCTTAAGTTAAAAGAAATTCTTGAGAAAAAATCAGGCGGGAAAATTATTGTGGAAATATACCCCAATGGTTCGATGGGACAGAACCGCGAAATGATCGAATCAATGCAGGCAGGTGCACTTGATATGGGGCTGCCGGCACTTCCAGCTCTTGGTGGTTTTACAGATGCAACAAAGGTTTTTGACCTCCTCTATCTCTTTAATGATCGCAAAGAGGCAGAAAAGGTCCTTGACGGAGAAGTGGGTAAGTCTGTAGCTAAGTCTGTTGAGAAATCTGGAGTAAAGATCATATCATGGTGGTCACAGGGATTCCGTGAATCAACATCTAACCGCAAGTTTGTAAAACCCGAAGACCTCAAGGGACTTAAGATCCGTGTAATGGATAATCCGCTTCATATAGAAGCATGGAACACCCTTGGAGCCAGTGCTATCCCTATGGCATTTTCAGAAGTTCTGACAAGCCTTCAGCAGGGCGTACTTGATGCACAGGAGAATCCTTACCAGAACATAGTTCAGTCTGGCTTTGACAAAGTACAGAAATTTATTATTGAGACAGGGCATCTTTATGGTCCGTTGCCGCTTGTATTCTCAAAGAAAGTATGGGATAAACTTACTCCTGAACAGCAGAAAATGATTCAGGAAGCAGCTGATGAAACCAAGATTTATGAGCGCGAAGCACAGGAAAAGATCAATAAGGATCTTCGTGATGGAATAGTAAAGAGTAAAACCTGTACTATCGTTACTCTAACACCTGAACAGAAGAATGCATTCCGCGCGAAGCTGTTGCCCCTTTACAAAAAGCATGCTCCTTCAACAAACGGTCTCCTTGAAAAAATATACCATCAGCTTGGACGCAAGATAGATTTTAAATAACCAGTTATTAAAGTATTAATAGCGCCACGCATCGGATCTAGCATAAAAATAAGCCTAACAGGCCCCAGGGCGTCATCACCCAGGGGCCTCAGGCTTAAGCAATAAGGAGGCTCTGTCTTGAAAAAATCTGTTTTTCATTATTTCGATAAGTGGGAAGAATATCTTCTTGCAATTTTTATGACATTTATGCTCATAACACTGACAGCGCAGGTTTTTTGCCGTTACGTTCTCTCTTTCAGCTTCTCTTGGGCTGAACAGGCATCAAGAATCGGCTTTGTATGGCTGACAATGGTTGGAATAAGCCTTGCTGCAAAAAAAGGTATGCATCTGAAAATCGATGCTTTGCCTCAGTTTTTCCCAAAAACAGCAAAATATGTAAATTTCATTTCCAATACCATTACGATTTTTTTTGGTTTCGGAATGGGATTCTTGATTTTAAAAACAGTAGTTATGCAGTTTGAATTAAAACAGTATTTTTCTTCAATCCCATGGTTGCCGACTTGGTCAATGTACATTGCTGGAGTAATCGGTTTATTCGGACTTTCAGTTCGAACAGCACAAAATATTTATTCTAGTTTTACAGAAAAACGCGGCCATGACCATGCAGAGAATATAAGAAACAATGAAGCAGTTGTTAATGAGGATTTTAAACACGAAGACAAGGAGGTGCATTGTTAATGATTGCAACATTGCTTATCTCCCTTCTTGTGGGATTAGCCCTTTCAGTTCCCGTCGCAATAGCTATGGCAGGCGCATGCGCTTTGGTTTTCATGTTTTTCTATGGCGGTGGAAGTATGATCCAGCTTCTTGCCCAGGCAATGATAACAACAGCGGATTCATTTCCCCTAATGGCAATTCCGTTTTTTATGCTTGTTGGAACTATCATGTCGAGATCCGGTCTGGCAGAAGAAATCATCAACGTTGGCGATGCTCTTACAGGCAGCCGTCCCGGAGGACTCGGAACTTCAACGATCGTAGCATGCATGATTTTTGCGGCAATTTCGGGCTCAGGTCCGGCCGTTGTAGCCGCTCTGGGGGTAATATTGGTCCCGGCTATGGTTGAGCGTGGTTACGACAGCGCATACGCCGGGTCGCTTGTAGCCGCTGGTGCTACTATCGGTCCGGTTATACCGCCAAGCATACCAATGATAATTTTTAGTGTTATTGCAGGCACTTCTGTTGTCAGCATGTTTGCAGCAGGGATCGGTCCTGGGATATTGATGGGTTTGTCTTTGATTATTGTCAACTATATCACTTCAAAAAAGCGTGGTTATGTTGGCAAGGAACGCCAGGGTGGAGCAAAATGGGTTTTTGCCCGTTGTTGGAAGGCAAAATGGGCTCTTTTTCTGCCTATCCTGATACTTGGCGGAATTTACGGAGGGGTATTCACACCTACAGAAGCGGCTGTCGTGGGAGTTGTTTATGCCCTATTCACCGGTTCTGTAATTTACAAGCAGCTTACTTTCAAAAAAGTATATGATGCCATGGTAGAAGCGGGGCTCCTTTCTTGCCTTTCAATGTTTATACTTGGCGGAGCGACTACATTCGGAAGACTTATGACAATGGAGAGAATTCCACAGACATTGGCTGCGGCTATGTTATCGATTACAAGCTCGCCAATAATAATTATGATGTTAATTATGGGATTCCTTCTTATAACAGGTATGTTTATTGATACGACATCGAATGTAGTTCTATTTACTCCGCTTTTCCTGCCAATGGTAATAGAACTGGGCTATAGTCCTGTGCTTTTTGGTGTTGTAATGACAATGAACCTATGTCTTGGAATGATAACACCGCCTGTTGGTGTAAATTTGTATGTTGCCCAGGGGATATGCAAGGCTCCGTTTGAAAAAATGATAAAAGAGGCAATACCTCTTGCTGCTGCGCTTCTGGTTGCGATAATACTGACTTTAGCTTTTCCACAGATTGCATTGTTTATACCGAAATCTTTAGGTATGATGATATAGGCTGAAAATTACACTTTCAGTAACTTAAAAAAATAATTTCTAAGAGTTCAATTAGGGAAATAGTAAATTTTCTTTTATTTTAATTGCTATTTCCCTTAATAATTGTTGATTAATAATATATAATACTAATATTCCTGCACCGTTAGAACAAGGAAAGGATGATTTTTTTGTCTTTTAATCTTTTTCCATCGGAAAATGCCATACAAAAAGAACAAAATCTTTCTGTAGTGATATATGAGACTATAAAGGACAAGATAATTGTGGGAGATCTTGCGCCTAACACTATGTTGCTTGAACGGGCAATAGCAGTAGATTTTGGTGTCAGCCGCACTCCAGTAAGGGAGGCTCTGAAAAGGCTTTCCCTTGATGGATTGATCCTTTGGGAAGAAAGAAGAAGGGCTGTTGTTTCTGATATAAGTGAAAAGGACGTGGTTGAGCTTTTCTTAATGCGGGAGATGATAGAGCCTTTTGCAATAAAAAAAATCATAGAACATGGAGAACCTGAACTGCTTGCAGGAATATTAGTACCAATAGTCAAGGAAATGGAAAATTTAAAAAATTCTCATGTTGAGTTGATGAAACAGGATATGGTCTTCCACAGCACAATTATAAATTACCTTGGAATAAATAAACTTTCACAAATGTGGCAGAAAATCAGCGATGAAATGACCCGCGTAGCCATTTATGCATTACATGCCAAAAGACAGCCGGACACAATAATCGAGGAACATAAAATGCTGATAGATGCTTTCTGGCATTGTGATTTAGAAAGGGCTCTTTCCTGTATAAATGGACATCACTCAAACATTATTGCTGCTTACAAAGCCAAACATGATTATAAAAAAAATAATGATTCATAAATTATAAATGCATCAAATAATTTATTAGAATCATTATTTTTTATAAATTAGGATATTTTCTAGAATTTTACTTTTGACGAAATATCACTCATCCTGCATCCATTGTGCATATTTGACACTCGCATAAGAAAGTTCAGTTTGTCTATGCGTTCTCCTGAGCGTGGGCATCCGTTTTTGATGAAATCGACCTTTAAGCCGACAGCAAGGTCCATTACGACATCGCCGATAACGCCGCCTGATCTGCCCGAGGGAATGGAAAAGAGTCCTCTTGCTTTTGCGAATTCGTGTGCTTCTAGAGCTTCGGTAATAGTACCTACCTGGTTTGGTTTGAGAACAAAGCCGTCGATCGAATTTGTTTTACACGCCTTTTCTATCCGGTCCTTATTTGTGACAGTCAGATCATCAGCTACGAGGAGAGTCCTCTTGATAAGCTGATGTGCCAGAGCATATCCATCCCAATCATTTTCATCCAGCATATCTTCAATAAAAATTAAATTCCATCTCTCTGTCAGGCCTTTCATATATTGCACCATTTCAGCTGTGGAGAGGTTATTCCCGTTCATATAGTAGGTTCCGGTCGTGTCGTTGAACATTTCGCTTGACGCACAGTCAATGGCAAATGCACACTTCTTTGTATAGCCACAGTCATCTATGGCTTCCTGTATTAAAGAAAAAATTATTTCAGGGTCTTCCGAGGTGGCGATCCATCCATAAGAACTCCCGATTCCTGGCTCCGCGCCCGTGTTCTTTTTTATTACATGATCCAGGCGCTGAAATACACGAACGGCAATTTCTACCGCTTCATCTATGTCATCAGCTTTGTATGGCATGACAATAAATTCATTTACTGCCTGAGTAAGGTTTGCGTATTTTCCTCCGTTTATCATGTTGAAAGAGGGGATAGGTACTGAGCTAACATCATTACCGATATATTCGTACAAGGGCATTTTTTTTGCATCAGCAGCCGCACGAAAACACGCTATGGATGTGCTGTAAATAGAATTGCTTCCCAGGCTGCTTTTATCAGTGGTCCCATCTAATTCGATCATCCTCTGGTCTATTGCCTTTTGGTCAGCAACGTTTAATCCTATGATAGCCGGAGCAATTATCTGATTTACGTTATTGACTGCCTTGTGGACACTCATTCCGTTGTATGATCCCGGATCATTATCCCTAAGAACAAAGGCCTCATAATGTCCTACAGAAACACCTGTCGGGGCACTTCCGCGGCCAAATGCACCGTTGTTCGTTATGACATCTACCTCAACCATTGGACGGCATTTGCAATCCAACATCTGCCTGGCTTTTACTGATTTAATATGATCTGACATCAATTAGCCTCCGTTTGTAACTGATTTTGTCTATTTTTTTCTTTCCGGAACATACAAAATATTCAAATCGCATAAGTTTGTTCCGGTATTTCCTGTAAAAATTGTGTCTCCGATCTCATATAATGCCTCGTAGCAGGCATGGCTGCGCAAAGAGGCATTAAGATCGACCCCTTTTTCTGATGCGAGGCGGGATGTCTGTGAATCTGTCAGTCCTCCAGCCACATCGGTTGTACCGTCTGTACCTTCTGAATCTATTGAAAGCATACAGCATCCCTCAGCCCCTGCCGCTGCTATAGCAAAACTGGCAGTGAGTTCCTGGCCGGGACCTCCATGACCCGATATAGTCTTGTTGTCAAGGATCCGGGTCGTTGTTTCTCCTGAGCTTATTAAGACACATGGTGCCTTTACAGGATTGCCATAGGTCTGGATTTCTTTAGCAATAGCAGCAAAAAAGGTTCCGGCTTCCCTGCTTTCTCCTTCTAAGAACGATGACAATATGATTGCAGGTATCCCCATTTTTTCTGCGGCTTCTTTAGCATAGATGCATGAATCAGGCAAGGTGTTGATCAAAAAATATGTATTATCAGGAAAGGCCTTGGGTGTCTCTGCTTCAGGTCCTGAAGTCATCAAAAAACTTACTACCGATCCAGGAAGTCTGCCAATGACATCATAATCCTGAATGACACGCCGGGCATCTTCAAGTGTTGTCTGATCGGGTCCCATCGGCGTTCCTCTGTATTTGAGATAAGGTTCCCCGATATTTGTTGTTGCGGGACTGCCAACCGCGTCACTTATTCCGAAGCCGATCAGCTCCGCCCCGGATTTTTGGATGCGTTTTGCAAGCATACCTCCGTTTAATTGAGAGATATGCCTTCGGATCGAATTTATTTCATAAATATCTGCACCTGATTTGAGCATAATATCAGTTGTGTCGATTTCGTCCTGTAGTGAGATGCCGTCAATAGGACAACTCATCAAAGCAGAACTGCCGCCGCTGATTACTACAATAAACAGATCATCGGCTGTTGCATTGTCGACAAGGTCTATGATTTTTTTGCATGCAAGAAGTCCATTTTCATTTGGAAGCGGATGTCCTCCGACAAATATCTCGGTTTTATCAAAGATGTCGGTTTCTTCCGCGATTTTGACAATGGCTATCCCTCTGGTCAAATGATCTCCAAGTATCTCTTCAACTGCCATTGCCATCGCGTTGCAGGCTTTTCCTGCCCCAATAAGATATACATTCTTTTTTTTAGAGAGGTCCCAGCTTTTTGTGCCAATATGCAAAATTTCATCTTTCATATGTGCGATGCTCTTTATCCGTCTGTACGAGTCAAGTCGCTGGAGTGTGTTTTCTGCAATATCAAGGACGATACGCTTTGATTCAATGTCTCCATGGGAAAGCAATATATCACGATTTTTGATCTTAATATTCATTTTTGTCACCCTTAATATTCATAGTCTCCAACAGTATTTTCAGTATACTATTCTAAATGTTGAAGAGTCAACTTAAACAGAATATATTGATATTTAAGGGTAAAATAACGATAGAATATTATATGCATGTAACTTTTGGGTGGCGGAACGGGCACATTAAATTAACCGGAGATTTTTTTTGTATGTTTTGCCTGTTTACGATATTCAATAGGAGTACAAAGCATTTCCTTTTTAAAGCATTCTGTAAAATAGCTGCTGCTTCCGAATCCTGTTTGTGCGGAAATCTCAAGGACGCTTAAATCTGTTGTCGACAGCAATTTCAGACTCTGCGAAATTCGATAATTTATAAGATAACGAAAAGGTGTCGTGTGCAGTATACGGGCAAATATCCTGCAGCACTCTCCTCTGCTGATATGGACAGTATTTGCTATATCCATGAGAGATATGCGTTCCATATAATTTTTATGTATGAAATTCTGCAATGTTTTCAAACGCTGTTTTTCTGAAAAAGTCACAGCTGCTTTAATTTCAATAAGCTGGCGGTTATTTTTTAACAAATTAATCCAAATACGGCATAACAGGACCTTAAGTTCTATCTCGTATCCGTATTGCTGAGCATCATTTACTCGTGCCATTTCAAGGACAAATTGGCAGATTTCCTCATGCCAATCTGCAGAATAGAGAGGTATAACCTGCATTTTAGTGGAAAATATCAGTGGATCTACGTAATCACGCTGAATAGCACTATTTGAATGCCCCGAAATTAGTTTAGGATTGAAATTTACACAGACATAAACGCTGTTTTGATCTTCAGTCGAAATGGCTTCATGCAGACAGCCCGAATTGAAGAATATACCCTGTCCGCATCTCACAAGGAATTCAGAATCCGAAGTTTTAAACAAAATACTTCCTTTTGTTACTACTGCTATCTGAATTTCATAATGCCAATGCAAAACCTGACCGCAGTGCTCAAGTGAGACCTGCTGTTCATCCATTGACATCGGGAAATCAGCTGTACCATGCTCAGTAAGTTCCTGCAGATTGCTGTCGACAAATATCGGCCTAAACTTCATGTTAACACTTTCCTTTCTGCCGTATGTCCAAATTATTTCACACTTGTTTAATTCTATCATGCATATATAGGTATATTTTGAGAGTACATGATGTGCAAGGCTTATAAGTTCGATATCATTATATTGACCTGTGATTATTTATCTGTTCAGAAGTATTTTGCAGAATAGATAAAAGCCCATTTAAGCAGCAAGTCACATATTACAGCTATTGAACTGCACCAAGTATTCAAGGTAAATAGTATTTTCTGTGAATTTAATTTAGCAAAAATATAACGATCTTACTGTCAGGGTCAAAAAAATATTACTGTTAATATAACAAGAAAAACGATTAACAAAAGCATAGATATTTATGATCAGTAAGATTATACATATATAGGAAAAATGGTCATTAAAAAGTCGATTTCCCAAATCAAGTTATGGAAGGGTGCTGATTATTTATGGACTCAAGAATTGAATTTTTATATCTGTCGGAGCAGGACACTATCAAAGTAGGAGTCAATAATGCTTCAGAATGTGTTGAAGTCTGCGAAGAAGTTTTCAAACTTCTTGCGCAGGGAGATTACTTGATGGGAGGTACCAACCATAACAGCCATGGGATTGGCATAATTTTCCCGAAAGAATCTGAATTTCCCAATATGCCCACTGCGGGTCCGGACAGGCGTTTTTTTGCCATGCCGGCATATCTTGGCGGCAGATTTGATGTGTGTGGAAATAAATGGTATGGCTCGAATGCAGCCAATTCTTCCAAGGGCCTTCCACGGTCTATCCTTACTGTTTTGCTTAACGACAAGGATACAGGAGCTCCTCTCTGTCTCATGTCTGCTAATCTTTTAAGTGCTGCAAGGACCGGCGCTATCCCTGCTGTGGCGGTGCGCCGTCTGGGCAGAGAGGATTCGGAAGTTTGTGCACTTCTTGGCTGCGGACCAATTAATAAATCCTGCTATAGAAACATTATGACTCAGGCCAAAACTATTAAGAAAGTAATATTTTATGATCTGTTTGAAGATAAGGCCAGGGAGATTGCAGAATGGGCAAAGAAAGAATACGGGGTAGAAACAGAGGTTTCTTCCGATCTGCCTGTGCTTCTTGGCGAAGCTGACATTGTAACTGTTGCAGCTTCCCGCATAAAGCCGCTTTTCATAGAAAAAAAATGGCTTAAAAAAGGCGCGTTGGTACTCCTGTCAGGACCGGTCAGAGGAGATGATGAATTCTGGCTTGAGAGCAAAATAGTCTATGACCATATTGGACTGCATGAAGCATATGTAGAAGAAGCAGTGGTGTCCGGAGATAGAAAAAATTATTACAGCGGAGTTATCGGAGGTCCGATCTATAATTTGATCGATGAAAATAAACTTCCTGATTTAAAAGATTCTGTCGATCTGGGCCATGTAATTCTTGGCGCCGGCGAAGGCCGTACCAACGATGAAGAGAATATCGTTTTTGTGGCATGCGGAATGGCTGTATTTGACGTTGCCTGGGGCTATGAGCTGTACAGGCGGGCTCTTGAAAAGGGAATAGGACAGAAGCTGCTGCTTTGGGATGCACCTGCACTTTCCTAAATATAATTGTATGAGGAGGACCAAAATGGAGAATGAACTAAAAGCAATTGCAGCTATGCTGAAACCGGAAATGATAGATTTTTGTCAGAGGTTAATACTAGTCCCATCACTCCCAGGCGAAGAAAAAGGAGTAGCTGATCTTTATTTGTCCGAAATGAAGAAACTTGGCTACAGCGATGTTTTTAGAGATGAATGGGGCAATGTTGTAGGAATTATCAACGGAGATCTGTCCGGTCCTTCCATTATGTTCAACGGGCATCTTGACCATGTAGACACCGGGGATTTAAGTGAATGGGAAGGTTACGACCCCTACGGAGGCAAGATAGATGTCTGCGGGATGTTCAATCAGGATATGAACGGTACCGAGGATGCAGAAGTTATACATGGACGTGCTGCATCTGATGTAAAAGGCGGCGGTGCGACAATGGTTTATGCCGGAGCAGCACTAATTGCCTTAAAAAAACAGGGATACAAATTGGCAGGCAGGTTAATATTTACAATGACTGTTCTTGAAGAACCGGCAGAAATGCTTGGCATGCTGAAACTTTTTGATGAGACTTTCCCACAGAGAGGAATATCTCCCGATGTATGTATTTCTTGTGAGGCAACAAGTTTAAAACTTTACCTTGGGCATAGGGGGAGAGTCGAAATCCAGGTTACTGTTTCGGGTGTAACCTCCCATGGCAGCGCACCATGGCTTGGTGTAAATGCCGTAAATTCTGCCACCAAATTCATAGACAAGGTAGAACAGGTCGTTGAAAAAGAGAAATCCACTGATCCGGAACTTGGTAAATCAAGCATTGCACTCACAGTTATTTCCTGCACACCCGGATCGATGTGCATAGTCCCAGACAGATGCCATATAACCTATGACCGTCGTTTCACCCCTGATGAAACTGTTGAAAGCTGTATAAAACAGATAGAACGTGTAATAGATGAAATTTCTGCAGAAGACAAGAACTTTCGTGCTGAAGTAAAGATCGGTGCTGTAATGAGAACTTCATATACGGGCAAGTCAGAACTAATGGAAAACAAAAAGGAAGCATGGAAATTGGAGAAAGAACACGCTGTCGCAAAAGCATGCGCAAAAGGACTCGCAGAAGCAGGTCAGGAAGTTAAATTCGGTTACTGGGATTTTGGGACTGATCTGCCTGTAGCTGCAGTGCATCACAAAATTCCTTCGATCGGATATTCGCCGATGCAGGAGTATTATTGTCACAGGCCGGTGGACAAGGTCAGGATTGATTATATGGAAAAAGCTCTTTTGGGCTATGTGCATATATACAACAACTTATCAAAGCTAAGCAAAGAAGAATTTAAGCTGTAAGAGAATAAATGATTCTCTGATCTCGAAACATCAATACTGCGGCAAACAGCATGCCGCGGTGAATTTACCAGTAAAAAACATCCTGGCTTGAAGTGCGACGAAAGTATGTCTTAGGCGGTAGTTTAGTCCTGAGAAGCGAACCTATTACGTATTCCCTGAGTGACCCTGTCTAAGCCCCAGCGGCTTTTGCTTATATCCTGAAAAATCAGTCATAGGCTTAACCTAAAGACACTGGATCTCCGGCTGGGTCATTCGGAGGAGACGATTAAGATCTTGTTCCGAGGTTCTAATGTATGGACTGCCAATAGATTTGCTATTAACTTCCCCTTGACTCCCAGCACCTACAACCGTTTCACAAGTGCTTCACTGCCGCTTCACGATTGTTAAGACAATTCTCTTAACTCGGTAATGTCTTCCTCGCTGATCACCCTGATGCCGTTTTCGATAAGCAAAGATGCAGTTATGCCTGAGCCGGGGATCTTTTTACTGCTGAAAGTTCCGTCGTAGATCATGGAAGATCCGCACGAGGGGCTGTTCTGCTTGAGTATTGCCATGTCAACTTTAAGAAGCCGGGCAAGTCTCAACGTTTCCTCAGCCCCTTTTTGGAAGTTGTCAGTGTTCTCTTTTCCGCTTTTCTCAAAGACTCTTCCTTCCCTTATCTCATCCGGCTCTCTCGGTGTGGGCAGCCCGCCAAGCTGTTCGGGGCATACAGGTATGAGGTTGTGGTTTCCGATCAGTGCGGCAATTTTTTCATTGAGGCAGCCTCCTCCGCAATATCTGGAATTTATACCCAGCAGACACGCACTGACTAAAATTTTCAAATAGATCTCCAGCCTTCCGTTTTTTTATATTATTGGTCATTATCATTTGTCTTAATAGAAGTATAACATTAGGATTGATCCTCCAAATCGTCTTTCTATTAACACATCAGTTCATTTATTTATTAGAGTGTATACTATTAAGACTAATGAAAGGATATCGCAAACTTGGGGTGATGTTTATGGAGTATGTTGATTTTGGAAAAACAGGGTTAAGGGTATCTCGCTTTGGCCTTGGCTGTATGAGGTTTCCGGCAGATGAAAAAGAAGCGATACAAATGGTCAGGCATGCAATCGACAGCGGAGTCAATTACATTGATACGGCATACACATATCCCGGGAGTGAGCAAATAGTCGGAAATGCGCTTAAGAATGGTTACAGGGAAAAAGTATGCCTTGTTACAAAGTGCCCGGTTGCCATGTCTTCATGTCAGAAAGATATGGAAAGATATCTCGACGAGCAGCTGAAGAGGCTTCAGACAGATTATGCAGACATATATCTGCTCCATAACCTGAGTCCCGCGGTATGGGAAAAAGTTAAAAAATACGATGGAGCGGACTTTCTCGACAAAGCTGCAATAAAGGGGAAGATACTCCATAAGGGGTTCTCGCTTCACAACAGCTTCGAAGCCTTTAAAGAGATAATAGATTACTATCCCTGGGACATGACGCAGATACAGCTGAATATTCTTGATGAAAAGAATCAGGCCGGCGGTGTAGAAGGGCTTCGTTATGCCTCATCGAAAGGACTTCCTGTAACTGTGATGGAACCCCTGAGGGGAGGCTCCCTGCTGAAGGATGCTCCAAAGACCGTTCTGGATCTGGTCGAGGAATATTTTGAAAAACGATCCCTTGCAGAATGGTGTTTCAGGTGGCTTTATGACCAGCAGGAAGTATCAGTTGTCTTAAGCGGCACAAGCAATATGGAACAGCTTGAGGACAATTTGAGGATCTTCAGCGATTCGGCGCCGGGCGTAATGAGCAAAGAAGACAAAAATCTTATCGACATGATCGCAAAGGAGTACGGGAGCAGTGTCATCATACCCTGCACAGACTGCAAATACTGCATGCCCTGTTCGCACGGGGTAATGATAACGGCTGTCTTTGCCCTCTATAACAAATACCGCAATACCATGGACACATCGGTAAAAGACCATTATAAAGAAGTCTTCTTCAAACCCGGCAGGGGCGCGGACAGATGTGTATCCTGCGGCGTGTGCGAGCTTCACTGTCCGCAGGGGCTGAAGATAAGAGAACTTCTTGCCTTAGCGCATGAGGAACTTCTCAATTAAATCGTTTTACGTTTAATGATTTAACGTGGGTAATTCAAGATCATTGTGGTAGGTGCAGCAGGATCTTACGATCCTCGGAAGGAGAATGCCATGAGCGGATATTTTGAACACAAAGTTGCAGCAGTTACAGGAGCGGCGTCAGGCCTTGGCCTGGGAATCTCTGAAGAGCTTTTGAAAAGGGGTGCTGAAGCAGTCTTCATGGGAGACTTCAATGAAGAAGGGCTCAAGCGTGAATCAGATAGGCTGAACATCCAATATCCCGGCAAAGTTTTTCCCATACTTACGGATGTCACTAAACTCGACCAGGTACAAAAACTAATATTTGACGCAAAAAAACATGCGGGTCATCTTGACTTTCTTTTCAACAACGCAGGTATGGGCCTTACCCTGCCGACAGAAAAGATCACCTTCGACATATGGAAATTCATAATAGACCTTAACCTGATGGGAGTGATCCACGGGACCTATACTGCCATTCCAGTAATGAGGGAGCAGGGATTCGGCCACATTGTCAATACTGGCTCCATCGCCGGAAAGATCCCCATTCCTTATCAGGCTGTTTACGCGGCGACCAAGAGCGCTGTCATATCTATGACAGAATGTCTCCAGTACGAACTGGAGAACGATGGACTGCAGTTCAGCGTTTTTTGCCCTGGAAATGTCCGTACCCCTATATTCGCAGGGGTAAACCCTCCCGCTGATTCAGTAAGCGTAGAAGAGGCTGTGGAATATATATTCGATGAGATCGAGAAAGGATCTCTCATGATCATATTCCCTGAAGCAGTGAGGCGAGCTGACTATCTTTACAGGGAAAAGAGAGATGATTTCGACAAGTTAATGAAACAACTTGCGGATGAAAGACGGGAAAACTACCGTACAAAGGGTACCTACTGCTAAAAGTTTTTACTTGCTCAAATTGATGATTTGTTAGCCCGGCGCATCGTTTAAACCGGATCCGATCCTGAGGAGGCTTGGATATGTTTGGCGGATGGTCTTCAAAAAAAGCTGATATACCCATCGACCTTGTCATACTGGTGATTGCTGGCCTGACCATGGTCATCGCCGGGCTTTTGCTTTTTGCTTCTTACGCAGGCAAAGTGTCGTATTATGAAAACGGTCTTTTCGGACTTCTGATATTCATATATGCACTTCAGATCACGGTACTTGGCAAGACACCTTTCGGGGACGTTCCTCAAAGACCTCTCTCTGTTCTTATCCTGGGTATCTTTGTTGCCTGCATTGGAATAATCACATGTTTTATCCCCGATCTTCTGAAAGGGATCCCACGGTTCATATTATTCATATGTTTCGGCCCCGGAGGCATACTTCTTTTGCTGCAGATGTTTTTTTCAAAAGACAAATTTCCGCTGTGGAGGAAAAAGGGCGGGATACTTATGACGCTTGCAGTCAATTGCACCGCAGTCTATTCCCTTTCGGTATTCATATCGATTCTCCTGATCGATAAAAATTATATTTCCGGTGGACTTATCTCCTTTTCAGTCCTCCTTTACGGGGTGCTTGTTTTTACGTTGACTGCTGTGCTTTTTAAAATATATGCCCTTTATCCAGATGCGGCGGAGAGACCATCCGCAGGTGTGCAGCTTTCAGATGACCGTGCGGTGATCCTTATAACGGGAGTGTTCATGGTACTGCTGGGGATATTGCTCATTCCGGTTACTATTGGCCTTCTGCCTTTTTCGGGCAGCGCACAGTTAGGACTTCTTGTAGTGATCATGTCCATACAGATGATAGCCTTCGGAAATACGCCACTGAGGTCCTTTACAAGAACATGGCCTCTGGTATTTATGGGACTCATCTTTGCATCAATGGGGATAATCTCATGCATTGTTCCGGGAATACTTGTACCCTGCCTGACCTTGATCATCGCCCTGCTGAACATAGGCGGAGGGGTGATACCCTTGGTAAAAATGATCCACTCAAGATCAGGGAAGAAGGGGAGAGGATCTGCAGATGTTCCTTCAATAATAAAAAAGCTGTTTCTCACCCAGTCGACGCTGAACATTCTTTCGATAGTTTTCGGAGTATCTATGCTGATAAATAATTTGATTCCCGGGCCGGTAATTGGAGTGGTACTTACCGCGAACGGAATAGTGCTGCTTTACCTTATCTCCATCCTTGCCAAAATTGATGAGATGAAGAAAGCCTTGGCATAGGTTAAGTATCCATGCTCTTGCTTTAACCAGATAACAATGTTATATGTTATAGAAGAGTATTTCAGAGAGCTAAAATTGATAAAAGGGGGGAGTCGTAATGTTTAAACGTGCGATTGTCGCATCTGATTTTTCAAGGGAATCGATGGCGTTAGTCAACACTTCGGGAGGCCTGAAAGGATTTGGGACGGCAGAGATATTGCTTCTTCAGTTCTGGGGTACCCTTGATGTCCTCGGAGTAGACAGCTTTTACAAGCCTACTGTCTTCGAAGATTTCGAAAAAAACCTTCAGAAACAGAAAACTACACTTGAGGAACAGGGATTCAAAGTTGAGACCAGAGTGCTGGAAGGTCTTTCAGCATCTCAGGTAAACAAGATCGCGGTGGATGAAAACTACTCACTGATAAGCGTGGGATCTGACAGGTATATTTTTAGCTCGATGGCAAACGAACTCATACACAACGCCCAGAGACCGACCTACATATTCAAGTCTGCTGACGGGAAATCAGCAGGAGAATATGATAAACAAAAACTTTCAGGTGGCGTCGCAGACCATGTCCTTTTTGCGACAGACTTCTCAAAGAACTCTGAGGTTGCGTTCAATTATCTGATAGAGATGATACCTTTGGTAAAAAATAAGATATCACTTATCCACATCCAGGATGAATACAGGATAACGCCTTACCTTGACGATAAAATCGAAGAGTTCAACAGGATAGATTCAGGTAGGCTCGAAGCAATGAAAAAGGTGCTTCTGGATAATGGATGCCCCGATGTTGAGACTGTCCTGAAATATGGCTCACCCTCTTCGGAGATACTGAAAAGCGTAAAGGAACTTTCTGCGCAGCTGGTTATTATGGGAAGCCAGGGCCGGGGTTTCGTAAATGAATTTTTCCTCGGAAGCGTCAGCCACAACATAGCGCGCGAGTCACCTGTTCCTGTACTGCTTATCCCTGTCATAAGACAGTAATTTTTAAAATATTGAAAAATGACCGTAGGGGAGAGCCTGAAGAAAAGGGGCCTTCCCCTTATTTTATATTTGTCCTTAAATGTTCACTGCAAAGTCCAATTGCATAAATATTCCGCAGAGTTGTCCGGGGGCATGTGCATCGAACCTCTTTTTGATGGATAATATACCCGCATTGTCTGAAAAACCGCCGTGTAATTCTACTGCAGTTTTTTCAGATCAATGTAGATGAATGATCCCGGAGGTTTTTATATGTTTGATATCGTTGTTGTTGAGTGTGAAGTCCGTGAACTCCATATGCTCATGAGTGAAGTTGGGAACGTCAGGTTTGGCGATCCTAAATGCAACTACACGGATGAAAAGGAACTTATCGAGTTGATAGGTGATGCTGATGCGGTAGTATGTACAGCCAGAGGCAAGTTCACCAGGAACGTCATTGCTTCCTCGAAAAACCTGAAAATAATCGCAAAGTGCGGCTCTGTTCCGAACAATATAGATGTGGATGCGGCGACAGAGTATGGAGTCGCAGTTACCTACACCCCCGGCGCCAACAAGGTCAGTGTTGCCGAACATGCCCTTACACTGATGATGGCCCTCCTCAAGCTTATGCCGAAGTCGGCGGAGATACAGAAGACCGGCGGATGGAAGAGCGAATCCCTTCAGGCGTCAGAGCTCACCGGAAAGACCGTGGGCATAATAGGTCTCGGAGCTGCCGGCTCAAGCCTTGCAGAAATGCTTAAGCCCTTCAATGTCGACCTTCTCTGCTTTGACCCCTATGCTGACCCGGAGAGGATCGCACAGGCAGGAGCAAGGGCTGTCGATATGGATACCCTTCTTGAGCAGAGCGATGTTGTTTCGCTCCACTGCCAGCTTTGTGATGATACACGCGGGTTCATTGATGGTGAAAAACTCAAAAAGATGAAGGAAAGCGCATTCCTTGTAAACACTGCAAGAGGAGCATTGGTCGACGAGGCCGCCCTTGCGGAAGCTCTGCGTGAAAAGCGGATCGCGGGAGCCGGGATAGATGTTTACAGTGTGGAACCTACATCAAGGGACAACCCCCTCTTTGCACTGGACAACATTATCTGTACGCCTCACCTGGCAGGATGGACCAATGAATGTCTTGCAAGGGAAACCCAGGGTACATCGGACTCCGTAATACAGATTCTTAAAGGGCTTGCTCCAGACAGCCTGCTCAACCCGGAGTATGTAAAAAATATCAAAAAGTAATAATATTTGACAGAAATCAACATTCATACCGGCTCCCCACTCCTCCCATGAGGAATAAGAGGGGCCGGTTTTTTTGATCCCTGTGTAATAATGACGACATTAAATCAATTTAATATATTAGTCAATTTTGTTTAAAACAGGTATAATTACGCTAACAGGGTAAAGAGACATCATTTATGTATTACAAAGAAGGTTAGGCAGGCAAACAACTCCTGAAAGGAGGAATTCAGATGTTTGAAAAATTTATTGTTGCAACAGATATCTCGAAAGACTTTTCAATCTCCATGTCATGTATTGGCGGACTGAAACCTTTTGGAGCAAAGAAATGCCTTTTAGTCCAGTTCAGAGATCTGAACGAAATAATCGATTTTTCCGGTATATACTCCAACGAACTTCTTTACGAGTATGAAAAGACGCTTTCAAGACAAAAGAGAGAGATTGAAAAAGAGGGATTTGAAGTCGAGACCAGGATCCTTCCCGGATTTTCTCCGGCGCAGATAAACAGAATATGTGAGGAAGAGGGTTACTCTCTGACTGTAATAGCGTCAAGGAGATATTCCTCGTCAAGTGAGATATTTTTTGGAAGGATCGCAAACGATCTGACACATTCGGCGCAGTTCCCTGTTCTGCAGATAAGGACGGAAGACCCTGCAGGAGTTACTGAGGAAGATGACTCAGAAAGAAATTTGCTTGATATCAGCAGCCATATCCTCTATCCAACAGATTTCTCCGATAACGCTGACATGGCGTTCAGGTATATAAAGGAGATGGCAGCCGGAAGCGTAGAAAAGATCACACTCCTTCACGTACAGGATAAATCGAGGCTCAGCCCTCATCTGGAGAGCAAGATCGAAGAGTTCAACAGGCTGGATGAGGCAAGGCTGAAAGGTATGAAAGATATGCTTGAGCGGGAAGGCAAGGCCGAAGTGGGAACTGTTGTGAAATATGGATCACCGTCACTTGAAATACTTAGACTTGTCGAAGATCTGGATGTTAAGCTTGTTGTGATGGGCAGCCAGGGCAGGGGTTACGTGAAGGAGTTTTTCCTTGGCAGCGTAAGCCAGAACATAGCCAGGCTCAGCCCTTCTTCAGTGCTTCTGATACCGACCAGACGTTGACCCGGTCAGCTGATTTAACAAAGGGAGGGAGAATGCTGTGTTTAAAAAGTTCATTGTAGCTACTGACCTGTCTGACGACTCGCTTGAGCTCATGGGGTGTGTAGGGAGGCTGAAAGCCTACGATGCGCAAAAATGTCTTCTGATCCAATACAGGACCGTAGACGAAGTCATCGACTACACAAGGGGACAATCAAACCTTCCTCTTCATAAATACGAAGAGGTCTTCAAAGAAAACCAACAAAACCTTATCGAAGAGGGCTTTGAAGTAGAAACAAGGGTGCTTGCAGGGTATCCCGCAACGGAGATCAACAAGATAGCAGTTGCAGAAGATTATTCTCTGATAGTGGTGGGAGCACGGAGGCGGACCTCCTCCGGTGAACTCTATTTCAGTACTCTGGCTAATGACCTTATGCACGCTGTATCGAAGCCGCTGCTTATAATGAGGCCGAGGAGGAACGACGTTGAGGGAATTAGTATTGATGGGTGTGAAGTCGCAAAACATCTGCTATACCCTACGGACTTTTCAAACAATGCCGACATAGCTTTTACAAAGGTACTTGAAATGGCTCCAGGAAGGGTTAAAAAAGTCACGCTCCTCCATGTCCAGGATTCTGCGAAGCTAAGCCCGCACCTTGATGAAAAAGTTGAAGAATTCAACAGGATAGATTCGGCAAGGCTTGAAGGGATGAAGAAACTTCTTCAGGAAAGAGGAGAAATTGAAGTCGATGTCCTTGTTAAATATGGTTCCCCTGCTGTAGAGATAATAAAAACAGTTGAAGAACAGGTCATACAGCTTGTTGTTATGGGCAGCCAGGGCAGGGGATACGTCAAGGAATTTTTCCTTGGAAGCGTAAGCGGAAATGTTGCCAGAAAGGCCCTTTCTTCTGTTCTTCTCATCCCGACAAAACGGTGAGATGTCCTGCAAAGTATCAAATTAATAAATTAAAAATATCAAAAATGACTGCCTCTGTTTGAATGGCGGTCATTTTTATTATTTTATGAAGTAAAATGTATTTATAGAACAATTGTGAGACTGCCGGAAGATTGCCGGCGTGAAACAATAGTGAAGCAATGGTGAAACGGTTGTTTTCAAGACATTGCTAAGCAATTGCTGAGCGGTTGCTAAGCAGTTGCAGGGCGGTCAAATGATCGTCAAACGTTGTCAAACAGCTGTGAGGACCTGAGGATCGACCCCATTCCGTCGTTCCCGAATGCCTTAATTGGGAATCCAGCAGCTTTGGTTTAGGATCCTTAAAAACTAGTAACAGACTTAATTTAAAGTCACTGGATCCCCGATTTAAGCACTCGGGGACGACGGTGATTTTGGGTCTCACGATCATTTGACAATTGTTAAACGATCGCTTGACCGCCCCTAACTATCGAAATGGGAGATGCTGATGATGAATGATAAAAAACTTCTGAAACAGATCAACATATGGTTTTTTATAATTCCATTTTTAGTAATTTCTGTTCTTTTTTCGATCGGGATGTATTCTTCCGTAGAACGCAAGATAAATGAAAACTATGATCGCTTCAAAGAGGATGCCATTGATGCTGCGCGAAATTATTCCTACAGCCTGAAAAAATCAGTGGCAGCAAGCAGGATCATAAATGAACTTCTTGAAGAAAAACTCATAGCAGCAAGTAAAACTGTAATGTTGTATCATGGGCGGTTTTCACAGGCTGGGGTAAAAGCTCTTGCAGCATCCCTGAACGTTGATCAAATATCTGTCCATAACAGAGATGGAGTGATCACGTACTCTAATATTGACAGATATGTTGGCTGGAAAGCCGAGGAAGGACATCCTGTACATAATTTCATAAAGAGCGGTAAAAAGGAAGCAATGGATGAGATAAGGGCAGACACGGTTTCAGGAGAATACTACAAATATGCATATTACAGACTTCCGTCAGGAGAATTCGTCCAGATAGGTATCTCCGCGGGAGATGTCAAAAAATTCTTAGGCAGATTTGAAATAAGCAAATTGCTGGATGAACTCAACGAAGATCCAAACATCGACCAGGTTAGTTTGATCAACAGGGATCAAATAATTGTGGAGAGCTCAAAACATGAATCGAAAGGCACAAAAATTGACATTCCCGAGGCGGCTCTTTCTATCAGCGAAGGAAAAGAGATAAGCTATGTTGACAGATCTGGGAAGGAAGTACTGTACAACTCTTTTATTCCCCTTATTGATAAAGGCGCAGTTGTTGGCGCTCTTTTTGTAAGCTCACAGCAAAAAGAAGCAGCTTATTTTGCGGCAGAAGAACTGAAAAATAGTATTTGGCTGTTGGTAACCGTCTTTATTGCTACCGGCGGGATAATGCTGATGATATACAGAAACGGTCGGAATTATCTCAGGCTTGCTTACTATGACACCAACACCGGGCTTCCCAACCAGGAATCACTCAAGTATTTCCTCGATAATCTTTTGAGACAGAAAAAGTGGAGAGGAGCAATTTTTATGCTCAACTTCAGCCATCTTGCAAATATGGCCCTTCTCTACGGCTATGAATACGCTGACAAAGTTTTCACAGAAATAGCAGAAAAGGTTAAAGAGAATTTTGACGATGACGGGATAACATTCAGGATAGCAAGCGACCGCCTGGTCATATACTCTGAAGATCTCATTACTAATGATTCTTTGGACCGTTCACTTGAGAGGGTTAAGGATCTTTTTAAAAAAAATACCTTTTCTGATCAGAACATTTATATGCCGGTAGAAATTGGCATAGCCAAAATTTCTGAAGAAGAGGAAGATCCGTCACGGATACTCAAAAAAGCCCTTATTGCGATCAGCCGGGCGAAAGAAGACGGAAGCGTAAGTTACCAGTATTTCAACGCGGAGATGGAAGCAGTTATCGAAAGAGAAAGCCTTATCGAAAAAGAGATCATCCGTGCAATTAACGATGAAAATGATGGCAAAGAGGGGAGTATCTATGTTCTCTTCCAGCCGCAGGTCGAAGCGGGCACAGGAAAAGTAACGGGTTTTGAAACGCTTGCAAGAATGAAGTCAGATACGCTGGGAAACGTATCCCCGGTTGAATTTATAGAAGTAGCGGAGAGAAAAAGACTGATAACACCTTTGACAAAGCTGATCGTGAAAAAAACCTCATTATTTGTAAAGATGATGAAGGAGAGATCCTGCCGTGGAGTTCGTGTTGCTGTCAACATCTCTGGAGCAGACCTGATGCGATCAGATTTTGTCGAGGACATGAAAGTCCTGATAGAGGTCTGTGGCATCGAAAAAAGCGACCTTGAGTTCGAGATTACAGAATCTCTTTTCATGGATGACTTTATAATGGCGAACGAAAAACTGGGTATGCTTAAGAGCATGGGGATAAATATTTCTGTGGACGATTTCGGGACAGGATACTCATCCCTTTCCAGACTTCGCGATCTTAATGTCGATATAGTCAAGATCGACAAACAGTTTATCGACAAAATCCTTGTCGATAAAAGAGAAGAACTCATAATACCCGACATCATATCAATGGCACATAAACTTGGACTCAAAGTTATAGCTGAAGGGGTGGAGGTCGAGGCCCAGAGGGATTATCTTGTGGGTGCTGATTGTGATACCATCCAGGGCTACTTCTTCAGCAGACCTCTCGCCCCCGAACATGCTATGGCTTTTCAACCCAAGGAGAATTTGCCGGAAGCCCCATCCGGCGGTGAATAGGACCAAAATTCATTGATGATCTGCCACCTCTTTGTCGTTCCGATACGCTATTTAACCGGAATCCATCGACTTGGAATTTAAGACCTACAAATATAGTCATAGCCAGAATCTAGAGACACTGTCGTCACTGATATAAGCATTCGGGGACGACAGTTCATAAGGGCTTCATTCACCGCCTGACTAAGTCAGGCAATTCTCCAGCGATAAATGTCGCGAATTCCCCGCAGCGTTGACACTGCAAATCCCCAGAGTAGATCAGATCCGACCCAGAGCCTGATTTTTTTCTTCTTTTGTTTTTTCGTAGTCTTCCAGATCGAAAACAGCATATTGGTTTTTGCCCGACCTTTTAGCAATGTACATAGCGAAGTCGGCATATTCTATGAGATCGTAAATGTCAGTAGTGTCTTCGCCGTAGCATGCCATGCCGGCGCTTACTGACAGAGGTATGTCGCCGCCTTCTGTCTTGATAGGCCCAAAAAGTATGTGGCTTCTGATGAGTTCCCACATATGTGCCATCTCATCTTTTACGTCCCCTGTTATCCGGTGAGCGAAGAAGCCGAATTCGTCACCAGATATCCTCATTTTGACAGAGCCCTCTATGGGTATCGCCTGAAGCCTGTTTGCAAATTCGATCAGGTACATATCACCTATCTGATGTCCGTGTGTGTCGTTGACTTTTTTGAAATCGTCGATGTCGATGAAGACGAAGATGCCCCTCTCATTTGGGGCCGATGCTATCGTATGCTCGATCTCGGCACGGTACTGGTAACGGCTTACAAGACCCGTAAGTGCATCCTTGACCAGCCTGTTGTTTAGCTCCTTGTTAAGTACCTGGAGCTTTGCCCGTTCCCTTTGCAGGACCCTCTCCGTGTTTACAAGCCTGTT
Source organism: Synergistetes bacterium HGW-Synergistetes-1 (assembly GCA_002839185.1). Taxonomy (NCBI): domain Bacteria; kingdom Thermotogati; phylum Synergistota; species Synergistetes bacterium HGW-Synergistetes-1. The sequence continues at coordinate 276,224 of PGXO01000001.1, read as the reverse complement.
GTTTAGCATCTGGATCTGCTCGAAGTTCATCTGGACCATGTCCTTGTCGAGCATCTGTATCTCCCCTGAGCTGATGTTGAAGGCAGAGACAAGGTCGCGGAGAAGTCTTTTCATTGTTGTATTTTCGCTGATCTGCAGGAACGAATCATCATCGATCCCGAATACTATCTTTCTCTTGCCGACGGCCGATATGTGGAGCCTGATGGGCAATCCCTTGTCTTTCAGTGTGAAGATCGGGAGGTCTTCTATATTCGTCCCACGGATCCCTGTAAGAATGTCATTGAACCTCTCCTTTTCAGCATCATTGAATATTCCTGATAGAGGCACATTGAGCCTTGAAATGAGATAGGGAGGTTCGCTCAGCCTGATCTCATTGATGATCCCGTCAGTATCTGTATATACCAGTAAGCTGATCAAATCCTTTTTCCTGCTGCCTTTTCCGCAATTGCCCTTTGAGCCCACTCAAGAAGCTGTTGGGCATCCTCTGCATATACGTCTACATTCCACTTTTCCCATATTTTTTCGGTAGATTTGAAAGCCATCCCGCCGACTGCGATCATAACCTTCGGGTAGAGCTCCCTGATGGAATCGACTATTTCTTTGCAGAGCACAAGATGGGGAGGCATGGTCACAGAGAGTGCGATCAGGTCTGGCCTGTTTTCTTCTATTGAGTTAAGTATATTCCCCATGGGAACAGCAGCGCCAAGATATATCGTGTCCCAGCCGTGGTATTCGAAGAGGTCGGATATCATCCTTACGCCCATCTCGTGGAGTTCGCTCCCCACAGCAGAAGAGAGAAGAAGATATCCGTTCTTTTCTGTTTTCGAATATATTAAAGGATAGAATTGCGACATGGCTGTCTGTGTTGCTGAGGTTATATAGTGTTCCTTGTCCACGGATATCTTGTTTTTGTGCCATAGTTCGCCTACGTCGTGCATTGCGCTTTCAAGTATCTTGTATATTTCTTCAAGCTTTGCGCCCGATTTCAGAGTATCGCTGATATAGTCCATCGCTTTCTTTGTGTCGTTGTCCAGCAGTGTTTCCAAGTATTTCTTTTTTATCTCGAAGTGTTCAGTCATGCTAAAGTCTTCGGACTCCGAATACTCATCGCAGTCCCTGACAGTGGCCTCTATAGCAAGGTCGATGAACCCTGCGGCCTTTTCCCTTTCATAAAAAAAAGGGTCTTCCAGCACAGCCGACTTCATAACGGAGAAGTGTCCGGTCATCTGATCACGGATCCTCTCCCTGCTGAGGCCTTTCATCAGATGGCAGAGTAGCCTGTAAAGCCAGACCGAGTACTCAGTGAATATCTTTTCATCCCCTAGTCTTACCGCGGCATCAAGGTATCCCAGATTGTAGAGGATGTCGTTGTACATCATTCTCTTCTGCCTGTTGTCGTACTCGTCTGCAAGCTTCGGATCTGCTTCAAAATGCCTCTCATATATTTTTTTTGAAAGGCTGATAATTTTCTCAGGAAGATCCTGGAATATTAGGGACATCTTTTTCACCATCTTTCGTGAAATCGAGATATTCATGTAAAGCCGGTCATGAAGATGACGCTGATCAGTTGTAAAAACTGGCAAGCATCGGCGAGCAGTCGTATGGTACAGCTGAGATATTCATACCGCTGGAATTTATTGCAAATCAATTGGTAATCAATGGTAAATCGATTGTTGGGACCTAAAACCATTTCTCCGTCTCCCCTGTATGGTGTTGTCGGGAGAACACCGTTTTCCGTCAGGAAAACTTTTTAAATTGACCTTGGTGCTCGAACCATTTCGAATGCGCTTTGAGATGCCGGGGCCCAGTGGCTCTAAATCCAGGTTATTACTTGCTTTTTAGAACCAAAATAAAAGCCGCTGGATTCCCGATTTAAGCATTCGGGAACGACGAAGAGGGGCCAGATCTTCAATGAATTATGGACCAATTCACCGCTGAAGGATTCATTCAGCGAATTCTCCGCAGCCTAAAGGCTGTAAATTCACCGCGAGTGTTTTTCTCGCAAATTCTCCGTGGCTTGAAAAGCCACAGCCATTAAACTCACTGTGGCTTTACAGCCACAGTCCTTTTATAAACAACAGGGGTATCATAACCTGCGAATCTTTTGCCGTCTGCTTCCAGTAGCTCCTTGACCTCGAACCCCTTTTCGGAGACCCTCAGGCTGAAACGGAATACCTTTCCGGGTCCAAAGCTGCTGACATTCTCTCCGTAGTATTCATCATTGTTTTTTTCAAGGATCAGCGGCTCAAACCTTGGAGAGACCCTAAGATCCCTGAAATCCAACCTGATCGAATCGTTGCTTCCGGTGAAATTTTCTGTCCTGATAGCTTCCGGCAGATCATACGAGGTGAGCCTGACAGTCTTTTCATCGACATCTTCATAGAGGAATAGGTAATGTTTATCGATGATCCGGTCGCCCATTTCGAAGTAGCTTTCTTCGATGACAAAGCCGCACTTAAGCTCTTCCGGAGTGTTTGAGATCAAATGTCCGCATGGGGTGATGACGTGTTTAGCAGCCGGGTGGACTCTCATGCCTTCCTCCTCTTCATTCCTGATCTGTTCCTCGTTGGTGAAGGCTCCTGAGAGCATCCTGATTATTTTCATCTGAGATGGTCACCTCTCACTTATTTTGAGTTATTGGGAGCGGGAAAACCACCACTAGGAACATTTTGAATTTTTCAAGTGCGAAAACAGCATGCGGTTTGCCTGCGGGCATAAGAACGCTCTCTCCCTTGTGCAGCACGAATGGCTTTCCGTCTATTGTTACCCTGCCCTCTCCGTCAAGGGCTGTAATCATTGCGTCTCCGTGGGATGAATGTGAGCTTATTTCCTCTCCCTTGTCAAAAGCGAATATCGTAAGGCTCTGGGCATCGTTTTGTGAAATAGTCCTGCTGACTACCTGACCGGGGAGGTATTCCACCTGATCTGCAAGTGTAAAAATTTCTTCCACAGGTATGTTTTTGATGTATCTGACCATTTATCTCACTCCTTGTGATTGTTTGATCATTACATGCTATTTGGGTGAATAACTTTACCTTTACATAATTATATCTTTATATCAGCTTTAATCACATGTCTTATTTTACTGACTGAAAATTAGGTATGGAATTTATTTCAGAGATGTGATAATCTTCGCAAACGGAGATGGTATTGTTTGTATAGATTCAGTAATATTATGAAAAAGTACGCATATATCCTTCTGACGTCTCTGATCATTTTCCAGACGGCTGTTGTTGTTTTGTCCGGACACAATATCCGGTACAGCCTTGGTCCGAGCTCCGCAAAGATTATGATGAACAGTATCGAAACATCTTCTGCCGCAGTAAACCCGACACACAGACAGACACTTTCCAGGCTTTACAGGTCGCTGAATTCACTTTTAAACGCTAATCAGTCCTTTTATACATTAAAAAAAGATCTGTTAGATTATTCCTCATTTCGTTCCTTACCCAACATTCTTGATAAAGGCAACCTTACAGCGGAAAGGGAACACCTTTTCCTGCCTGTTTTGGATCTTGTTCTTCTGATTTAGACCGACTTCTCCTTTTTAAACTTTCAAAACTTCAGATAAGTTTCAAACGTCAGGGCTGTCTTGCACAGCTCTTGTTCTGACAGGAAAGTTAGGGGGAAGCAACTGATGCCGCATTTGCACATGGGGCTCGATATAGGTTCAACTACGGCAAAAGCTGTACTATTGGACGAAAGAGACAGACTCGTCCACAGCAGGTACTGTCGGCATTTTTCAGATGTCCGGACAACCGTCTGTGAAATTTTTAACGAAATAAGGCATGGTTTTAAAAATTCAAGGATAACACTGGAGATAGCTGGTTCCGGAGGCATGGGGATCGCGGAGGAGATGAGACTTCCTTTTACTCAGGAACTTATTGCCTGTTCTGCATCAGTGAACAGGTTTATCCCTCAGGCTAATGTCTGCATAGAGCTTGGCGGAGAAGATGCCAAACTTACATACTTTGACGAAAGCGGAGCCGACCAGAGGATGAACGAAACCTGTGCAGGCGGAACAGGCGCTTTTCTTGACCACATGGCCCTCCTTATGGGAACGGACCCCGCCGGGCTGAACGAGCTTGCGGCGAGATCCAGGATGGTCTACCCGATTGCGTCGCGCTGCGGTGTCTTTGCAAAGACCGATGTCCAGTCCCTGATGAAAGAGGGGGCGGAAAGAGCCGACATCGCAGCCTCGATATTCCAGGCTGTTGTAAATCAGACTATAAGCGGCCTTGCCTGCGGAAGAAGGATCGTAGGGAATGTTGCATTCCTTGGAGGCCCTCTCTATTTTCTCCCGGAACTGAGAAAAAGGTTTTCAGAAACGCTGAGGTTATTGCCGATCCAGTCCATATCACCAGAAAACTCTCACCTCTTTGTTGCCCTTGGCGCTGCATTGCTTGGAAAAAAGAATGATGAAGTTACGGTCTCCGAACTGGACCGCAGGTCTGTGACCTATTTCTCTCCATTGAAAATGGCTTGCGGTTCTGACCTCCCGCCGCTCTTTTCCGGCCTCGAGGACAAAATTGAATTTGAGAAGCGGCACAGCAATGCCTCTGCCGAAAGAAGGCCGATCGGATCGGCTTCAGGACCTGCCTATCTTGGCATAGACGTGGGATCTACTACGACTAAGGCCGTGCTTACAGACGGTGATGGAAATTTGCTTTTCTCCGATTACAGGATGCGTGGCGGAAGTGAGCCGATAAATACGGTCAGGGAGATCATTCTTGATCTCTATTCTCTGATGCCGGAGGGGCTTTTCATAAAGAACAGCTGTGTGACAGGCTACGGGGAAAAACTGATCCAGTCGGCATTCGGGATAGATATCGGAGAGATAGAGACTGTTGCCCATACACGGGCGGCAAAGCAAATCGACCCGGATGTGGATTTTATAATTGACATCGGCGGACAGGATATGAAATGCCTGAAGATAGAGAAGGGAAGCATCAGGCAGATATTTCTGAATGAAGCCTGTTCTTCCGGATGCGGCTCATTCCTCCAGAATTTTGCCGAATCTCTGGGTATGGGAATGGATGAGTTCGTGGCGAGTGCGGAAAGATCCCGCTCTCCGGTAGATCTCGGCTCAAGATGCACGGTCTTCATGAACTCAAGGGTGAGGCAGGCGCAAAAAGAGGGAGCAGCGATAGAGGATATTTCAGCAGGCCTCGTCTATTCAGTTGTACGCAATGCCCTCTATAAAGTGTTGAAGATCAGAAAGATGGAGGATATCGGCGAACATATAGTGGTGCAGGGCGGAACATTTAAGAACAATGCCCTTTTGAGGGCTTTCGAGAAAATTACCGGGCGCAATGTGCTGAGGCCCGATATATCAGAGTTCATGGGTGCATACGGGGCTGCGCTTGTATCAACAGACCGTGAAAGCGGCGCGAAAAGCTCGATAATTTCAAGAGAGGCCCTTCTATCCTTCGATTCGAAGTCGGAGACAAGGCGCTGCTCAGGCTGCGGGAACAATTGTCTTCTGACCGTGACCACCTTCAGCGGAGAGCGCAGTCATGTAACTGGCAACATGTGCTCGAAAGGGGAGAACGCAGGACAGGCAAGGCCTGATCTTCCTCCTAATCTTTACAGCGAAAAGTATAAACGGCTCTTTGATTATTATGTGCCGATAGAGGAAGGGCATGCTCCAAGGGGTACCGTCAGCATCCCAAGGGTACTTAACATGTATGAGAATTACCCTTTCTGGTTCACCCTTTTTACCAATCTGGGCTTCAGGGTAGAACTCTCTTCCGAGCGCCCTGACGGGTCGCTTGCGATTGACACTATTCCATCCCAGACACTTTGTTTTCCTGCCAAGCTGGTCCACCGCCACCTGCAGGAACTGATAGACAGGGGAGCTGAAATTATTTTTTACCCGGGTATACAGCAGGAAAAAAAGGAGTACAGGGACGCAGACGACTCCTTCAACTGCCCCGTGGTGGCAGGCTATCCCGATGTCGCCGGACTAAATGTCGACGGGTTAAGCTCAGGTAAAGTAAGCTATATCCACAGCTTCTTTCCGATAGATTCACCGGGGAAAATGGCCGGGCACATAGTAAAAGAGTTCAGGTGTCAAGGCGTGACTCATGATGAAGCAGCGAAGGCTCTCAAAAAAGCATATAAGGCGCAGGAGGAATTTAAAAAAGATATCGGGGCGATGGGTGAGAGGGCTGTCAGATACGTTAAGGAGAAGGGGATTGTAGGTATAGTCCTCGCCGGCCACCCCTATCACCTGGACCCCGAAGTAAATCACGGCATACCCGAACTTATCAACGGGTACAACGTCGCAGTCCTTACAGAGGACTCAGTCGCCGGGAGATCGATCGGCGCGGAAGCGGGCAAAGGGCTGAAAGTAATCGATCAGTGGGTGTACCATTCGCGGCTTTATAGGACTGCATATGTGGTGGCAAACGATCCTGATTTCAGCAGGATCGAAATGGTCCAGCTGAACTCATTTGGCTGCGGACTGGATGCAATAAGCGCAGACCAGGCTGCGAAGATCCTTGAAAATGAGGGACGACTCCACACTCTCCTCAAGATAGATGAAAGCAAAAATAACGGGTCAGTTAGGATAAGGATACGCTCACTTCTTGCTGCGGTAAAAGCAAAAGATGATGTCAGTGAAGAGGCTGATAAAGTTGTAGTTCCAAACACAACTCATGTCAGATGTCCTTCCGGAAAGAGGACGATACTTTGTCCGCCGCTTTCGCAGTATCATTTCCAGTTCCTTGAATCCATAATGAGAGCGGAGGGGCATGATTTCAGGGTCCTGGCCGAGGGCGGCAGGGAATCGGTAGAACTGGGGCTGAATTATGTCAACAACGATGCATGTTACCCCGCGATGATAGTGGTAGGGCAATTTCTGAATGCGCTCAAGAGCGGACAATATGATCCCCAAAAGACTGATTGTTTCTATGCGCAGACAGGCGGTTCCTGCAGGGCGAGCAATTATGTTCCGCTTTTGAGGAGGGCGCTTGACGATGCAGGATTTGAAGAGGTAAGGGTGCTGGCAGTCAACTCACAGGGCAAAAATTCAGTAAGCTTCCATTTGCCCACGAGGGTGATATTTCGGACCGCGAAAGCAATGGTCTACGGTGACCTGCTTATGAGGCTCCTGTTGAGGACCAGACCATATGAACTGAGGCCCGGAGAAGCAACGAAAGTCTACAATGCATGGTCATCCAAATATAAACATGCGATCGCAAATGGCCGCGGACCGGGCTTCAGTTCGATTGTGAGTGAGACTGTGTCCGATTTTAACGGGATCCAGGTAAGTGAAATAGAAAAGCCAAAGGTCGGAATAGTTGGTGAGATACTGGTCAAATACCACTCAGGCGCGAACGAGCGTCTTGTTGATCTTATAGAGTCAAGCGGGGGAGAGGCTGTTCTGACTGACATGGCTTCATTCCTGCTTTACTGTCTTTTTGATCCGGTCTACAGGTACAGGTCTCTCTCCGGAAGTTTTTGTTCCGCTGTAAAGGGAAGAGCTGCCATCGCAGCGATTGAGATCATCCGGAGGCCTGTCAGGGACGCTCTAAGGGGGACAAGGTTCGGATGCCTCCACGACATATACGCAATGGCCGATACTGCTTCATCTGTTGTTTCCTGTGCGAACCAGGCAGGCGAAGGATGGCTTCTGACTGCTGAAATGATCTCGTTGATAGAGAGCGGTGTCAAAAAAATTATATGTGTCCAGCCTTTTGCATGCCTTCCAAACCACATTACGGGAAAGGGCGTGATAAAAGAACTGAGGCGACGCTACAGCGGGACTAGTCTCCTTGCCCTGGACTACGACTCAGGAACAAGCTCCGTAAACCAGATGAACAGGATCCGGCTGCTGATGTCCTGAGAAGATGCTTTGAGGCAATCCTGTACAGAGGCCCCTAGCAGTAGACCGAGCTGTCTGCCCAGTTGCTCTCCAGCTCTTCAAGCCTCTTGAGCGCCTTCGGCCCAAGCTGCTCAGCAACCTGTATGAGCAGGGTGTTGATGAGCCCTATCGGTATGAGAAGCGAGTCTATGTGCGCGATGTGGGCACACGGAGATACGATGCACAGATCGGCTGCCTTGGCGAGTGGGCTGAACGGGGAGTCTGTTATAGCCGCGGTAAGGAATTTCCTCTTTTTCGCCAGGGCAATGCATTCAACGGTCTGCCTTGTATAACGCGGATAGCTTATGCCTATGACAATGCTGTTTTGGGGAGCCGCCACAAGGTGGTTCCCTATTGTATCTGTGGTGGGGAGAAATACATTTGAAAAAAACCAGGAGAGATAATATTCCATATATACTGCCAGTGATCTGGTGCTTCTGAGTCCGATTATATAGATGGCGTCCGAAGCGCATATTTTTTCGGCAAGGGTTATTATGGATCCGTCATCTACAGTTGAGAGGGATTCCCGTGCCTGTTCAAGGTCGCTGTTGATGATCCTGGCTATCAATCCCCCTGTTTGAGGCTGAAGTTTGTGTGTCTGAAGACGGCCAAGGGTCGAAAGCTGATCTTTGGCCTCTTCCTGCAGTGACTTAATGAAATCGGGAAAACTTGAAAACCCCAGATTTGATGCCATCCGTATAACTGAAGCTTCGCTTGATCCCGCGTTTTTACCAAGCTGGAGCGCAGTTAAAAAAATCGATTCCAGTTTGTTCTTTAACATATATTCTGCGATCTTCCTCTGAGCAGGCGAAAGACTGCCCAGGTTATTCTCAACGTTTCTCCAGCCCATGATCGTTCCCCCCAAAGTTTTGAAGATTATACATTATAAACTGTCATAATTCCGGTCCGAAAATATAACATCCTAACTTTATCACAAAAAATGCCGAATTTGATGCTGTTGATGTGCAGATTTAGCAAAAAATATAAAATTGATTAATGGTTGACAAAAAAAATGTTATAAGGTATAAAAAATTGAAGGAAATCCTTCATATGCAAAAACGTTATCGCAGGTGAATACTGTGAGAAATTAAAGTGATTGCAATCATTATTCATTTTTTACCCGATATTTTTTCATTGGCTTACCTTGTCTATTTAAAAGCATTATGATTTATTTCCTTCAATTTTATGGCAGGAGGTAGAACGCAGGATGTTACAGCACGCATTTCCTCGAAGTTTCAAAACAAACTACATCGAAGCGGATCATGGAGAGGGTATCTATATATATGATACCGAAGGCAAAAAGTATCTTGACGGATGCTGCGGAGCTCTGATCTCAAACCTTGGTCACTGCAATAAGGAAGTCATTGATGCAGTTAAAGCGCAGTATGGGAAGATCGAATTTGCCCATCCTTCACGCTGGCGCTGTTCAATAGTTGAAGAGGCGGCATCTGCTGTTGCAGAAACAGCTCCCGGTGACCTGGACCAGGTCTGGTTTGTAAGCGGCGGCAGCGAAGCGATAGAGTCCGCAGTCAAATTGGCGAGACAGTACTTTGTTGAAAGGGACGGACCTGCCACAAGCAAACATCTGACGATCGGCCGCTGGAATTCTTACCATGGCAGCACGATCGGTACTATGGCCATAGCCGGATCCATGGCGCGCCGCAGGGTATTTTCGCCGCTGTTCAGGGAATCTCCCAAAATAGCTGCCGCATATTGTTACCGCTGTGAGTTCGGGGCTGAATATCCCTCATGCGGAATGATGTGTGCAAAGCATCTTGAAAAAATGATAAAGATAATAGGTCCCCAGTATGTTTCGTCCTTCATAGCGGAGCCTCTTGTGGGTTCAACAGTCGGTGCGATCACGCCGCCGGATGAATATTGGCCCATGATAAGAGATATCTGCACCAAATATGACGTTCTTCTTATTTCTGATGAAGTAATGACAGGGTGCGGAAGGACAGGAAAGAATTTTGCAGTCGATCACTGGAATGTGGTGCCTGACATCATCGCGACTGCGAAGGGGCTTGCCGCGGGTTATGTGCCTACAGGCGGGATAATCGCAAGAAACGGTCTTGTTGAAGAGATAAAAAACGGAAGCGGATCTTTTATGCATGGCCACACCTATAACGGAAACCCGATAAGCGCTGCCGCTGTATGTGCAGTTTTCAAGTACATGAAGGAACACAAGCTGGTCGAGAACGCTGCCGCAATGGGGGAGATACTTGGGGCAGGAGTAAAAAAGATAGCAGCAGGAAACCCGATAGTGGGCGATGTACGCGGCAAAGGCCTTATGTGGGGATTCGAACTGGTGAAGGACAAAGCTGCCAGAGAGCCCTTTGAAAAAACCGGAGCAGCAAATGTTGCCACGAAGGAATGCGTGGACAGGGGACTGATCATTTATCCCGGTTCAGGTCAGGTGGACGGACTTTTGGGAGACAATTTCATTGTCGCTCCTCCTCTTATCATCAACGAGCAACAGGTGGGCGAACTGCTTGAAAAACTTGCAGCAGGCCTCGATGCCGCAGCGAAAAAGTTAGTATGATAATTGGGCTTCACTGTCACAAAGACAGGTAATTCATAACATATCGTCAAAACTATTTTCTAAGGAGGTACAAGTTTCATGAAGAAGAGGAATATTATCGCACTCGGAATTATCACAGTTATGCTTTTTGCAGGGATCGCGTCTGCAATGACCTTCATCACGATCGGATCAGGCGGAGTCGGAGGAACATACTACCCGTTGGGCGGAGTCATGGCTGAACTGCTGACCAAGGGCGGCATGGACATCAAGGCAACATCGCGCTCTACAGCGGCATCCAAAGAGAATTGCCGTCTTGTAGCATCAAATAAGGCCCAGATAGGTATGACCATGGGTTCTACTCTCTATCAGGCCTACACGGGAACTGAGGCTTTCCAGCAGGACGGAAAACTCCCGCTCCTCACCCTAATGAACATGTATGCAGCTCCCCAGCACCTTGTAACGACAACAAAAACAGGCATTAAGACATTCGCTGACCTTAAGGGCAAGAAAATATCGCTCGGCGCCCCTGGCGGCGGAGACCAGCTTCTTTCCCTGATGATCCTTGAGGCCGCAGGCTGGGACCCTGAAAAGGATATCAACAAGCAGCAGCTTACTCAGCCCGAAGCAGTAACAGCCCTTAAGGACGGGAATATCGACGCAGCTTTCTTCAATTTTGCAGCTCCCGGATCAGCGATCATGGAGATCGCGGCTGTTCGTGACGTAGTCATGATATCTCTTCCCGATGACGTTATCGATAAGGTTACCAAGAAGCACCAGTTCCTCCTGAAATACACCATCGAAAAGGGAACCTACACAAAACAGGATCAGCCCTGTAAGACTGTGGCTGACGCCAACTTCCTCGTAGTTAACGGAAAAATGACAGAAAAAGTTGCATACGACTGTCTGAAGACTTTCATTGACAAAAAAGATGAACTTATGAAAGTAACTCCGCATGCGGTCAACTTTGTTCCTCAGAAGGCATCCGTAGGTATCATTCCTTTCCACCCGGGAGCGATCAAGTACTTCAAGGAGCAGGGAATAACAGTTAAGTAGGATACCCCGGCTTATAGTTGGATCTCAACGGGGGGCATCTGCTCCCCGTTGACTTTAGAAGCGTTAGATCACAGGAGGTTTGTTTGATGGCTGATGAATTTGATCTGCATACAGCAGAAAACATGAAAACGATTGATATTATCCCTGAGATAGTTGAAGATCCTGATGAAAGTAAAAAACGGAGATTATCCGGCTGGCAGTTTTACCTTGTTGCCGGGATAGCAATAACAGCTTCCTGTTTCCATCTTTATACAGCGGCTTTCGGGCTTTTTGCAGCAATGACACAGAGAGCGTGGCACTGGATGTTCATGGGAACGTTGCTATTTCTTATTTATCCAGTATCACAGAAAAAATGCAACAAAATGAAGATAGACATCTGGGACTGGATACCTGCGGTACTCATGATCATTGGCTGTGCAAACATTTTGCTGAATTACGATGCAATCGCGGCACGCGAAGGATCAGCGATCCCCTCTGACATCTACCTCGGCGTAATAATGATAGTACTGGTAATAGAAGGAGCACGCAGAGCTATGGGCTGGCCGCTTCCGATAATGGCTATCCTTGCTCTGTGTTATGGCGTGTTTGGTCCTTATATGCCGGGAATCCTTGGTCACGCAGGTTTTTCTTTTGAAGAACTGGCTCCCTTCATGTATCTCCGCACCGACGGTATCTTTGGTGTACCGCTTGGCGTCTCGGCCTCGTTTATCTTCCTTTTTGTCCTTTTTGGATCTTTTCTCAGTACGTCCGGAGCAGGTCAGTTCTTTATCGACCTTGCGGTAGGACTTGCAGGAAAGAGTCAGGGAGGACCAGGAAAAGCGGCGGTAACAGCCAGCGGATTCATGGGCATGGTCTCTGGAAGCTCATGCGGCAATGCCGTTACTACAGGAGCATTTACGATCCCCCTTATGAAACAGTCAGGTTACTCTCCTGAATTTGCAGGAGCGATAGTCGCTGCTGCTTCTACAGGAGGACAGGTCATGCCGCCGGTAATGGGAGCCGCTGCCTTCATAATGGCTCAGTTTCTGGGAGTATCCTATTGGGAAATAGTCGTTGGTGCCGCCATTCCTGCAACTCTCTATTTTATTTCCATCGGAGCAATGGTCCATTTCAGGGCAGGTAAAAAACGTATGCCGAGGCTTACAGAAGAACAGCTTCCTAACGTCAAAAAAGTCTTACGCCAGGGATGGCATCTTCTGCTTCCGATAGTTTTACTTGTAGTATTCCTTGCTTTCGGATATTCGCCGACGATGGCGGTCTTCTGGTCCATTGTTTCGCTCGTTGTTGCATCATGGCTCGGAGACAAAGAGCACCGCATGACGCCCAGGAGGATCATTGACGCCATGATAGCAGGAGGTACCGGAGCTGTTGACGTTGCTGCAGCATGTGCCTGTTCAGGCATCGTTATTGGTATTATTGCTATTACGGGAGTTGGGCTGGCTTTTTCATCCTTTGTTCTGAGCATGTCTCAAGGTATACTTCCTTTTGCTCTTATACTTACAATGATAGGGTCAATAATCCTTGGTATGGGAGTTCCTACAACTGCCCAATATATCATTACCTCAACACTGGCAGCTCCGGCCCTTTCTCAGATGGGAGTTCCGATGTTCTCTGCCCACCTTTTCTGTCTGTATTTCGGAGTGCTTGCTGACGTAACACCTCCCGTAGCGCTGGCTACATACGCCTCTGCCGGGATAGCCAAATCGGAACCGCTGAAAACTGGATTTACAGCTCTTTTGGTGGCAGCTGCAGGATTTATAGTGCCCTATATGTTCATATACAATCCAGGTCTTCTGCTGCAGGGGAGCATTTTTGAGATCGTTTTTGCAAGCGTGACCGCACTCATTGCAGTCATAGGGCTCTCAGCTGCAGTGCAGGGATATTTTGCTGATGACATCAGCATAATTGAAAGGCTGCTTTTATTTGCGGTACCTTTCCTTATCATTTATCCCACAATGCTCACAAATCTAATAGGGGCAGTGATTGTCGGAGCGGTATATGCGAAACAAAAGGGTTTCGGAAAGAAAAAAAATAAACTTGAAGGAGGAACCGTATGATGACTAAAAAAATTATCAAACCGGTTGTCTCTGCGCAAGAAGCAGTGAAATGCATCAAACCGGGCGACACGATAATGGTGGGGGGATTCAATTATGGAGGAATACCCTACACGCTTGTCGACGCGCTATTTGAAGCCGGAACAGATCAGCTGACCATGATCGCTAACGATACCGCATATGAAAATGTGGGGCATGGAAAACTGGTCGCCGCAGGCAGGATAAAGAAAGTAATTGCATCCCATGTCGGTCTCAACAAAAAAACCGGCGAGTATTTCAATTCAGGCAAAATGGAACTTGAACTCTCGCCTCAGGGGACTTTCGTTGAACGTATAAGAGCTGGCGGATTCGGCCTCGGTGGTTTTCTTACTCCTACAGGAGTGGGAACGATTGTTGAAGAGGGCAAACAGGTGCTCGAAGTAAACGGAAGAAAATTCATCCTGGAGCTCCCCCTAAGGGCCGATGTATCCCTGGTGAGGGCGTACAAGGCTGACCGTATGGGCAACCTCATATACAAAGGCACCAACCAGAACTTCAACCCGGCTATGGCAACTGCCGCGGAGATCGTTATTGCTGAGGTCGACTCAGTGGTGGACGTGGGAGAGCTTGATCCGAATGAAATAATAACACAGGGGATCCTTGTGGACATGATAGTTGTGAAAGGAGGTTCATACTATGCTTCCAGAACTTGATGAATGCATTATAAAGGAAAGAATAGCCAAACGGATAGCACTGGAATTTTCAGAAGGACAGGTAGTGAACCTTGGAATAGGCATACCGACACTTGTTTCAGATTATATTCCCGAAGGTGTCCACATAATTTTTCAGGCTGAAAACGGAGCTATCGGCATAGGCCCTGCTCCGGCGGAACCAGATCTCAGATGTATTGGAGCCGGTGGGCGCATAATATCGATGCTTCCAGGAGGAAGTTTTTTTGCAAGCGATACAAGTTTCGGGCTCATAAGAGGAGGGCATGTCGACGCAACGGTACTTGGCACGCTTGAGGTAAATCAGACAGGAGATATTGCGAACTGGGTCGTTCCGGGCAAAAGCGTTCCAGGGATGGGCGGAGCGATGGATCTAGTCGTAGGAGCAAAAAAAGTGTACATAGCGACGACACACACCACTAAAAAGGGTGGGGCAAAAATACTGAAACAATGCAGACTTCCCCTTACGGCAGTAGGAGTCGCGAGTATGATAGTGACGGAATTCGCAGTATTTTCAATAGCTGACGGCAAAATGACGCTGATCGAAAAAGCGCCCGAAGTAACACTTGAGCAGATCAGGGAACATACCGAGGCTGAGTTTGATGTGGCTGATCCGCTCCACCCGATAAAGGGAATGGAGGTCGCATGAAATGGCTAAAGCAGTAATATTGAGCGCCAGCAGGACAGCAGGAGGAAAATTCGGAGGACAGTTCTCTAAACTTTCTGCAGTGGATCTTGGAGCAGCTGCCTTAAAAGAGACTATTATCCGTTCAGGCGCATCCGCTGATGCGGTCGAAGAAGTAATTATGGGAAATGGCTGGCAAGCAGGCGTCGGAGCAAACCCGGCCAGGAATGCCATGTTCAAAGCGGGGATAGACCAGTCCGTGCCGGCATTCACTGTAAATATCCGCTGCGGTTCCGGGCTGCGCACTATAATGCTCGCTGCTGACAGGATTCGCCTGGGAGATGCTCACACGATACTGGCAGGAGGAATGGAGAGTGCGACCAATACTCCCTTCATACTCAGGGATGCCAGATGGGGCATGAGGATGGGTGAGAAAAAGGCCGAAGACGTTCTTCATGCAGATGGATTTATCTGCCCTCTGGCAGGCCGCCTCATGGGTGAGATCACAGAGGATGTTGTGATCCAGGAATTTTCGATCACACGCCAGGAACAGGATGAATTCTCTTATCACAGCCATATGAAAGCTGTCGATGCCATAGAAAAAGGGCTTTTTAAGGACGAGATAGTGCAGGTGATCCTGAAGGACAGGAAGAAGGGAGAGCTTATCTTAGACACAGATGAGATCCCCAGAAAAGATACCTCGATAGAATCACTTGCAAAACTGCCCGTGATCTTCAAAAAGGATGGTACTATCACAGCAGGCTCAAGCTCCGCACTATGTGATGCGGGAAGCGCTGTAATGGTCGCCGGCGATGATTGGGCCAAAGCGCAGGGTCTCAGGCCTATCGCCGAAATATTAAGTTACTCGGCGGCAGCAGTCGACGCTGAACATTTCCCGATAGCACCTGTAAAGGCAATGGACATTGCGCTGAAAAAAGCAGGTATGACCATGGATGACATGGAGCTGATCGAGATAAATGAAGCATTTGCGGCACAGGTAATAGCATGTCACCGTAAGATGCCCTTTGATATGGGCCGACTGAATGTCCACGGGGGTGCGATAGCTCTTGGACATCCCATCGGAGCAAGCGGTGCCAAGATACTGACGACCCTCGTGTACGCACTGAAGCAGCAGGGCAAAAGTGTAGGCATCGCCAGCGCCTGCATAGGCGGAGGCCAGGGTGTGGCAATGGTGGTAAGACTCATCTGAGGTGCTTAGAACGGAGAGATAAGAATTAACTGTCATAGCACAGGCCGTGCTGATGATCACTGCGGCTGAGTGCAAGGATGATTGCAAAAGAGGCCGCCCCTGCCGCATGAAACTGCAGGGGCGGTCTCTATTAAAGAGTTTGATCTTCAGGGAGAGAATCCGGACCTGTTGCCTTTTGATTTGTCTTAATTGGTCTCAGTATGGGCATATTTACTTTTCTATGTCTGCTTATACTGTTATTATATCTGAGTAAATGGCTATAATGATAATGTGAAAATGGCTGTTCGTATAATTGTTCTGGCGTGGGAGGGAATAAAAATTGAAAGTCGAATATTATGTTTTTTCCGGAACCGGCAATACTCTTACGATAGCAAAGGAAGTCGGCAGGAGGCTTGAAGAAAAAGGACACGAGGTCAACTTCCATATGATAGGAAAGCTTAATTCCTTCAGGATGTCTGGTGACAGTGTTATCGGCCTGGCATTCCCGATTGCTTTTTTCTCATCATATCCTCTTGTTCTGAGATTTATTGCTTCACTGCCTGAGGGGAAGGGGAGAAGGATATTCATGACCGCTACGATGGGCGGCTCCGCTCTCGGTGCTGAGGGAAAGTTCAGAAAGCTTGTCAGGCAAAAAGGCTATAAGCCTATTGGCTCAGAATTGTTTGTGATGCCCGGCAACTACAACAACGGAGTGATCCCTGTTGAAAAAAATCAGAAATTGGTCTCTGCGGCACTTGAGAAAGCGAGGTCGTTTGCCGATAAGCTTTCAGAGGGAAAGGCCTCCTGGAACCGCGGCATACCTCTCATTCCGTCGATGTGGTACAAACTGGTCTCGAGCGGGAGATCACTGAGGTTCTTTTACAGGATGTTCCCGATAACGGTGGATAATGATAAGTGCATGAAATGCAATAGGTGTCTGGAAAACTGCCCTGTAGGAGCTATCGACAAGAAAGGGGAGTATCCATTTATCAACAAAAATCTCTGTGAGTCATGCCAGAGGTGTGTGGCGTTCTGCCCCGCCCATGCCATAGTAGTTCCGGGAAAGCCGGCGGAGCAGTACAGAGCTGTGGAGTTTGAAGAATTCAAGGCATGACCATCGCTTTATTATAAAGAAGATACTCCGGCAGAGGATCACGCTTAAACTGACGGCCGGAACTGAGACTATAAAGATCGGGAATATGCTCTCTGCTGCAAGGGGCATAAAGAGCATTATTCCAGGCTCACAGAGGGATATGATAAACAATCTCTAACTTTTTACTTTTCTTTTATATCAGGCTCAAACTGCAGATCGTTTTCTATTGCACAGTCGTTGCATACGACCACTGTGTCACCGTCTGGCGTGACAGCCTCGTGAAAAAGGTCGCAGCACTCTTTCAGCGCTTTTCCGCATATAGCGCAAACCAGCATCTCTATTCCTCCCTTTATGAACAGATTTATTATAAAAATAATTTTAAAGCGGATCAGATGATCCCGGAGTCATTTTTTATTTTTTTTCTTAACAGAGTAGCCGAAAGTACCGAGCTGTTTTCCTAGTGAGAAATATTTCCCGTGGCTTGTTGCAACTAAGCGGGCTTTTTCAAGGTGAAGTCTGCCATTGCTGTCGATAAGCTTTTCATCTGCGTTTACCGCAACAATTTTTGAAAGGAACATGTCATGAGTGCCGAGCCTGAGTATGCGATCTACGCGGCATTCGAGGCTGAGCGGACTTTCCTCTATCATGGGCGCACTCACTTCTGAAGCCGGGATCGCGGTTATTGACGGCAGTGAAAATTTGTCTATGTCCCTTCCGGACTTTACACCGCAGTAATCGGCGGTCCATATCAGCGCCTCCGTAGTGAGGTTTATTACAAACTCTGAAGAAGCCGTTATCAGTTCGTGCGAGTAACGCTCCGGTCTGACTGATATGTAGGTCATTGCCGGATCGGAATTTACGATCCCGGTCCAGGCTACTGTTATGACATTGGGTCTTTCCATCGTACCGCACGAGACCATGACGGGCGGGATAGGATAAAGCATGGTCCCAGGCTTCCAGGTCACTTTTCCCAATTTATCTGCCCCTTTCTGATGATTTCTGAGTTCTGTATGCAGTATCATATTTTGGTGCTGCTGATCTTCGTAATAATAGATTAACATAAATCAGGCTCATTTACTGTGCTTATCAGCTAAAAAAATGTACAATATAACGGGAGCGTGAGGGAATGAAATTCGAAAAAGAGAATTTGCTGGAAAGCGGTCTGATATTGCCTGTACTGTTATTATTCCTTTGGTGGGCAGGTTCAAACGCAGGCTGGTGGAATGCTTTTCTTCTCCCTTCCCCGGAAAAAGTCATTGATTCTTTCGTCCTGTCGATTCAGAACGGAGAGCTGCAAAAGCACGTCTGGGCCAGCCTTGAGAGGATCATAAAAGGATTCGGACTCTCTGCGTCCATTGCGCTTTCACTTGCACTTCTCTGCTCATGGTTCCCGCCCTTGCTGGTACAGCTTGAGCCCACACTGGAATTTTTGAGGCATATACCGCCCATGTCGGTTATTCCCATGCTTATCCTCTGGTTTGGGATAGGAGAGGCTCCGAAGATAATTCTTATAATCCTTGCTACATTTTTCCCTGTGTTCATGAACGCACTTCAGGGCATAAGGGACTGCGATCCCAAACTGATCGAGGTAGCAACGGTATTTGGCTACAAAAAGTGGCATCAGTTCAAGTTTGTCATACTGCCTTCGGCGATACCGTCGATACTTACCGGACTCAGACTTGGCCTTGGTTACAGCTGGCGCTCACTCGTGGCTGCGGAGCTTGTTGCGGCATCTTCAGGGCTGGGGTATATGATACTTGATGCTGAACAGCTTTCCCGTTCAGACGTTGTCCTCATGGGCATATTTGTGATCGGAGCTCTGGGAGCTTTCCTGGACTATGGTTTTCTCTGGGCAATGAAGCACTACCTCAAGAGAGGTATCGAAGCTTGACCTGGCTCAGCATTGAAGACCTGAAAAAAAAATATTCACTTGAAGATATGAATGTAGATGCCCTAAGTGGTATCGATCTGGAAATAGATCAAGGCGGCTTCATTGTAATAGTAGGAAGGAGCGGTTCTGGCAAGACCACACTGCTCAGGATACTGGCAGGTCTTGAACAGCAGACAGAGGGCAGGATATTATTTAAAGGCAGAGTCTGCGATCAGGAACATCCGCTTCCCGTAGGGATGGTCTTTCAGGAGCCCCGCCTCCTTCCCTGGCTTTCTGTCGAAAACAATATCCTTTTTCCCTTTCATCCGGAAGACAGGGCTAAAGATCTGCATTCAAAGGCAACCGGCCTGTTGAAGATGCTTGGACTTGAGGAATATGGAAATGCGATGCCGCACCAGCTTTCTGGAGGGATGGCACAGAGGGTCGCCCTAGGGAGGGCTCTGTCGTGTGATCCTGAGATAGTCCTTCTGGATGAACCTCTAGGGGCACTGGATTATTTTACCAGAAGGGCACTGCAGCGTGAACTTGTAAGGATATATTTGGAGGGAGGCAAAACCTTCCTCATGGTGACGCATGACGTAGGGGAGGCCCTCAGGCTCGGAACACGTGTTATCGTCCTGAAAAAGGGAAAGATCGAGGCCTCCATCCCGATAGGGCTTGAATATCCAAGGGACCGTCACTGTGAAACTTTCCAGACCCTGCTTGATGAAGTACTGTCGGCCCTCGACGACGCTGAGTAAAAAGGCTGGCGAATCCGGGGACGGTTCTTTGCTCTGGTCATCGTAAGATAATTCTCTGACGGCAAGGAAATCTTTAAAAGGGGAGATCCAAATGAACACAAAAGAAATCATCAAGGGACTTACGGAGATAATACTGCCTGTTCCAAGGGGCGGTTTTGAATCTTTTATTATAGGATGGCACATCGACGACAAAACCAGAGGAAGGTCGATCCTGATGGAGACGGGACCGGCTTCTTCCGTTCCTCAGCTTATAGAGGACCTGAAGCAGATGAATGCCGGCGAACCTGATTACCTTCTCTATACGCATATCCATCTTGACCATTCGGGAGGAGCAGGACAGTTCCATCAGAAATTCCCCGGCACAAAGATCATCGCCCCGCTCAAAGGCCGTCCCCACCTTGTGGACCCGGAAAGGCTTATACAGGGAAGCAGGGAGAATTTGGGGGACCTCTGCGATGTGTACGGAATGCCAATACCCCTCCCTGAAGAGGCGCTTGCTAATCCAAATATTGAGCTGGACGGACTGAAGATAATTGATACTCCTGGGCATGCTCCCCATCACAGCTCATACCTCTATGACCTTGACGGAGTAAGGATACTCTTCCCGGGAGAAGCTGCCGGCTGTTATTTTGAGCTTCCGGACGGGTCTGTCTTCATGAGGCCGGCGACTCCGCACAAATTTTTCTATGAAACTGCGATGGGTTCACTCCAGAAGCTGATAGATCTTGGGGACGCGGATCTCATATGCTATCCGCATTCGGGCTGCAGCCGCGATCCGAAGGGACTGCTTGTTATGGCTAAGGAACAGATGGCTTTCTGGAAGGACATTATTTCAGCACTTCCTGCTGGTGCAGGAACGGAAGATGGAGTCAAGGCGCTGCTTAAACATGATCCGGCCCTTGCGCAGATCGGCAAGCTTCCCGAAAAGGATAGGGAAAGGGAGGCTTTTTTCCTGCGTCAGAGTGTAGACGGATATCTTGGTTATGTGAGAAGAAATGCCCATAGTTGAAACTTATTACAACATATCAGAGAAAGAAGAGAGGCTTTCCCGGCTCTATAAGGACGGCGGAAGCAAGACTGTCTTTATAGTCCCGTCAGGGCTGGACAAAGACGCCATCCTGCACCTTATTTCCCGCAGGGGTTCATTTTTCGGGGCCAGGCCTGTCGTATGGACATGGAGCGACCTCTACCGGGAGGTCTACCAGTCCTCACAGCTCATCCCAAAGCGTGTAATTGACCCCCCAGACCATGACTTGATCATTTCTTACATTTTATATAAATTTCTGGAAGAAGAGGGAGACCTTAGAAAAGACCTGCCCGAAGGAGTCTTTCACAGGGGATTTTCAGAGGTGCTCGGTAATAACATAAGAGAACTTCTGACAGAGGGTATATCACCGGACGACCTCAGGGAAAGACTTTTTCAGGAAAACGGCCCGCCGGAAGCATCTCCCGGGTACATACTTCTGAGGCTTTATTCCGATTATCTTGAATACCTTAAGGAAAATAGCATTGCTGACAGTGCACAGATGGCTTCGCTGATCAGAGAATGCTTGTGCAGAGAAGCATCTGTTAAGGCTGTTTCAGATCTTACCTTTGTACTGGTAGGCTTTCTTACTTTCACCGGAAGCCAGTCAAAACTCATTAAAAAACTTCAAGAAGTTACTAAAACTATATTTTTACTGCCCGAAACCGGTCTGGATTCATTGCATGATTCGATCGTTCAGGTTGGAGCAGAGTATAGGGAGAGGCCTAAATGGCACTCAAGGATATTTGAGCTGAAAGCGGGAGACTGCCAGATGCAGTTTGATGCGGCAGCAAGGGAGACAGCCCTCTGGGCGCATGGCATAGGGGCCTTTTCGGCATTGGGATCTATAAATGATTTCGGTGATATCGGAATAATGGTGACCACGCAGCACCTCTCACTGATCGAAAATTCTCTTCAGAGGTATAAAATTCCATTTAATGTTCAGCTAAGGGGTACTGTTGCAGATACACTATTAGGAGAACTGCCCAAAGCAATATGGAACGCCTTCGCCTCCGGCTGGGAAAGAGAGAGTACGGCATTCCTGCTTGCGAACCCCCTGTTAAGATCCCCCGAGTTTGACCTCTCTTCAGCCCTTTCAGCCTTCCCGGAAGGCAGCAGGGCGTGGAAGGCTCTGCTCAGGGGAAGGTCCCTGCTTACATTTGAAAATCTTGAAAAGCTGTGCAGGCAGTTTTCAGCGGGAGGCACCCCTCCCGAGATACTGAAGATGTGGCTTGAATTTATCAATGGCCTTGATCTCCAGAGTGCAGTAGGCAGCTTTATTGATACCACTCCAAGCCTGGACGAAATTTTGAAAGACACATCATCCTCGATCAAAGAGCTTGAGCAAAAGATAGAAATACTTGAAGACATGAGCAAGGATATCGGGCCTGCTTCAAAGGTGCTGCTGAAGGGCTTGGAAGCTGTCAGCTACATACATGAGTGGGGAAAGAATGCCACCCTTCCGATAAGGCTGCCGCAAAGCCGTTCCCTGACGGTATACGCAGGGCTTCCTCCAGTGCTTACGACTCACAGGTACTGGATAATGACGGACGCAGACTACAGCACATGGCCGGGGAAGCTCCGGGAATCCCCCCTCCTTGATAACGAAAGCAAGATCAGGTTCAATGAAAACCAGCCTTCTGATGATGGGGCCGGAGAACATCTTTCTCATATCCCCGAGCTGCATGAAGAAAGAGAGCAGAAGGAAGGCCTCTTCAGGAGGCTTATAGCAACTTCCCTTGAAGGGACTGTCATAACACGTTCCCTTACTGATCAGAGCGGACGCCCTCTTGGAGGATCACAGTTTATAGATCCTCTTTTCATTCCTCAAAAGGGACCGGGCGGATGGGAGAGGGTAGGAAGCATAGAATATAACCCCTCTGATGTAATCCCCCCTGACGGCTGTTTTTGGTTCAGCGGAGCTGAAGTTCCTCTTTCTGCCGGGAAAAAAGAGAGGGGCGATTTTCCCAGAACGGGGGAGGGATCAGCCTCTGACGTTCTTGCTGTCTCATTGAGCAACATCGATGAATGGAAGGAATGCCCTTACAGATACTGGTGCAGGATCAACATAAAGCTTCAGGACCACGACATTGAACTATTTGACCCGCTTAGGGCCGGTTCCCTTCTTCATACAGTGTGGGAGCGTTCTTGGAGAGAGTACCTTTCATCACCGCGGAGCTTTACTCTGCTTTCAAAAGAAGAGTGGAAAAAAGCTTCATCCGACCATTATCCCGAGCTGCTGACTGATCCGAGGCTGGAAAGGCATGCTGACAGCCTGATGAAGCAGATGGGCTCTGTCGCGGAACTTCTGGATAGTATCGAATGCTCTGAGGAGCTTAAAAAACGGACAGGAACAGAGCTTGAATACAAACTTCCTGAATACGCGGCAGATGGTGTCATATTCAAAGGGCGGGCTGACAGGGTGGATTTTTTCAATGATGGTTTTGTTGTGATCGACTACAAGTCCAACAGATCATATGACCACCGAAACGAACTGCAGCTGGCGGCATACTCTGTAATAATAAGCAAAACGACGGGAGAAAGGCCTCTCGGCTACGGGTGGATAGGACACAAAGACGCATCTTTTTATGGATATTTTGCCTCTGATACAATGCGAAGTGCCTACCGCTCCAGAAAGCCGAGAAAGCGAATTGAAGAATTTCTTGACCTTGCAGAAAAGACTATGGAAGATATGGCTGAGTCGTTAAAAGCCGGTCTCTTTCCTGCAAACTATGAATCTGCCATGTGCAGGTTCTGTGAATTCTTTGTTATATGCCGGAAAAGGGAAGGATACAGAGACGATCCGGAGAATGAAGATGTCAGGGGGTACGGGGATGATTCCTGATAGAGAAGATCCTCTTTCCACCATGTACGGCAACCTGAAGGGGCTGCCTGAACAGATAGAGGCTGTTACGAGCATGAGCCCGCTCACAGTTGTAAGCGCCGGTGCGGGAACGGGTAAGACCCAGACCCTTTCCCAGCGCTTTGCATGGCTTTTGGCGACAGACGAAAAATGCACGGTGGATCAGATACTGGTCCTGACTTTTACCGAAAAAGCAGCACGAGAAATGCACGAGAGGATAAAAGAGACACTGGTGCAATGGCACAGCAGGTCCGAAAAGGAACTTTCTCATCTCAAAAACAGGATACAGAGGATCGATGACGCTTATATTTCGACCATTCACTCTTTTGCAATGAAGATCATCAGGGAATCGGGACTGGTCCTCAACATAGACCCAGGAGCCTCAATAGTTTCAAAACCTGTGGAAGAGCTCTGGTGGAAAACATTTTCCGAGATCATAGATACGCTTTCGCTTCGCAGGGTAAAGATGACAGTTACAGAAAAATGGGCTGAGAGGGCTGAAAACCTTTTCAGCGAGGAACATTTCAAAGACTTTGTGAATCATTACGGTCCGGAAAAACTGGCAGAAATATCCAGGAATGCCTCGGAGAAGCTAGGCAGCTTCGGAAGGACCCCCGACGACCTTTGGGACCAGTCGATGGACGAACTGCTTTCAGATGTTGAAAGCCGGGATCAGATATATGCCGAGATATGGGAGACATGGCAGGAGAGAGTCTTTCCCGCAATAAGGAAAGAGCTCAGTGAAAAACCCGGCAAAAGCCTGACAAGACTGAGCGAGATAGAGTATGAGTATCGCGGAGTCCTGCCTGACATGGAAAAGTGCAGGCGGTTTGCTTCTGTCCTCCTTGAAGAGGGAATATCCAACCTCCAGTCCTGCCCCAGAAAAATAATAGCATCTGCCAACGAGGCACTTGGTATGCCTTTGAAGGACTGGCGGGATGAAAAGAAAAAGGCTGCTGCGATGGCTCTGCCTCCTTCGGAAAGGGAAACAGAACTGATGATGCTGCTACGCCGTACAAGCGCCCTCGGCTGGCAGTGCTGGGAGTCCAAAAGGCAAAGAGAGGGGATCCTTACAAACAACGACCTCATTAAATATGCCGGTGAGGTGCTTAGGAAGAGTCCTGACTATGGTAATAAATTCAAGCACATACTGGTGGACGAGTTCCAGGATACGGACGGTCTGCAGGATGAACTGCTGAAAGAGATATGGAAAGAGGATGTCAACACTCTTTTTATCGTTGGCGACATCAAGCAGTCCATCTACCGTTTCCGTCACGCCAACCTGAAGATATTCCAGGGATACATAGATAAAGCCAGACATCCTCACGGAGGCTGCTGCAAATATATAACGCTCCACAAAAGCTTCAGGACAAGGGACAAACTTGTAGAAAAGATTAACTCCATCTTTGGTTCGGTATGGGCTGAAGGAATTGAAAAAGGGTCGTCCATGGAATATGAGCCGTTGAGTTCTCCCTCATCCGAGGAATGGTGGAAAGAGAGAAATGCCAACCCGATAGCTCCGGAGTTTGAGGTACTGATATCAAGGCAGAAAAGAAGCTTTGATGATGAGAAGAAAAAGTATGTCAAAGAAGAGAAAATATTTGACACAAGGGTGAGGCTTTACAAGGAACTGGCTTCAAGGATCAAAGATATCCACGGATCAGGAAAATTGATATGGGATAAGAAGAGAGGTGACGAAGAAAGGTTCAGACCTGTAAAGTGGAGCGATTTCGCTCTGCTCGTTCCAAAAAGGACCTTCTATGAGGCCATCGAAGATGCTTTCGAGTCGGAGGGCATACCATACGTCCTCTGTACACGGAGGGATTACTTCACGAGAGGGGAGATCGCGGATCTGGTGAATTTGATCTCGCTTCTTGCTGAACCGGATGATCCTTCATATCTTGCGGGCTGGATGGCTTCTCCTCTGAGCGGGATGCCTCCCGGACTCGCAGAAGAATTTCTTGCCAGGTCAAAGGCCGGCAGGGAGAGCGGAGATCTCCTTTTGCTTAGTGATATTATAAGGAAGGAACATCCTGAACTGATCTCTTATCTGGAAGAGATGAAAAAAAGAGCTGAACTAAGGGGCGTTTCTGCAATCATCAGGGAACTGCTCTGTTCACCTGAATTTCTGACCTCATACGAACCGGAGCAGAGACGCCGTGTAAGAGCCAATATCTCTTACATGGCAGAGATAGCCGCTGAGTACGAAGTTTCACAGGGCCGTTCACTCGCGGGGTGTGCAGAATATATGCGTTTTTCTGTCAAAGAATCAAAGCAGCAGGAGGAACCCGAAATAACGGACGAAGATAACGATGCGGTCAATGTCCTTACCATACACTCAGCAAAAGGGCTGGAATATCCTGTCGTTGCGCTGGGCGGAGCTGAGGATCGGCCCAAAGGTCCACCCTCTGTAGACACATCTGTGAGATATGGCGTGATCGCAAAACAGATGCCTGATTTCCTTAAGTATCCCGAAAAAAAAGAGGTGCTGACGGTCGCCGGCATGTGGCACGAAGAAAGAGAAACCAGGGCACTGCTGGAAGAGGATGAGCGTTTCTGGTATGTGGCATCTACAAGGGCAAGAGACAAACTGATCATCTGCGGTCTTACAAAAACCGACAGCAGCAGCGGAGAAGAATTGCCCCCAGCAAAGGAGAGCTTCCTCGGTATGATAAGCAGTTCGCGGGAAGCCGGGGATAAATGGACGTTATGCTCCGAAGAGGAGATTGCCCCTTCTTATAGGAATAAAAAAAGAGCGTGCGGCGGGTCAACAGGGTCAGCTTACATGCTCTGTCCCAAAATAGTATCTCCTGCAAAGCTTGCCAGATTGTCGGCCTCCGCCTATGCGATGCTTTCATGGTGCCCGACAGCATACAGGTTAGCCTACAGGCAAGGGAGGACAATGCAGTGGACATTGAGGGGCGGCGAGGGAGCCGGAGGTTCAGAGTTCGGAAGCCTTGCTCACTGGGTGCTCTCAAAGTGGGATTTTTCCAATGATACTTTGTCAGATTTGCTTCCTGGCGGTGAGAATGACAGCGCATACGAAAAGGTTCTGAAAAATGTCCCGTACGAAGTCAGGGAAGAATTCAGATCAGCCCTTTCAAGGAAGCAGATAAGAGAAATTCTCTGTGATTACGCAATGAGTGAAGAAGGCAAAAGACTCTCGGCGTTTTTATCCCGGAAGGGAGAGACCAGATTATGGAGAGAGACTCCCTTTAGGGTCCTCGACGACGGTTTGCTGATGGTGGGATCTACGGACATTTTCTGGGAAGAAGCTGACCGCATATGCCTCAGGGACTGGAAAACAACCACTGAAGAGACCGCTCCGGGAGAATACTATGTGGAACAGCTGAAGTTCTATGCCTATGCAATGTACGTTTTCAGGAAAGAAAAGGGACTTCCTGAGAAAATGATCGAGATAGGGATAAATTATCTCAGAAGTCCTTCTCAAAAAAAGAAAATAATTGAAATGTCCGGAGAAGCGTTGTCAAGCACAGGTGAAAAAGTGCATGGAGCAGCTGTCTCAGCACTTTCGGATATTTTCGAGGCAAGATATGAACTTTGTTCAAGATGTCCGTGGGGGGATATTTGTTCAAAAAAACATGTTTAGCATTACTATAAACTGATAAAATTGATGCAGCGATTTAATTTATAACGAAATTATCGCCCAAGTATTTAATTTATTCTAATGTGTGAAAATTGACGCAATTAATTGCAGAGGTTAAAATCACTTGGTATTTGTCTTAAAGCAAGGCCCATATATTATGAGGGGAGGTGAGTTTGTTGACAGAGAATTTGGCACAGGAAATACGTGAACAAGAGTCTCTGGCAAAGGCAATTATTGCTGAAGCTAAGGCTGAGGCGGCAAAGACCATTGCGTCGGCTCAGGCAGAGGCAGAACAATCAATAAAGGACACTAAACAGCAATGTCACAGGCAGTGGCGCGAATCTGTCGCAAATGCTGAAAAAGATGCAGAACTGAAAGCCAGAGAGATACTGGAAAAAGGTCAGAAGGAAGCGCAGGAATGCTATGAGGATAGAAAGGCTTCCGCTGCAGAGGTGGCCGATTGGCTGGTGAAAGAGGTGATGACGACTTATGGCTCTTGCTGAAATGAGTAAGGCGCGGATAGCTGTTCATAAATCTGTTGCAGATGAGCTTGTAGAAAAATTGCAGGCACTGGGCTGCTGCGAGTTTACAGGAGAGGGCAGCGGTGCGATAGACAGCTCGGCAATGCTCCAGCTTCGGGCCAGGCAGCGTCAGATAGACGAGCTTCTCAGCGATGTAAGATTTACTGTGCGCCTTCTTGAACCATTTGAAGTAAACAAGGGCAGTTCGATCGCCAGGATGTTGGGCGATATTCCTACCATTGGATTTTCTGAGCTTGCGGCAAAAGCTGACGAAGGCAAATTCAGGGCATTTGTTGCGGAACTCCGGGAAAAAGAAAAGAAAGCAACAGAGACCAGAGCGGAAATTTCCAGGCTCAAGGGTCTTCTTACGCAGTCAATGCTCCTTAATTCGATCAAATATCCTCTGGAATTTTTTACAACAGGTACAGAAATGATAGGCGGGGCTGTTTACACAATACCAAAGTCATCTGTTGCCGGGTTTGTCTCAGGGCTTGGATCAGAACTTGGCGATTTTGTTGAATACCAGAAGCTCCCCGAAAATGAAAAAGACCCTGTTTCAACATTTGCAGTACTTTTCAAAAAATCTGACCTGGAAAAAATACAGGCCATTGCTTCCGAATTTTCTGCAGGAAGGCTCGACGTACCTAAAGATTTTGAGCTGACTGCCGAAGAAGAACGCGTAAAGCTGACTTCGGAAATAGAAAAAACAGAGAAGGAAGAAGCAGTACTCTGTGCGGAGATCGCATCAAAGGCGGAGGAAGGTCTTGATATGGCACGCTACTACGGGGATTACTGGAGCATACTCAGTGACAGGATAGAATCCATGATCTCGGGCGTACCGACAGATGATGTTTTTATCTGGTCTTTCTGGATGCCCAGGGATTGCCGGGGCATGGTAGAGAAAACTGTCCGTCCCTATGAGTCACTCTCTGAATTTTCACTTATAGAACCTGATGAAGGTGAGCTGCCCCCGACGCTGCTCAAAAATCCGGGCTGGGCATCTTCGATGGAACCTCTTACCCTTATGTACGGTACCCCCACTTATGGAGGAGTTGATCCGACGTCTCTAATGGCGCCATTTTTCTTCCTTTTCCTTGGGATGTGTTTCGGCGATGCCGGATACGGTCTGGTATTAAGCGGAATATTCGGGTACTTTATCATTAAACACCAACTTTCACCTACACTGCGCAAATTTTTTATCATGCTTACTGTTGGAATGATAGTCTCCGTCATTTTCGGGGCTTTTACCGGCTCCTGGTTCGGTGACAGCATTACGGCATTCCCGTTCCTCAGCTCACTTGTGCCAATTAAGGATGCTTTGCAGCTCCTGGATCCGATGAATGATCCCATGACGCTGCTCGCGATCTCGCTGGGACTGGGATTCATACAGGTCATCTTTGGTCTTTTGATAGCCTTCAAGAACAGCTGGACCAACGGAGAGCACTTTGAAGCTCTGGCCGATCACGGAGGATGGATATTGTTCCTGTGCGGCCTTCTGCTTACAGGGCTCAGTTCTTCCGGGATGCTGACAGGTACAGTGGCTTCCGTCTCAAAATACATTGCCATTGCCGGGGCGCTGGTCCTTGTTGCGACGCAGGGAAGGACAAAATCAAACATTGCAGGCAAGCTCTTCTCCGGTGTTTTGAGTCTCTACAACGTAACAGGCTATCTCGGAGATGTGCTCAGCTACAGCAGACTGCTGGCCCTGGGTCTCGGATCTGCAGCCGTCGGAATGGTAATAAACCTGCTTGCAAATCTCGTTGCCGGGACACCTTATGTCGGAATACCTCTGGCCATACTGATTTTTGTAATAGGGCACCTTTTCAGTATAGCTGTCAACCTTCTTGGGGCTTTCATCCACTCACTGAGGCTTCAGTATGTGGAGTTCTTTGGTAAGTTTTACGACGCGAACGGGAAAGATTTTACTCCGTTGCGCAATGTGACAACGTTTGCCCGCTTGACAGAAGAAAAACAATAGGTTTTTTGAAGCATATAAACAAAAAATATAGTATTTATTAACTGAGGAGGTAATTGTTCACTATGGAAACAATGCTCGCAACGATTTCCGAACAGCTTGGCCCGATGCTTGTAATACTTGGGGCAGCACTGGCAGTAGGTTTTGCAGGTTCAGGATCTGCATGGGGAATAGGCATAGCCAATGAAGCTGCCGCCGGTGTCATGACTGAGGATCCAAAAAAATTCGGTTATGCGCTCGTCCTTCTTGCCCTTCCCGGAACACAGGGTATATACGGTCTGCTTGTTGCAGTCCTCTCCCTTCAGAAGGCAGGGCTTCTCGGAGCAGGCGGTGTTACCCTTACTGTCTGGCAGGGACTTGGTATTTGTTTTGCATGCCTTCCTGTCGCTATCTCCGGTTTCTATTCTGCTATCTGGCAGGGTAAATCTTCAGCCGCTTCGATCTTGATGATATCCAAGCGTCCGGAGCAGATAGGCAAAGCTGTTATCCTCCCGGCTATGTGTGAAACATATGCAGTCTTTGGGCTTCTTGTCAGTATTTTGATGCTCAATGGCATAAAGCTTTAAAAAGAACGGGGGAAGACCATGTCTTTGGCCCAGATAACAGAAAAGATCAGAAGCGACGCCCAGCGCGAGGCCGATGAAATACTGGCTAAGGCCAAGGCCAAGGCTGAGCTTACAGCACAGAGAGCGGAAGAGGAAATTGACTCGATAAAATCTGGCTTTATTCGCCGTTTTGAAGTTGAGCGTCCTGAGATTTTCCGTCGTCGTGAAATAGTCGCGAATCTGGATGTCAAAAAGATGATGCTTCAATCCAGCCGTAATCTGATACAGGATGTTTATGACCTGTCCCTTGGAAAAATGAGGATGATCGATAGGGATGATTACGTAAAACTCTGTGAAGTGCTTCTTAAATGCGCAGTAACAACTAAAAAAGAAGAGATACAGATCTCACGTGAAGAAAAATACCTGGATCAAGCCTGGCTTGACGGTTTCAATAAGGAAAATGGGACCGAACTTGTCTTTTCCGAGGATAAGCCTGATATTGCCGGGGGATTCATACTCACGAGAGGAAAGATAAGTACAAACTGCTCATGGGACATGCTTATTCAGATAGCTCAGGAAAAGCAGGAATCCGACGTCGTAAAACGTTTGTTCCCGTCATCAGCGGAATGAGGGAGGTGGCCTGATGTCAAGTCAAGGGGCATACGGTTATGCTGTTGCACGTATCCGCGCAATGGAGCATCGCCTTCTTGATTCCGGAGTTTTGCAGAGAATGATCGACGCCGAAGATTTTGCGTCCATCCTCAAGATACTTGGGGAGACATCATATTCCTCCGCGCTTACTTCCCAGACAAACGGGTCTGACTTTGACAAAGTTCTTGAAGCAGACCTGCACAGCATATATGAAGAGATTCGTACCTTCGTCCCTGACAAGGCAATGGTTGATATTATGAGACTGCAGTATGACTTCCATAATGTGAAAGTTCTGCTGAAAAGCATGTTCAATGTCAGGACCGGAGGTAAAAAGAGGTGGGATCTGCTCACATCGCTGGGATCTTATCCTTTGGACGATCTCATCATGAACGTCGAATCGGAAGAATACAGACTTCTTCCATTCGGCCTCAACACTCTGATCCCCAAATGCATAACGATCTGGGAACAGAGCAGGGACGTTCTCGAGGTTGAGAGACTTATCGATAAGAGAATGTTCGAAGTGATGCTTGAAAAAGCTCATGAGCTGGATATGCCTGGGATAATAAGCTGGATCCGGACAAGGACTGACGGAGAGAATATACGGACCCTGCTGAGGCTCAAAAGGTTCAATTACGATGCGTCAAAAGCGCTTCCATTCCTTCACGATGGCGGCACCATTGATGTCAGCATGCTGGCATCCCTTATATCTGAACCGTTTGAAACCTGGGGCAGGGCAATTGAGTTCTCCGATTTCGGAAAAATTATAGGGAGTATTGATGCGTCAGGCGGTTATTCAGACCTCATCCTTTCACTGGAGAGGGTTCTGGATGACTGTTACATGGAGAAGATCGCCGCAGGAAGATACAGCCCTTCTGCTCCTGAGAACATTCCGGCCTACCTTTGGGCCAAGGAAATGGAAATAAAAAACATCAGGGTGATCACGGTCTCCAAAAGAAACAAAGGGGACAAGGACCATCTAAGGAGGCTTATGCGCCATGGCTACGTCTAATCAGGGTTCACCGATGGCAGCAGTCGGAAGCTATGACAGCATACTTCCATTTAAGGCTATAGGACTTGATGTTGTTGAAATAACAGATGAGAACAGGGATTCTATCGGGGAGATCATGAACAGGTTTGCCATTAAGGGATACGCTGCCCTCTTTGTTGAGGAAGCCCTTTTCTCCAAGTACCAGCAAGCTGTTGATGAAGTCAACGAATCTACAGATATGTGCATAATTCCAGTACCCAACCAAAGCGGATCCATGGGAGTCGGTCTCAGCTCTATCAGACGCAACGTAGAGCGTGCTGTTGGCATGGATATCTTTGGTGTGAAATGATGAAAATGGAGGCGATGTGAGTGGCTACTCCTAATGCCATAGCAGGATTCATCGCAAAGATCTCCGGTCCGCTTGTCATTGCTAAAGGCATGGCCGGAGCCTGCATGTTCGACGTTGTAAGAGTCGGAGACGCAGGCCTTGTCGGTGAAATTATTGAACTGAAAGATGATACGGCTTCTGTTCAGGTATATGAAGAAACTTCCGGACTGAAGCCCGGAGAGCCTGTTGTCAGCACGGGGGAACCTTTAAGTGTTGAACTTGCACCCGGACTGATAGAAGAGTTTTTCGACGGCATCCAGCGTCCGCTTGAAAGCATCGAAAAAACGGCTAACAGCCCGTACATACTTCGCGGAATAAGTGTTCCCGCAGTGAGCAGGACTAAAAAATGGGGTTTTGTTCCATGTGTTGAAGCCGGAGCTGAAGTTGCTGTCGGAGATTTCCTTGGTTCTGTACAGGAGACCGTCCTTGTGGATCACAAGGTCATGGTTCCGCACGGAGTCAAAGGAAAGGTTAAAGAAATCAAACAGGGAGATTTCACAGTAGAAGAGACCATCGCTGTCATTACAGACGCAAAGGGTAATGACCACGAGATCAAACTTCTGCAGAGATGGCCTGTACGTAAACCACGTCCTGTAGTAAAGAGACTTCCGCCGGAAATACCGCTTACGACCGGACAGAGGGTTGTAGATACATTTTTTCCGATAGCCAGGGGAGGAACGGCATGCGTGCCAGGACCTTTCGGTTCAGGAAAGACTGTTATACAGCATCAGCTTGCAAAGTGGGCTGACGCAGAAATAGTTGTTTACATCGGATGCGGAGAACGCGGAAATGAGATGACGGATGTTCTCCTTGAATTCCCTGAACTTGAGGATCCCCGTTCGGGACAGCCTCTTATGAAGAGGACCCTTCTTATAGCAAATACTTCCAACATGCCTGTCGCTGCCCGTGAAGCTTCAATATACACGGGTATCACGATAGCGGAATATTTCCGTGACATGGGCTATTCTGTAGCTCTGATGGCCGACTCGACATCGCGCTGGGCGGAGGCTCTGCGTGAAATGTCTGGACGTCTTGAAGAGATGCCAGGAGAAGAAGGTTACCCCGCTTACCTCGGGACAAGACTTGCATCATTCTACGAAAGAGCAGGAAGGGCTATCTGTTTTGGAAGCGACGGAAGAGAAGGGGCCATTTCTGTTATCGGAGCGGTCTCACCTCCGGGAGGAGACCTTTCGGAGCCTGTCACACAGAACACTCTGCGCGTTACAAAGGTTTTCTGGGGATTGGACGCACAGCTGGCTTACCAGAGACATTTCCCTGCTATCAACTGGCTTTCGAGTTACTCCCTCTACGCCCATACTCTGGGTGAATACTGGGATGCCATATATGACGGAGAATGGAGCACATACAGAACTGAAGCGATGAGCCTGCTCGAAGACGAGGACAAGCTGAAGGAAATAGTTCGCCTTGTCGGTCTGGATGCCCTTTCCAAGGAAGAAAGAATGGTGCTTGAGACTTCAAAATCAATAAGGGAGGACTTTCTGCACCAGAACTCATTCCACGAGATAGACACCTACGCATCTATGGACAAGCAGTTCAAAATGCTCAGAAACATCCTCACTTTCCATTGTCTTGGAATGCAGGTACTCGTCCGCGGAGGAATGCTTCGCTCTGTTATTGACCTTCCTATCAGAGAAGATATCGCACGTATGAGATACATTGAAGAGAGTGATCTGGAGAACTTAGACGTTCTTGAGACTGCAATAAAGACTGAACTCGGGAAACTGAGCGCTGCTGGAGGTGGCCTTGATGATGTTGCCTAAGGAGTATAAAACGATCTCCAACCTCTCCGGTCCGCTTATGGTGGTTGAAAAGATCGAAGATGTCAGCTATGACGAACTGGCGGAGATCCGTCTCGCCAATGGTGAGCGCAGGCGCGGAAGGGTACTGGAGATTTCAGAGACCAAAGCTCTTGTTCAGGTTTATGAAGGAAGCACCGGCATAGACGTCAACACCACCCAGATAAGGTTTCTGGGCGATGTCCTCAAGCTGCCTGTCTCAAAGGACATGCTTGGACGAATATTCAACGGAAGGGGAGACCCCATAGACGGCGGTGCCCCTATAATTCCCGAAGCATACCTTGATGTCAACGGAGACCCTATCAACCCGTTCTCACGTGACTTCCCGTCAGAGTTCATCCAGACAGGCATCTCGACGATCGACGGAATGAACCCCCTTGTCAGGGGCCAAAAGCTGCCGATATTCTCCGGAAGCGGTATGCCTCATAACCAGATAGCAGCCCAGATAGCACGCCAGGCTACGGTTATCAGCGGCCACGCTAATTTTGCTGTTGTATTCGCAGCGATGGGCATCACCTTTGAAGAAGCATCTTTCTTCATGGAAGACTTCAGGAAGACGGGAGCCCTCGAACGTACGGTAATGTTTGTAAACCTTGCAGATGACCCTGCGATCGAGCGTATTTCAACTCCGCGCCTTGCTCTTACAGCAGCTGAATATCTTGCTTTTGAACAGGGCATGCACGTACTGGTAATACTTACTGACCTTACGAACTACTGCGAAGCGCTGCGAGAGATCTCAGCTGCACGTAAAGAGGTCCCGGGCCGCCGCGGCTACCCAGGCTATCTATATACTGACCTTGCCACAATGTACGAGAGGGCAGGAAGGCTTCGCGGCAAAGAGGGATCAATTACGCAGCTACCGATACTCACAATGCCTGAAGACGACAAGACACACCCCATCCCGGACCTTACGGGATACATCACTGAGGGGCAGATCATTCTGGCAAGAGGACTCCACCGCAAAGGGATATATCCGCCTGTTGATGTCATGCCCTCCCTTTCCCGTCTTAAGGACAAGGGAATAGGAAAAGGCAAAACCCGCGAGGACCATGCGGACCTGATGAACCAGCTCTTTGCTGCGTATTCAAGGGGTAAGGAAGCCAAAGAACTTGCAGTCATCCTCGGAGAGGGAGCCCTTTCTGATGAAGACAAGGCATTCGCCAAGTTTGCAGACCTCTTTGAAGACAAATATGTACGTCAGGGAGAATATGAGAACAGGACCGTAGAGGAAACCCTGCTTCTTGGATGGGAACTCCTGACCATCGTTCCTACCAAGGAACTTAAGCGTGTGAGGGACGAGTATATCGATAAATATCTGAAGCCGCTGGTCGAAGCAAAAAAAGACGAGACGCTTGAGATCAAAGAAGCATAGGAGGGGGTGACCTCTAATGGCGAAGGCACTGAACGTCAACCCCAACCGGATGGAGCTTTCAAAGCTCAAAAGACAGCTTGTCGTAGCCAAGAGGGGGCACAAACTGCTGAAAGATAAGCAGGACGCACTCGTTAAGGCCTTTCTTGCGAAAGCGAAATTTGTCTGGGAACTCAGGCAGGAGATCGAAAAAGAGATCAGTTCCTGCTATGCGGGTTTCCTGCTTGCAAGAGCACAGACTCTGCCGGAAATGCTGGAACAGACCCTCATGAACGCAGGCGGAAACATGAGAGTAAATGTACATTTTGTAAACATAATGAGTGTACGCGCCCCTTCGTTTGAGCTGCCTGAACAGAAAGTCGAGCTCAACTACGGACTTGGCACTTCACCGGGAAGCCTTGACATTGCACTTGAGCAGTTTTTGAAACTTATGCCAAGGCTGGTAAAACTTGCCGCTGAAGAGAAAGCCCTCAGGTCAATGGCTCTGGAGATAGAGAGGACAAGGAGAAGGGTAAACGCACTGGAGCACGTAATGATCCCTTCGTTTGTTGAAGCAATTCACTCTATCTCAATGAAGCTCGAGGAAATGGAACGCTCAACCCTTTCGAGGCTGATGGTCATAAAGGAGATCGTCCGTTCCCACTAACAGCCTTGCATTTTAAAAATCAACATTCCCTATCGACTGGCCTGAATCAAAGTTTAACTTTGATTTTGGGCCAGTCGGTCTTATGTGCAGATAAAATCTGCTATACTTGTGTTGGGAGTACAAGATCCAGCCGCCGGCGCTATGCGCGGGAGGAAAGTCCGGGCTCCGCAGGGCGGGATGCAGGATAAAATCCTGCGGGTGCGAACTCAGGGAAAGTGCCACAGAAATATACCGCCTGCGAAAGCGGGTAAGGGTGAAAAGGTGGGGTAAGAGCCCACCGGCCGAAAGGGTGACCTTCGGGCCAGGCAAACCCCATCCGGAGCAAGGTCGAATAGGGGAGTATGAAGCTGCCCGCTGACTCCCGGGTACGACCGCTTAAGTCCGTCTGCAAGGGCGGAATTAGATAAATGGCTGGAGAGGACCTAGTCCTTTACAAAACCCGGCTTATTGAGTGCTCCCGTTTAAAGAGTGGCGACAGGTTTTAAAACCTGTCGCCACTCTTTTTTAAGTAAAAAGTACAATAAATTTAAAATATTAGGTTTTATGATTTTTCTTTGTATGCATACACAGAGGAACCAATACGCGTTTTTATAACAAAAAAGCTATCAAAACCCTGTCATAATCAAACAATTTTAAGATTTTGATTCTATAGGACTAATTTAGATTATAGGATTAAATTTTAAGGTCTTGCATTGTGATATCATTGGGTTTAATGTGGGACAAAGTGGTACAAAGTGGAGTAAAGTGGGTGATTTATCTATGCTGGTGGGAAGTTATAACCATAAACTTGATGGTAAGGGCAGAACTGTATTGCCCGCTCGCTTCAGGGGAGAACTGGGTTCTTCCATAGTTGCGACTATCGGCATAGACCGCTGCATAGCGCTTTATCCTGTCAGCAGGTGGGAAGAGCTGATACTGAAGCTTAAAGATCTTTCTTCTTTCAAAAAAAAGACCCGCGATTTCAGAAGAGTATTGCTATCTATGGCCACCGAATTGGAAATAGACGGTTCAGGGAGGGTTTTGATACCTTCAGGGCTCAGGGAGTATGCAGGAGTGGATCAGGAAGTGACACTCATCGGCCTTGAAGATCATCTCGAGGTATGGGATAGCATCAGATGGGAAGAACAGCGCAGCGGAGTCCTGATGGATTTCAGTGATCTCGCTGAGGATCTTGAAGGAATATGAAAGAACATGTCCCGGTAATGGTGAATGAGGTGCTTGAAGCACTCATGCCCTGGGAAAATGTCGGGATAACGGTAGATGCGACATTGGGGCTGGGAGGGCATTCCGGATTCATTCTTAATAACTGTACTGGTGCCTATGTAATAGGATTCGATCAGGATCCATACGCAAGAATAATAGCTCAGGACAATCTGTCGCGGTTTTCGGAAAGATTTGAAATTGAAGCTGACAACTTCAGGCACATTGAAAAGCTAAAAGAGAGACCGGGATGGACAGGTGCGTCAGTCGTTCTGTTCGATCTGGGGGTCTCGAACATGCAGATCACAGAGTCAGACAGGGGTTTTTCTTTTCAGGAGGACGGTCCGCTGGATATGAGAATGGACGCAGCCGAGGAGACGAACAGCGAACTGACTGCGAAGGAAATACTTGACAGCTGGTCAATAAAAGAGCTTACAGAAGTTTTCAGGAAATATGGAGAAGAGCAGTATGCGTACCAGATCGCCAGAGGCATCGTCAGAAATAGAGAAGCAGGAGAAAGCATCGTCACTACAGGGGATCTTGTCGAACTGATAAGGAAGATACTGCCCGCCCCGGTCCAGAGAAAAATGGGAGGACATCCCGCAAGAAAGATCTTTCAGGCGCTGAGGATAGCGGTAAACGATGAAATGAATGCTCTTGAAGAAGCTCTGGATGGATCACTGAAGATACTTGCCCCCGGCGGGAAGATCATAACGATATCTTATCATTCGCTTGAGGACAGAATAGTTAAAACCAGATTCAGAAAGTGGCAGGAGGAAGGTTTGGGCCGGGCAAAGCCAAGGAAAGCCATAACTCCCTCAGAGACCGAAATAGAAAACAATCATAAATCAAGAAGCGCTAAACTCAGGATTTTTGAATCAGAAACAGAAATTTCCAGGAAAGGTGACAAAGCCGATGCAATACACAGAATGCCGACATGAAAATGAAAGACCGCATTCATCACTTTTCGTAATTTGCTTTTTATCTGTTTTTATATGCGCAGCTGCGCTTGGGACCCTGCGTCTTTATGGTTTGTATCTTGAACATCGCATTTCTGAGACGGCAGGAAGGATCGAAGCATGCAGGGAATCCAATCTCGACATGTCGAAAAAATATTCGGAACTGCTTTCACCGGCAAGGATATACAGTTATGCCCGAGAAGAGCTTGGCATGGTGAATGCTGAGGATATAAGGACAGTCAAAGTAGATAATTCTGACATCATGGTGGCTCAGGCGGTCGTATATCCTATGGAAGAAAAAACAGGTTTTCTTGATTACATCAATCCTTTTGTAAGGAAGGCACATGCCAAGAATTAAAAAGAATGAGCCTGAGAACATCAGACGGTCAAAGTCTGTGTGGAAGGCCGTATATTTAGTGCTGATAATCCTTGCGGCAGGTACGGCATGGATCCAGCTCAGCCCCGACACAAGAGTAGTAAGGCAGTCGCAGAGACAATACTGGGCAAGCGTGGCAGTCAGTGCCTCCAGAGGGGAAATAAATGACCGTAACGGGATCCCGCTGGCAGTCTCTGTGCCTGCCACAAGTTTTTTTATAGACCCAAAGTATTGGGATCCTAAAAGCGCTGATCTGCTTTCAAAACCATTCGGCGAAAACATAGCAAAGAAATTCTCCAAAAATCTTCTGGGCCGATTCCATTGGGTCATAAGGAATGTTCCAAAAGAAAAAGCAGATGCATTTTTAAAAAAAGAGATTCCGGGACTCTATACGATAAGCGAGAGGATCAGAGTCTATCCCCATGGAGAGCTAGCATCACATGTTCTTGGTTATTGTGATATTGATGATTACGGACAGGCCGGAGTTGAGCTTGCCTGGAACCACATACTTTTCTCGCCTCCCAGGACAAGATTTATGACAAGGGATTCCAAAGGAAAAACATTGGATATCATGGGTGGAAAATCAGGAGTCCTGAAAAACACTTCCGGCTCGATAAGACTGACGATAGATTCACGGATACAGCAGATAATGGAGTGGCGTTTGAGCGAAGGGGCAAAAGCCGCAAAAGCTTCATGGGGCGCCGGTGTCTGTGTGGATCCTAATACCGGAGAGGTTATGGCTCTTGCAAGTTATCCTTCGTTGGATCCAAATGACAGGAAAAATCTTAAAGATCAAAATGCAGTAAGGAATAATGCAGTAGGAAGAGTGTTCGAACCCGGATCGATCTTTAAGCCTATTACAATGTCAATAGCGGTCGAAACAGCTGCTGCTAATAAGAACAGTACTTATAACTGCAGAGGCACCATGAGGCTTGCAGACAAGTCCATGAGCGAAGTCAACAAAAGAGCGCACGGACTCCAGGATCTTACTCACGTATTGATGAATTCCTGCAATATTGGAATGAGCATTATGTCTATGGGAGTACCGAGGCATCAGGCATACGGAATGCTCAGGCAGTTCGGTTTCGGTGAAAAAACAGAGATCGAGCTTGCGGGAGAGGAGTCGGGGCTTATCAAATCCCCCGAAGAGTGGCTTGGAACTGTTCCAGCAAATATTTTTATCGGACAGGGAATCGCGATTACTCCGCTGCAGGCGGTCATGGCGATCGGCAGCATAGCCAACGGCGGATCGCTGCTGAAACCTTATCTGATAGCAGAGGTACAGGACAGTGATGGCAAGGTAATACATAAAGGCGGACGCAGGGTACGCTATCAGGTCATGTCGCCCAAGACCGCGGAGTTTATGAGGAACGCGATGAAAATGGTTGTAAGTGAAGGTGGAGGCAAACTTGCTTTTACGGAAAAAGTTTCAATATCGGGTAAAACAGGGACTGCCCAGATCGCAACGGGTGGCGAATATACCAAAGGACATTATGTCGCTTCTTTTGTGGGTTTCTGGCCGTCTGAAAAACCAAAGTATGTGATGATAATCAGCCTCGGTGAGCCGCAGGGTGCCAGGTACTACGGCGGCCAGATAGCGGCACCTATATTCAAAGCGATTGTTGAAGACATTGTGCAGGTATCTCCTCCTGAAAAGGATCTTATGAAAACCGAATTAAACTGAAAGATCGGTGAGTATTAACTGATAATTTATTTCTTGACCCTTTGAATATATTGGTAATAAAATTGCGCTTTGGGTCTGATTGAGGTGTATTTGTATGAAGTTTAGCACTCTGGTTTCATTGTTGAAAAAAAGCCCTCTAGATGTCAGGATCCACAGTACTTCAGATCCCGGAAATCTCTTGCTGACTGAAGTTGATAATTTGGTCTCGGACAGCAGGAAAGTCACAAAGGGTTCTATTTTTGCATGTGTGGAAGGCGAGCATTCAGACGGGCATGACTTTGCGCAGGCGGCACTTTCCTTAGGTGCAGCAGCTCTGCTTTGTGAACACCCCTTAATTGATATCGATATTCCACAGCTGGTCTGTCCTGACGTCAGGAGAAACATGGGCCGGGTCGCCTCTAAACTGTATGACGAACCTGTTTCCAGGCTTAAGATGATTGGGATAACTGGTACCAACGGCAAAACTACCTCTACATTCATGACAAAGTCTATTTTGGAGAATTTAGGAATAAAGACAGGCCTGCTTGGGACAGTCTGGTGTGACGACGGGATACTGAAAGAAGATGCAGAGCACACGACACCGGAAGGCTCCGACCTTCAGGCCTGGCTCCACAAAATGGTCTTAAACGGATGCAGTACCTGTGTAATGGAGGCTTCATCCCACGCCATAAGTCAGGGACGCATCGACGGGGTACTCTATGACAGGGCAGGTTTTACCAATCTGACTGTAGATCATCTCAATTACCACCTTGACATGGAATCCTACTTCGAAGTAAAAAGCAGCCTCTTCAAAAACTACATGCGCGGTGACTGGCGTGCGGCCGTTAACCTTGATGACCCGTACGGAGATCGTCTTCACCGGGAACTTGGAATACGCTGCGTTGGATACAGTCTTATGAACAGCGAGGCGGATTTTTGCGCATGTGTGAAAAAAGTTTCGGTTGAAGGCATGGATGTAGAGATAAAAACACCCGATCTGAAAAACCCCACAGAGAGAAAATTTCCGCTTCTTGGCGTCTACAATGTTATGAACGCTCTTCAGGCCCTCTCTCTTTCCTGGACACTTGGCATAGGATGTGAAGCCGCGCTTGAGGGACTTGTCAAAATGAGGCAGGTGCCGGGCCGCCTTGAAAGATACCTTATTGAAGAGAGCGGAACATGTGTAATAGATTTTGCGCATAACCCGGACGGTCTTGAAAAGATCCTTACTGCACTGAGGACAATATGCGAGGGGAAACTGACAGTTGTTTTCGGCGCAAGCGGAGAGAGCGATATAAGTAAGCGCCCCCTTATGGGAGAGACTGCATCCAGAATTGCTGACCAAGTGATCATAAGCTCTGACAATCCCAAAAGCGAGGACCCTGCAGCCATTGCCGCAGAGATACTTGAGGGAGCCAAAAAACATGCGGCTGAATGCAGTGTTATTATCGACAGAAACGAAGCAGTTGATTTTGGCCTTGAAAACCTGAAGAGCGGAGATATACTGCTGCTTGCCGGCAAAGGTCCCGAATCTTATCAGATACTGAAGGAAGGGCCTGTC
The DNA here is from genome assembly GCA_002839185.1 of Synergistetes bacterium HGW-Synergistetes-1. Classification (NCBI taxonomy): domain Bacteria; kingdom Thermotogati; phylum Synergistota; species Synergistetes bacterium HGW-Synergistetes-1. Next base: position 234,331 of record PGXO01000001.1, on the reverse strand, counting down.
CCATATTCTGATAAGAATGCAATGGATGCTTGGTGCAGTAAAAGGGGCAGAAAGTATATCTGATAATATTTGTATTTTCAACTCTCCTCATTAAATATTAAAATTTGAAAACTGACCTGTAAGCGGGGGTGTTTTTGTGAAAATAAGAGAATTGCTTGCAAAACTTGAAAAAAGCGATCTGAAATACAGATTGTGGCTGCCGGAGAACCGGAGCTCGGAAAATGACCCTGAAATTTCCCAATTGGTTTCAGACAGCAGAAAGGTTCTTCCGGGGACGATATTTGCCTGCGTTAAGGGAGACCACAGCGACGGGCATGACTATGCTGAAAAAGCTTTCACATCGGGAGCTTCTGTACTGCTGTGCGAACGGAAGCTCGACCTCCAGGTGCCGCAGATCATTTCTGAGAATATCAGGCGCAACATGGGGATAGTCGCATCGGTCCTTTATGACGAACCGGTAAAGAAACTGACGATGATCGCCCTGACCGGTACAAACGGAAAGACTACATCTACTTTTATGACAAAATCGATCCTTGATCACGCAGGGATCAAAACAGGCTTGTTGGGTACTATATACTACGATGACGGAGATCAATTTGTGGATGCCGAACATACTACCCCCGAAGGCTCCGATCTTCAGTACTGGCTCAGCAGGATGGTCAATAACGGCTGCAGCGCATGTGTAATGGAGACCTCTTCCCACGCGATAGTTCAGGGAAGAATAGAAGGAGTTTTCTTTGACCGGGCAGGCTTTACGAATCTGACAGTAGACCACCTTGACTTCCATAAAGACATGGAATCCTACTTTACGGCCAAAAAGACCCTTTTTGAAAAATATATGCGAAACAACTGGATGGCTGCAGTAAACAGTGATGACAGCTATGGGAGGCGCCTCATAAGCGACCTTGGCAGCAGGGCGATCAGTTATGGCACAAGTGAAAAAGACTCAAGATTCTTTGCTGAGGTCAAGGGAACTTCGATCGAAGGCATGGATGTCGAAATAAGCACACCGGATTCAAAGATACCGGTTGCTTCACGGCTTCCTTTGCTGGGAGAGTACAATATCATGAATGCTCTTCAAGCTCTTTCAATATGCTGGTCACTGGGAGTACGCGACAAAACTGCAATGGAGGGGCTGCTGTTGATGAAACAGGTTCCCGGAAGGCTTGAACGCTACATAATATCAGGCTCTGGCACATGTGTGATCGATTTTGCCCACAGCCCGGACAGCCTTGAAAAAGTGCTTATGTCCCTCAGAAGCGTCTGCAAAGGGAAGCTCTTCGTTGTCTTCGGTGCCGGGGGCGACAGGGATAAGACAAAACGTCCCATAATGGGTGAGATAGCAGCAAGGCTTGCTGATTCCGTCATCATTACTTCGGACAACCCAAGAAGCGAAGATCCTGACGTCATAGTTTCCGAAATAGAAGAGGGAGCGAAAAAACACTCTCTTGAATACACAATTATAGTAGACAGGAAATCAGCGATATTTGAAGGGCTTAGCAGGACAGGCCCGGATGATATCCTCCTGATAGCGGGGAAGGGACCTGAACCATACCAGATACTGAAAGATGGGGCGATACCGTTCCTGGATAAAAACGTCATGCTGGAGTGGTGCAGGGAAAAAGGCAAAGAGGTGATCTGATGTCACAGTCCAGGGTTTCAGATGCTGTTTTATGGTCAGGCGGAATACATTACGGGCCTGATATCCAGTTGTGCCGTTCATGGAAGAATGACAGCAGAGAAGTAGGTCCGGGAGATGCGTTTGTTGCATTAAAAGGTGAGAATGCAGATGGGCATAATTTTGTGCATAAAGCAGTAGAAAGAGGAGCAAAGCTTCTGCTTGTAAATTCGGACAAGATAGAAGAACTCATGCTTCTGGAGCTCGAATATGCAGGGATTGCAGTTATAGCAGTTCCCGATACAGAAAAAGCACTTGCAGAGATAGCCCGCGAATATCTAAAAGTTCAGGCACCCAAGGTAATTGGAATAACTGGCAGCGTGGGGAAAACGACAACCAGGGAGCTAACAGTGAGCCTTCTGCAGCCAGGTAAAAAGGTCCACAGCGCTATCAGAAGCTTTAACACTGTCATCGGATGCAGCCTGACCATCCTTGCCATGCCTGAAGATACGGAAATATTGATACTTGAGTTCGGGACGAACCATTTTGGCGAGATAAGGGATATGGTATCACTCTTTCCTCCTCACCTGGCGATCATCACTGAGGTCGCTCCGGCACACCTGGAAGGCTTCAAGGACATTGAAGGCGTTCTAAGTGCCAAAATGGAGATATGTACCTCGGAAAAACTTGAAATGATAATATATAACTCAGATAATGAGCTTCTTAAAAATAAACTGTCTTATAATTATAATAACATTATGAAAATCGGAGTTGGAATTAAAGAACAAAGCGGACTTAAAATCGTTGATTCTGTTATCTCACTGTCGGGTGAAGGAGCTCTTCTAATATCTTCATATGATCTTGATGGAAAACGCTTTGAACTTAAGACCGGACTTTTCGGATCCCAGCATTCGTATAATGTTGGTTATGCCTTCATTGCGGCACAGAGTTTTGGAGTGGAAATTTCAGAAGCCACAGAAATACTTCTAAAATTCTTGCCAATATCAGGTAGAGGTATATGTAAAAAACTGCCCCAAAATCAATGGGTAATAGATGAGGCATACAATGCCAATCCCCGCTCAATGATGGCGGCGATCGAAAATACCATAGAAGTGGCAGAGAGTTCAGGGCTTTCGGCATATGCCGTACTTGGCGGAATGAGAGAACTTGGCGGGGCTTCGGCTCAATGGCATATGGAGATACTCAGGTCGCTCCCCGCGTTCAGCAATGTCATTCTTTTGGGAGAAGAATGGTTTGACCCAACGGTCGAAATGCCTGTCAACGCGCAACGGTACAGGACGTTCGAAGAAATAACAAACCTCACCCGTACAGTATCCTTTCCTGATTCAGTGATTTTGGTAAAGGGTTCAAACTCTTACGGACTAAAGAGGCTTGTGGCACTATTAACGGAGGGTTAATATGTACACTGAATTTGTGATGGTCTTCACTTTGTCCTTTTTTGCTGAAATATTTTTTCAGCAGTTATGGATAAAGAAAATGCACGGATTGAAAATAGAGCAGGTAACAAAGCTCTATGGACCGTCATGGCATGAAAAAACCAAAACTGGCACTCCGACAATGGGCGGTATTATTTTTGTTCCGGTTTTCCTTGTTTCCATATATGCAGGATCTTTTCTGAGCACATTTGCTGACCTGAATACACTTGCAAAAATAGCACTTTATCCCGTGCTAGCAGCAGTGGTAGGTTTCTGGGACGACTGGATCAAATATTCCAGAAGATCAAGCGACGGTCTTAAAAGCATGGAAAAACTTGTCCTTCAGATAATAGTGACCATTCCATGGGCTGTGTGGGTCACACCTGACTCTATGCTGCTTTTTCCGACGATCCTGATACCCCGGTATGTGGGGATCGGGCTTATCACCTTCACGGGTGTTGGACTTCAGAACGCGGTCAATGTAACCGACGGTCTTGACGGACTTGCTGCCGGATCTGTACTGATCTCGCTCCTTGGAGCACTCTCTTTTCTGGGTGGTGAACCCTCCGTGATCATCTCGATCGGTTCTGCAGCCGGCATATGTTTAGGTTTTTTATGGCATAATTCATGCCCGGCGAGTGTTTTTATGGGTGATGTAGGGGCGCATTTCTTTGCCGGACTGCTTCTTTCCCTCTGTGTAGTATCAGGAGCTTTTATTTTTATCATTCCCATTTCGTTCATATTCGGACTGGAGATAATTTCCGTCGCAATTCAGATAATCTCAATTAGATCATTCAACAAAAAAATATTTCTTATGAGTCCTGTCCATCACCATTTTGAAATGCTGGGATGGAAAGAGACCCAGATAGTCACACGTTTCTGGATAGTTCACGCAGCAGGTATGCTTATTTTGATGTCGCTGTTGTTTTTATTGATATTTATGGTATAAATAGTAGTTTGGCATTCAGCAAATTTTTTCGGTTGGAGGCTTCAAAATGGAGAACAATACTGTATATAAGGGCAAAAGGGTCTCTGTGATCGGCGCCGGAGTGAGCGGCAGATCACTGGCTGAACTTGCCAGAAAACTGGGAGCTGAAGTATTTGTCTCCGATCTCAAAAAGATCACTGAAGAGAGTGTAAAAGCTTTTGACGTTATGGGAATAGATTGGGAAGAGGAAGGAAATACAGAAAGGGTTCTTGCCTGTGACGAGATCCTCCTCAGTTCAGGAGTATCTCAGGATATACCCATTTTAAAGCTTGCAGTCTCCAAAGGGATCCCTGTGACAGGCGAGCTGGATTTTGTCTATCCCTACATGTCTGGCAAAATAATAGCTGTAACTGGAAGCAACGGGAAGACGACAACAGCCTCTATGACGGGGTTTCTCCTGGAAAGGTCCGGGGCGGCTTCGATGACAGGCGGCAACATTGGAAATCCCGCAGCGAATGCAGCTTATGAGAAGAATGACTTTCTGGTGCTTGAACTCAGCAGTTTCCAGCTGAACAAGGTAAATAAATTCAAATGCGATATTGCTGTTGTGACCAACCTTGCACCGGATCACATCGACTGGCACGGTTCTTACGAAAAATACGTGGAAGCAAAGGCCAACGTTATACGGTCACTTGCTCCGAACGGAAATGCTATCTACCAGTATAGGGATTCGAAAGAACTCAATGTGCCGGAGGGCATGGGGTACCCGTTAAGCTGGGGAAAGTCTGACAACAGCAAAAAAGGGATATATATAGACAGAGAAAGCTCTGCTGTTTTCATCTGCGTTAAGGAGGAAGAGGAGCCGATAAGGCTATTTGATTTCGACGCAGTTAAACTGCTCGGATCCCACAATATTGAAAATACTGCAATGGCATCGGCGGCCCTTGTGCTGCTGGGGCATGGGCCTGCGGATCCTGCAATTATCTCTGATTACCAGCCGCCAAAACATCGCTGCGCCTTTGCAGGATCGATAAAAGGAATCACATTCGTTGACGATTCGAAAGGCACTAACGTCGCGGCAACAGTGACCGCAATGAGTTCTCTGAAAGGAAGTAAAATAATAATTCTGGGAGGACAGGGCAAAGGCGAGGATTATGCGCCACTTGCTGAAGCGGTTTTGAAATATGCAAAAAGTGCTGTCCTGGTTGGTGCAGAAAAGAAAAAGATAGCATCGGCGCTTGATGCGGCCGGATATGTAAGCTATACGATAGTATCGACCATGGAAGAGGCGGTAGAAAAAGCATACAGGAACGCAGTGCCAGGAGATACAGTGCTACTCTCGCCCGCATGTACGAGCTGGGATATGTATCCTAACTACGGGGCGAGGGGAGACCATTTTTGTGAGCTGGCAAAAGGGATAATAGAGAGAGATTCTTAAGTCATGAACGGCATGGAAGAAGTTAGGGAGAATAAAAAGAAATTCAGGATCAACCCATTTATTTGGGTCATCCCCCTGATTTTGAGTGGGGTAGGGATTCTTATGATAACTTCGACAACAAGCCCGAATTCTTTTACCCTTACAGGGACTCCCTTTCAGATGGGAATAAAACAGGCACAATGGCTTCTTGTCGCGCTAACGGGAATGTTTGTGGTCTTTGCCATACCTCTGCGATTCTGGTTCAAATTGAGTGCTCCCATACTGATATTGACCTGGGTGATGTGCTGGCTGCCGCTTATTCCGGGGGTAGGCATGAATGTGGGAGGGGCCAGCCGATGGATAAATGTTCCAGGATCATCTGTCTCCATCCAGCCTGGGGAGCTGCTTTGCCTTGCGGTAGCACTCCACCTTGCAAAGCTGCTTTCAAGATGGAACAAAGACCCTGGAAAAGCATTTTTATCTACGATAATACTTGTGGTGCTTGCTGCAGTACCGCTTTCACTGCAGCCTGATCTCGGAACGATAATATTGATTTTTTTAGTCTCCATGGGTATGTACGTGGAAAGGATAGGATGGAAGTGGCCTGTTATCGCAGGCGGACTGCTTGGCGGCTGTATTTTCCCGATGCTGATTTTTTTTGAGCCTTACAGGATGAGGAGAGTTTCAGCATTCCTGGATCCCTGGAGTGATCCGCTTGATAAGGGTTTTCAGGCGATACAGGGACTTATTGCATTTTCCAATGGAGGATTTTGGGGCGCCGGGTTGGGACATGGTTTTCAGAAACTCAACTACCTGCCTGCGGCATACACCGATTTTATTTATGCTGCTATAGGAGAAGAGCTTGGCCTTATGGGTACGTTGGGCGTTATAGGACTTTTCGCATTCTGGGTAAGCCAGACGAAAATGATCTACTACAGGGTCCCTGACGGCTTTAAGACGTCCCTTACATGGGGAGTCACTCTTACAGTGGTGATTCCGCTGGTAATAAACGTGGCGGGAGTGACAAAGCTCATCCCATTGACCGGGATGCCGCTTCCTTTTATCAGTTACGGCGGCACTTCACTTTTGACAATGTGGTCCAGGATAGGAATAATGCTTCGCCTGGAAAAAGAGAGCTATCTGAGAGAGGGATAGGCCATGACGACCAGATTGCTTCTTGTAGCAGGAGGAACAGGCGGCCATATATGGCCGGCAATATCTTTCGGACAATGGATCGGGAAAAACAAACCTGATGTGTCTGTCTCATATATTTGTGGAAAGCGCCCTCTTGAACTTGAGATATACAGTTCTGCTGCCATAGAGCCATATAAGCTGCAGATCGACGGCTCTCCGTTTTCCGGGCAGGGGCTGGATAAGATCAAAAGAACATACAGCCAGCTTTCAGCAATAAAAAAATCGGTCGATTTCCTCAGGTTTTCGGCCCCGGACTGTGTACTGCTCTTTGGTGGGTATGTATCCTTTCCTATGCTTATGGCCTGCAAGATACTCAGGATACCTTTTGCGGTACACGAGCAGAATGCCTACGCAGGAAAGGTTTCGAGGATAGCATCAAAGATGGGAGCTGAGATTTTTTCAGGCTGGCGCGAATGTCTGCCTCTGCCTTTTTCGAAATACACAAGGATAGGAGTGCCTGTGAGGGAATTTCCCCAAGTTCCTCCGAAGGATGCATGGAATGAACTTGGATTGCAGGGAGAGCTCCCGAACGGTCCAAGGCTTCTGGTATTTTCAGGCTCGCTTGGCAGTACTTCTATAAAAGATCTTGTAATGGATATATCCTCGGAGGAAGATTTTGCAGACTGGACATTAATTCTCCCAGCCGTCTCTGAAATAGCGGAGAAAGTAAAAGAAAATGTATTCCTTCTTCCCAGGGTCTGGAAGACAGAACTTCTATACAGCCTGGCGGACATGGCAATAGTCAGGGGCGGAGGATCTACTCTCACAGAGGTCTCAGTCCTTGGGATACCATCTCTTGTGATACCCTGGGAAGGCGCCGCGGACAATCATCAGTATCACAACGCGGTCTCCTTTTCCTCAGAGAACAGAGCTATATTATGGGACGGCAGGGGAACAGGCAAGGATTTTGCCAAAAGCCTGATCAGACTGTATGATATCCACTTGGATAAAAACAACATTGAACGAGGAAAACAGTATAATAGCGCAGGGCAGATATGCCAGGACCTTTGGCTTGCGCTTTCTTCCTGTTATTGAAAGGAGAGTTATTTTTGGTACTTGTTACTGACAAAGACCTAAAAACGAAGAATATCCACCTGATGGGGATAGGCGGGGCAGGAATGAGCGGCCTGGCCATCCTGCTTGATCAGATCGGCGCCAGGGTCTCAGGGTGTGACATGATACAGACCTCATACATGAAAGGTCTGAAGAAAAGGAACATTCCTATAGAGATGGGACACGATGCAAAACATATAGATGACTTTATGCCAAATATTCTTGTCTATTCAAGCGCCATCCCCCAGGACCACTCTGAAATATTGAAGGCGTGGCAGCAGGGTATAACTGTTTCCCGCAGGGCAGAAATACTCAGCCTGATATTCAATTCAAGGAGAGGTGTCGGGATCGCCGGTACTCATGGCAAGACAACGACTTCTTCAATGATCTCGCTCATTGCTGAACTTGCAGATATAGATCCAACTGTGGCAATTGGGGGAGAATTGGCTGACATAGGCACCAACGCCAAACTCGGACAGGGTGAGTACATGGTTGCCGAGCTTGATGAAAGCGACCGCTCCTTCGTATATTTCCATCCAGAGATAGCAGTGGTGACAAATATTGACTGGGATCACAGGGATCACTATATGACATTCAAATCTGTAACAGATGCTTTCGCTGAATTTTTAGCCCACAGAAAAGAGGGCGGCAAAAACATAATCTGCATGGAAGATCCCGGTGTAAACACCCTCTGTTCCGATTATGGCATTTCTGATGGAGTGATCACATACGGATGGGGAACAGGTTGGGATTGGGGAGCGACAGAGGTACAGCACAACGATGGCGGAGGTGTCTCATATACCCTCAACATGAAGGGTGAGAGGATAGAAAGGATGATCCTTTCTGTTTCCGGGGAACACAATGTGCTTAACTCGCTTGCGGCATGCGCTGCCGCTCATGAGATGGGGATCCCCATTGAAAAAGTGAAAAACGCACTCTTAGGATTCAAAGGGGCAAAACGCCGCCTGCAGAAGATGGGAGAAGTAAGCGACATCCTTGTATACGATGACTATGGTCACCATCCCAGTGAGATCTGTGCTACCCTTAGCACTGTGCGTAAAATATTCCCCAAGAGAAGGATAGTCACCGTTTTTCAGCCACATCGTTTCAGCAGGACAGCAGCACTATACAAAGAATTTGCAGAGGCGCTTTCTCTTGCAGACAGAGCATTTATACTCCCGGTGTACGGTTCCGACGAGATGCCGATCGAAGGCGTTACTTCCAAGATGATCTTCGATGCTGCATCAGAGGACAACAGGGCACATTATGAACTCTCCGGCAATTTTGACGACCTCGTCCGTTCCGTTTGTGTGACCGCCAGGAGCGGCGATGTTATCCTCACCATAGGAGCCGGGAGCGTAGGTACACTCGGTAAAAAAATATGCGAGACACTTGAACTGATGAGCAAAGAAGAGGGGATAGAGTGATTTGCAGAGGGACCATCCTCTAAAAGATCTGAATACATGGGGAGTAGGAGGTGTCTGTAAGACATTTGACTCGCCAAGGACAGCGGAAGAAGCCTCTGAGTCTGTTGCTGCAGTCTTAAATCAAGATCTCCGGCTCTATGTGCTTGGAGGCGGGTCCAACGTGCTTGTATCCGACGAGCCGATCAAAGCTGCGGTGGTCCATACCGAAAAATTAGATTTCATCAAACTAACAAGGTCAGGAAACGGCGAAAGCATTGAAATAGAGGCAGGAGCCGGAGTATCTGTGAAAAAACTTCTTGCTCTCACAATTGAAGAACGACTGGGTGGCCTGGAATTTTTGACCGGTATCCCTGGTACACTGGGTGGAGCTTTGTGGGGCAATGCCGGCGCGTGCGGATGCGGATTCAGCGGCCTTATCAAAGAGGTTTGCGCTGTTGACTGGAATGCGCGCACGATCAGGCTTGGCGAAGATCTGTTTCAATGGAGATATCGCTCATGTCCTGTAGACGAAAGTATCGTAGCACTTATAACATCATGTGTGATCTCATTAAAAACCACACCGAAGGAAATGATCTTTAATAATATCAAAAGGTTTGCCGGAATGAAAAAGGGCCAGCCTCTGGGAAAAAAGACAGCCGGATGTGTGTTCAAAAACCCTCCGGGAATGTCTGCTGGCCTCCTGCTTGATGAATGCGGCTGCAAAGGTATGAGGATAGGCGGGGCCGTAGTTTCGGGTTATCATGCAAATTTTATTGAAAATGACGGGGATGCCTCATCCCGGGACATATATACACTTTGTGAGCTTTGTAGGGAGATGGTCCTGAAGCTGCATGGGGTAAATCTGGAATATGAAATTAAATTTCTGGGCAATTTCAAGAAGGACTAAAAAGAGGCTGAAAGTCCTTTTGCTTGTCTTATCCCTAGCCGTAGGTATGCTTGCAGCTGCGGAGTCAAGGTATGCTATTTTCAGGCTTCATGGGATCGATATCGATCCGGTCGGGATTCTCTCCGAACAGGTCGTATGGGGCACTGTAAAACCGCACCATGAAAAGATCTGGATCCTGCTGTGGCTCTCCAAGGAAGAATACTGCGAAAATATCGAAGCCTATTACCCTGTCAACCTCAGGATGGAACTCTCGGGATGGGGAAAATTCAGACTTGAGATACTGCCTCTTGAGCCTGCGTTCAGAATGTACTGGGGCGGCAAATTCTGGTATGTTGCAGCTGATGGAAGGACATGGCTGAGTTCGCTCAGGGAGAACACCTTCATAAGGTCTGAAAAGGCAGACGGTCTTCCGCTGCTCTCATGGAGCACGGACAGAGCGACCCCGCTGGATCTTTCAGGGGATCACGGAAACGTTTTTTTCTCCAGCATGCCGATAGAGAAAGTATTACTTTGGTACGACAACCTCAAAGCGCTGGGTTGGTCAGAAAAGGTAAAATTCATCCAGGCCGGGTTCAGAGAGGGCAAAGATGTTGTCAATCTGATCTTTTATGGTCAGGAAAGGAACAACGGCGCGAACATAATGCTTCTGGACGATCCAAAGGAATGGCAGACAGCCGGACTGGCTATCAAAAAAATATATCCTGATATTTCTAAAATTTCATCCAACGTCTTTATAGATACTACATACAAGGGTAAAATTCTTGTGAAAAATAAGGTACAATAAGAGTCGAAAATGTTTCTCATCAAGAAGAGAGGGGGCTATTTGATTGTTTAAGAAAGCCTCAGGTTATTCATCGGATCGGGAGCCCGAACTCCTTGCAGGACTTGACCTTGGTACCAGCAAGGTCACAGTTGTTGTTGCTGAAAGAGAGCATGGGAGTGAGGAAGCTCAGATCATCGGTGTTGGACAGGCTCCGTCAAATGGTATAAGAAAGGGACTGATAGTTAATCTTGACCAGGCTGTTCGCTCTGTAAGACAGGCTGTGAGCGATGCGCAGAATATGGTAGGTCAGGATATTACCGAAGTTACTGTGGCTTTTGGCGGAGGTGAAGTGACCAGCATTCGCACAAAAGGAATGGTTTCCCTTGGCCGTACTCCACGTCCAGTTATGCAGCTCGACATTGAAAGAGTTATTGAAGCTGCTCAGGCCGATGTAGCAGTACCGGCGAACCAAAGTATACTGCACACGATCCCGGTCGAGTATTCACTTGACGGGAATGTAGGTATAGATGACCCGTTGGGCATGACGGCTATCAGGCTTGACATCCAGCTGCAGTCTGTGATAGTTCCGACATCGACGATCCAGAACGTTTTGAACTGCGTAGATAAGGCAGGACTTGATGTTTCGGGGCTTGTGCTCAAGCCTCTTGCAGCGGCACTGGGAGTTATCTCCCCTGAAGAGGCCCTTGCCGGCGCTGTTGTTATCGATATAGGCGGCGGTACAACAGGAGTTGCGGTTTTCTCTGACGGAAGGCCGAAACATCTTGGTCTGATATCAGTGGGCGGCGACCACATAACCAACGACATCGGAAGCGTCCTTAAACTGCCGCTGAATAAATCTGAAGAACTGAAAAGGGAAATATCTGTCTTCACCGGGCCGGAAGATCCTGAGGAGACAGTTGATTTCGTTTACAACAGCAGAAACTACAGCATTGCCAAGAAGGACCTGCATGAGATAGTAAGGTGCAGGATGGAGGAGCTCTGTGAAGTCCTTATCCGCCCCCAGATAAAAGCAGCGGGTATTTCAATGCTGCCTGCAGGGATAATATTGACGGGCGGGGTCTCAAAAACAGAGGGCATAGACGCTTTTGTTCTGGATGTAATGGACCTTCCTGCAAGAGTATCCTCGCCGCTTGATGCCAACAGGATGCCTCCCGGAAGGAACAGTCAGGAATACTCAGCCGCGGCAGGTATCATACGATACATATCGGAAAGAGAAAGAGATCCGTTCCGCTACCTTGACAATCCGCTGATCCGCGGGGTATCCGGAGAAGATGCCGGCAGACCTTCCATAGTACCTGAAACAAGAGTCAGGATAAAGCTGGATGAAAACAACAAAGCTTCAGGTTCCGGCTTCAATCCGCTTGAAGGTCTGAAAAATGCCTTCAAGGACCTGTTTTAGATATGACCCTGAATAATTTAAAGGGGGATTTTTTGTGGTCGATATGACTGAAATATTTCAGTTGGATAAATCAAATTACCCAACAAGGGAAGTAATAAAGGTCATTGGTGTCGGCGGCGCCGGCAACAATGCGTTAAATCATATAATAAGGGGCGGACTCAACGGAGTTGAGTTTATAGCTGCAAACACTGATATGGCTCATCTTGAACTCTCTGAGGCACAGAACAGGATAATTCTGGGCAAAGAACTGACAAAAGGTCTTGGCGCAGGTTCTGACCCTGAGATCGGTTTCAAATCTGCCCAGGAATCAAGGGAAGAGATCAGAGCAGCCATTGAAGGTTCAGATATGGTTTTCATCGCCGCAGGTATGGGCGGTGGAACTGGTACCGGAGCTGCTCCAGTTATAGCCTCTATTGCCAAGGAAGCCGACGCCCTCGTTGTGGCAGTGGTTACCCTTCCGTTTTCGTTCGAGGGAAAACGCCGCATAGCACAGGCTGCACAAGGTGTGTCACAGCTGCGGGACAAAGTCGATGCGCTGATAATTATCCCCAACGACAGGCTGCTCAGCATAACAGAGAAAAAGACAACGATAAATGATGCGTTCAGGATAGCTGATGGAGTGCTGCACCAGGCTGTTCAGGGGGTTACAGACCTTATCCTGCGTCCGGGACTTGTCAACGTTGACTTTGCTGATGTGAGGACGATTATGTCCAACGCGGGTTCTGCGATAATGGGCATTGGAGAGGGTTACGGAGAGAAGCGCGCCGCAACGGCTGCCTACAATGCGATCAACAGCCCGCTAATGGACACCAATATGAACGGGGCAAAGGGCATCCTCTTCAACATCACAGGCGGAGCAAATGTCGGCATACACGAGATCAACGAAGCTACAAGGATCATTACCGAAGCTGCGGACGATAATGCCTTCATAATCTGGGGACATGTATTCGATCCTGAAATGGATGATTCCATACAGATAACAGTTATTGCAACCGGTTTTGACAATCATGAGAAAAAAGAAGTATCAGCTGATCCCGGTTTCTCAAGAAAGGTCGACATTTCAGCTGTAAGACACCTCAACGCTTTTAGCTCAACCAGAAACACACCTCAGCCTCATGTCCAGCAGTCTGCTGACCAAGCTGAGAAAAGATCCGCTTTAAAATCCTTTTCTGTTCCGGTAACCAAAGAGAGTGTGATCGAGAAGCCTGCTGAAACAAGAGAAGAGTGTTTCTATGGCGACCTCAAGAAAACAGCTGCAGAGGAAAATAAACAGCCTCAGCCGTCTGTCTCTGCACAGGAACAAGATACGCCCACTGTAATAAGAGTGGCAAGGACAACACCGACACAACCCACCCATACTCAGGACGAGGACATGTTCAAGGGAAGCGGTGCTCCTGTAGATCAATTTGATATTCCTGCTTATTTAAGGCGGAGGCGTGAATCCTGAAAACGAAAAGAGAAGCAGGCTCTTGCACAGGTAAGATCACCGCATGGCAGAGCTGGAAAGAATTTCGCATGGATGAAGAGTGCGTAGCAGAGCTGCCCAGGGGAGGAGACCTTCCTTGGGCACTCTTTTACCCGGCAGATTACTCCGTTGCGTCATCAAGCCTGGGATATCATTATATTTACAGGTCTTTAAAGGAACTTGGCGTTGCTGCGGAGCGTTTTTGCAATGACCCGGTGCCATTCCGATCAATAGAAGGGGATACTCTTCTGGAGCGTTTTCCTGTAATCACAGCAAGCGTTGCATACGAAGGAAATGCGGAGATTTTTTTCAAGTGGCTTAACTCTGCCAATATACCGCTTCATTTTGAGGACAGGCTCTCAGGAAGCTATCCAATTATCGGGGCCGGGGGTGCAATGTCGTACATCAATCCGCTCCTTCTTTCCGCTGTCTGCGATTTTATTATTTTAGGAGATGCCCTTGATGCACTGCCATTCGCCGTCAAGTCTCTGCGCAGGTATCTGTCCACGGGGAACAAGGAAAAACTTCTTGACGAACTTGCGGAACATCCGTCGATATTAGTCCCGCCGCGACATATAAGAAATGGCAGCGTAGCAGTAAAGAGAGTCCTTGCTAACGATCAGCCGCTTGATGCAGTCCATCCTATGAACAGCACCTGGCTGACCCCCAGAAGCTCATTTGGCAAGACACTGCTTGTGGAACTCCAGAGAGGCTGTGTCCGAAACTGCAGTTACTGCACCCTCCCAGGATGCTTTGGGAAAATGAGGTACAGGGATTCAGGAATGATAAAAGAGAGGCTTGAAGAAATATTCTCACTATGCGAGGTCGACCAGGTCGGACTTGTGACACCTGAGGCGGGTGATCATCCTCAGATCGAAGATCTGCTGGATTTTTTTGAAAGCAAAAACAAGGGGGTCTCTTTCGCATCCCTGAGGATCGACCGGCTGACAGAAAAAATGCTCTACGCCCTTAAAAGGGGAGGAAGGCACAGCGTGACTGTCGCACCGGAAACAGGCAGCGATGAACTGCGTTTTTCGTGCGGCAAGAAATTCAGCAACGATATTATCCTGGAAAAACTAGGTCTTGCAGCATCTCTTGGAATAGATCAGGCAAAACTGTATTTTATGACAGGGCTGCCGGGTGAGACCGATGAAGATATCAAAGCCATAGCGGATCTGTCCGGGAGGATAATTGCAGAGACAGGACTAAATCTGATACTTTCAGTAAATCCTTTCGTGCCTAAACCCGGTACGGTATGGAGCGCGATGGCGTTTGAAGGAACAGCCGGGATAAAAAAGAAATATGAGATCCTGATTCAGGCACTCACAAAAATTAAGAAGAAAAGACCTCAGTTGAGGATGACGAGTCCAAAAGAAGCAGAAAGCGAGTTTTCTCTTGCCTGGTACGGGTATAATGAGAGCGTGGCATTGGCTAAAAATAATGGAATTTCAAAAAAAGTACGTTTTGATCCTGCCGCCAGAGCTAAAACGCTGTTAGAATTAGAACATCTATGGTAGTTTAATGGGGGTGACTGCATGGTTACAAGAAGAACGCGGAACTATAAGGAAAAAAAACCAATGGCTACGTTTGGTCAGTTCATACTGCCGTTAACTGTAATAATGGCGGTCGCACTGCTTTTTTTCAGTGTAAAACTCTTTTTCTTCAATTCAAACGAAACAGACGATATTGTCTTCAACGAGCAGGAAACTGCAAATCAGGAGTCAGTTCAGCCGGCACAGGAAGAGAATGTTACTGTTCAGGATCCGGTTGATCCGGCAGGACAGAAAAAGGTTTCAATAAAGCCTGCCCAGCCTGTAGATGTCAAAAAGGAAGGGCAGCAGAAAAAAGTATCAACTGAAACAACGCAAGTAAAAGCGACAGCAAAACCTGCCGCCTCAGCCAAAGAAACCACAGCCCAAAACGAGAAAGTCCAGGCTGCCGCTGTTAAGGAGCCCAGATGGGACGTCCAGATAGGAGCATTCGCATCAAAAGAAAACGCGCTCCAGCTGATACAAGATGTGAAGGCTAAGGGATATACGGCCTACCTGACTGAAGATAAGAAAGACGGAGCCCCCTTTTACAAAGTGCGTGTAAAAAACCCGGAAATTGGAAGAGAAGAGGGCGCAGTTTTATCAAAGAAACTGGAGAAAGATGGATATCCCTTTTTTCTTGTTGAGATAAAGTAGCCTTTGTTAAAAATATAAAGATACGAAAGGTCGCTGTTTTGATGTCTGGTTTTGTTAAAGAGGTCACGCCTCGCATACAGGCCCTGCAGCATGTCGCTGAAGGTCTTTCTTTTCCTTGGCATGTGAGGACTGTCTATATGCCTATTGATTCTGCCCTGGGGAAAAGGATATCCGGGGACATTGAAGCCGAAGAACAGTACCCACCGTACACAAGAAGCCTCAGGGATGGTTTTGCAGTACAAAGTTCTGATGTAGTGGCTGCGACTCCGGGTACTCCCACGTTTTTAAATAAGACCGGAGATATTCCGATGGGTATCCTGCCTGACATTTCCATAAGACCGGGAGAGGCAGCAGGCATCCCTACAGGCGGCGTGCTTCCCTACGGGTCGGATGCTGTTGTCATGCTTGAAAACACCGCTCTTACAGGGGGATGGGTGGAGGTAAGGAGCGCTGTACAGTCCGGAGAGAATGTAATACTTGCCGGAGAAGAGTTTCCCGCGGGACAAAAGATCCTCTCAAGGGGCGACCTGGTAGATTTCAGAACAATGAGCATTCTTGCTACTCTGGGCATTAAAGCCGTTCCTTTGATAAACCTTAAAATAAGCATCCTGAGTACAGGCGATGAGATAGTTCCGGTCGAAACGTACCCTCTCCAGCCCGGAAAAATAAGAGATGTGAACGGATGGTCTGTCAGATCGCTTCTTTCCCGATATGGTTTTGATTCAGAATATAGGGGAATACTCTCTGATGAGGGCGATCTTTTTGAGAAGACCGTAAAGGAAGAGGCAGCACGCTGTGATGTTTTGATATTGAGCGGCGGTTCATCGGTGGGTATCAGGGATCATTGCTCGAGGGTCCTTGAAAAACTTCCTGCGCCGGGATTGATGATCCGCGGCATCAATATAATCCCCGGAAAACCGACGCTCATTGCCGGCAGCCTCCAAGACAAAAAGCTTGTTGTAAGTCTTCCCGGACATCCTCTTTCCTGTTTTACCGTAGCATATGTTCTGCTGATCCCGTTGCTGCTAAGACTTATAGGCGCGGCCAACACAGGATACGGGATAAAAATGCAGCTGCCGATGTCTAGAGACATTACAGCGAGGACTGGACCTGAAGAGTTTGTCCCATGCAGGATGACCACCGACGGGAGAATAGATCCGATCCTTGCCAAGTCAGGCTACGTTTCTTCACTTGCATCTGCAGACGGATTTATAAGGATACCCGAGGATCGTGAGACTATAAGAGCCGGAGAGACGGCGGAGGTATGGTTATGGTAGCCAGATACAGCGAACACATAGAGCTGCGAACAGCCATCGAAATGCTTAAAAAAGCATTTAGTGGACGAGCTGGAAAAAATATAACTGAAAAAAACATATCAGAGGCGCTTGGCTGTCTCCTGACTAAAGATATAACGGCACACAGGAACGTTCCGCATTATGCTGCCTCCGCCGTTGACGGATACGCAGTGGATGCATCCTCTACTATCGGCGCGTCACAGGCTACTCCGGTATCGCTGGAGCCTTCACGATATCATTGGATGAACACCGGGGCTGATGTCCCTTACTGGGCAAACGCTGTCCTTATGGTAGAAGATTCTTCAATGGAAGGCGACGATCTTTTGATCTTTAAAAGCCTTACTCCTTCTGCCAATGTAAGGCCGCTTGGCGAAGATGTGATGGCAGGACAGATCATAGCAAGAGAGGGCGATACTGTTACACCCGCTCTAATCTCGCTCTTTTTATGCGCAGGAATAGAAAAAGTCCCGGTCTTTAAAAAGCCCAGGACGCTCTACATTCCGACGGGTGATGAGGTCATATCAAGGGGAAAATGGCTTTCAGATCCGAACCCCAAGTCCGGCACAGTAGCAGAGAGCAATTCTCTCTTTATCGAAGCATCTTTTCGGGAATGGGGATTTGATGTTGACGTATCCCCTGTAGTCCCCGATGATCCTGCCCTTCTGAAGGAAAAGGTTTCAGAGGGAGTGGATAATTATGATGTGGTGCTTGTTGGTGCCGGTTCAGCAAAAGGCCGCAGGGACCATACCCTGGAGGTCTTTGAAGATCTTGGAAAGGTGATCTTCAGGTGGATACGAATGAAACCCGGCAGACCTGCAATGGCTGCAGAGATAAAGGGCAAGCCTGTGATATGCCTTCCTGGGTTTCCAATGTCGACCACAGTTGTCCTATGGAGTCTCGTATTTCCACTGCTCAACCTTCTTTCAGCTAGGGATGAAGATCCGGATCACCTGATAAAAGAAGCTGTCGGATGCAGGGAAACCTGGAATACCAAACTTCTTGTGCAGCATTCTTCGCCGGCAGGGATAGAGGAATGGCTTAGGGTCAAAACGGCCAAAGTAGGTGATACGTTATATTCCTGGGCGCTTACTTCCGGAGCGAGCGTCCTTTGGGCGCTGGCAGAGGCAGACGGGATCGCCCTTCTTCCTGCTTCTGCCCTTGAATGTGAGAAGGGGACAGATGTCACCGTCTGGATGAAAAGAAAAGTTGACCTGGATAAGAGAATACTTTTCCAGGGTTCTGACGACCCTGCTATACAGCTTTTGGTTACCCCGATCAGACGCAGGGGCGGGGATTTTGTCTCACGCGCAGTAGGCAGTATGGGCGGACTTGCCGCCCTGAGCAGGGGAGAATGCCACATGGCTGCGGCACACCTCCTTGACGACAAGAACGGGACATACAACGACAGCTTCATCGAACGTTTTGCCAACGGAGCAAAATGGGAGCGGATCCTCGTTTTCTACAGAACACAGGGAATAATAGTGCAGCAGGGCAACCCTAAAAAGATAAAAACCTTCGAAGAACTGTGTGCCGGTGACAATGTATTTTCAAACAGACAGCCAGGAGCAGGAACAAGGGTCCTCTTTGACCACCTCTTGAAAATGGCAGGGAGATCTCCTTCCGAGATAAAGGGTTATGAACAACAGTGTACGACGCATATGGAAGCTGCAAACCGTGTCTTTACCTGTCTTGCAGATGCAACACTGGGGATAAAATCAGCGGCGGATGCACTGGGGCTTGACTTTATACCGCTTGCGGAAGAGCCCTATGAGCTTGTCATCCCTTCGATATACATGAGCCATCCGGCAGTACAGGCCCTTATGGACAGCCTCGGTGACAGGGAATGGAGAGAGACTGTTGAAGATATGGGAGGCTACAGATGGACAGACTGATTGACGACTTCGGAAGGAACCTGAACTATGTCCGCATTTCAGTGACTGACAGATGCAATTACAGGTGTAAATACTGCATGCCCGCTGAGGGCGTGGAGTTTCTGGAACACAGTGAGATAATGAGGTACGAGGAAATATCCTTCCTCTGCAGGGTACTTTGGGAACTGGGAGTCAGAAAAGTACGATTTACAGGAGGGGAACCTCTTGTGAGAAGAGACCTTGTAAGTTTCCTTAAGGAACTCAATGGAGAGTTTCCAGAGATGAAAACTGCCCTGACCACGAATGGTTCCATGCTTGGGCAGTATGCAGAAGAGCTGGCTGAAGCAAACCTCCACTCCCTAAACATAAGCCTGGATACACTTGACCCTGTTAAGTTCGCCGATGTGACAAGGCTCGGTAATATTGAGAATGTCATCTCCGGCATCAGGGCCGCAGTAAGGGCGGGAATAAGGAACATAAAGCTTAATACCGTGTTGATAAGGGGTTTCAACGATGGTGAGATAGGCGATCTGATGGCTTTCGCCAAAAGGGAGAAAGTTCTCCTTCGATTGATAGAATTTATGCCTCTTGAAGACGATGTTTGGAACGAAGATGCCTTTATCAGCGGGGAAGAGATACTAAAGATGCTTCCTGAGGGTGATTCATGGCAGGCTGAAAAGCCTGATTCAGCGCAGGCGGGGCCGGCAAAGTACTACAGGAACGAGAAGACAGGTGATTCGATAGGTATAATTACTGCTGTTTCAAACCATTTCTGTAAATACTGCAACCGCCTCAGGGTCTCAGCAACAGGAAAGCTCAGGACATGCCTATTTGCTCCTGTTGAGATCCCGATGAGGCCGCTGATACTAAACGAAGACAGCGAAGGACTCAAGGAACTGATACTTGACAGCATAAAAAACAAACCGAGATGCTGGAGCGACGTCCGTGCAGGACACCAGCATATGTCCGGAATAGGGGGATAAAAAATGGCAGAATACACACACTTTGACAGTGACGGCAGGCCGGTACTTGTAGATGTGAGCAAAAAAAAGATAACATCGCGTACTGCATGGGCGGAAGGATGGATAGACCTTCCCCTTGCGATATATGAGAAAGTTTCTGTTGGCAGCTTAAAAAAGGGCGATCCCTTCCTTATTGCCGAGCTTGCGGGTATCATGGGAGCAAAGAAGACTCCCGAGCTTATCCCGTTATGCCACACGATAAGACTTGATAATGTAGTGGTCAAATGTGATCTGGCTGAAGGGACGAAGTCTGTCAGGATAACATGTGAAGCGACTGCGAACGAAGTGACAGGCGTCGAGATGGAGGCGCTGACAGGCGTTTCAGCTGCCGCTCTCTGTTTCTATGATATGTGCAAGGGCATAGACAAGGGCATGGTCATCAGGGATATCAGGCTGATAAGGAAGACAGGCGGAAAAAGCGGCGAATGGAACGCTGAAGGAGTGTACAAGGTATGAGGATACTGAGGCTTTACGCACCATCGCTTATAGGGGATCACACGCTTTGTTATGTCCATTCAAATTCTGCCGGGGAAAGCTGCGTGAACGAGGTCCCGATAGATATAACATGCGCGTCGGCAGGGGCTGATCTAACTTCAGAATATCACGCTGATAAAATGACGATAGTTCTCCCGCCGGACTCATTGCCCCGGGAGGGTGATTTTCTTGCTGCAGGAAAAGGCGATACTCTTCTCAGATGGAGCAGTGCTGACAAAAAATATGGAGTCTGCACCCCCGGCTTCCTTAGTGTTTCATCCCAGGTAAGCATCTGGAAAGCTATAAGGGCTGCTATCCTTACTGTAAGCGACAAAGGGAGCAGGGGAGAGAGGATAGACACAGCAGGGCCTGAATTGGAAAGATTAATAGCTGCCCAAGGTGCTGTTGTGGAAGACAAAAAGATAGTTCCGGACGAAAAGGAAGAAATTGCCTGCACAGTAAGATCATGGTGCGATGAGGGATATGACCTGGTGTTGACAACAGGCGGAACGGGACTTTCGCTAAGGGACGTTACGCCTGAGGCTCTATTAGGCATAGCAGAAAAGGTCGTACCCGGTTTCGGCGAGATGATGCGGAGTAAGACCCTTGAATTTACAGAAAGAGCTTTTCTTACAAGAAGTGTCGCCGTGATATGCAAAAATACACTTGTAATAGCTTTTCCGGGAAGTCAGCGGGGAGCAAGGCAGTGTTTCGAGGCGATCGTGCCTGCCCTCAGGCATGGAATAGAGACGCTGGCAGGATGGGACAGTGAATGCGGAGGAAACTCACACGGACATTAATGTAAATGGTCCGGATCATTTAAACGACCCATTAATAAACAGACTATTTAAACAGTAATCAGGAGGGGGTAGGGTATATGCATGATCCTTGCGTCTCAGGCAAGATCAAAAGATGTGTGATAATCACAGGGATGTCCGGCGGAGGAAAATCTTCTGCTCTAAACGTGTTCGAGGATCAGGGTTTTTACGTTATCGACAACCTCCCTCCGACCCTCCTTCCACAGCTTCTTGACGTTCTTGAAGGACACCAGTCCGCTGCAAACCACGGAGTTGCTGCAGTGGTAGACGTCAGAGGTGAAGAGCTGCTGAACGATTTGGAGAAAGTGGTTTCAAGACTTCGTGAAAAGGTCGAAAAGCTAGAGATCCTTTTTGTTGACGCGACCGATGAGACGTTGGTGAGAAGATTTGAAACAACAAGAAGAAGGCATCCGCTCTCCCAAAACAAAACTATACTTGGCGGGCTTACATTGGAAAGAAAGCTTCTGGGTCCGATAAGGAAGAATGCCGACATAGTCATAGACACATCAGGGATGAAAGCAAACGAGTTCAGGATAAAGCTGCTTGAGATCATGGGGATGTCATCAGACAAAACTTCTGTGATATTAAGCTCTTTCGGCTTTAAATACGGTATACCCCAGGACTCCGATTATGTGCTTGATGTACGTTTCCTGCCAAATCCCAATTACATTGAAGACCTTCACGCCCTTTCGGGAAAAGATTACGAAGTACAGAAATATCTTTCCGGTTTCGAAAATCTGGATATTTTTATTGAAAAGGCTGAAAACCTGCTTGATTTTGTCTCATCAGTTTACAACAGCACAGGAAAGCAGCAGGTCCACATCGCCATTGGCTGTACAGGCGGCAGGCACAGATCCGTGGCAGTTTCCGAGATGCTTGCAGTTCACCTGAAAAGGAGAGGGAACAATCTGACCATTGACCACAGGGATATAGACAAGGGGAATTTGCTGTGAGTTCATTTTCAGCCATACTGATAATAATGGTGATCGCTGCTTCCGCACTCTCTTTTTATGTGCTCTCAGGAAGAAGCAAACATCAAAACAAGACAGCGTCCGGCCGCCATGGAATAATGACAAACGCCGTTGAATACAGGCTTTCCCTTGGTCCAAGAATAGTCACAATCGGAGGAGGTACAGGGCTTTCAACTCTGTTGTCCGGTCTTAAAGGATTTTCGCGAAATATAACTGCAGTGGTTGCCGTAACTGATGAGGGAGGCAGCTCCGGTCGTCTCCGTCAGGAGTGGGGCATGCTTCCTCCTGGAGATATAAGGAACTGTATCGTGGCCCTTGCGGAAAATGACAGCTCTTTGAACAGGCTGCTCAATTTCAGGTTCGACAGGGGAGAGCTGAAGGGACATAATCTTGGAAACCTGATCCTGCTCGCTACGACAGAGATGATGGGTGATTTTCAGCGCGCTGTCGAAGAACTTAATAAAATGCTTGCCATAAGAGGCCAGGTACTGCCCGTAACAACAGAAAACGTTACCCTTAAAGGTGAAACAAAAGACGGCAGAATCGTAAAAGGCGAACTTGAAGTCTCCGATAACGGCAGTAATCTTGCCAAACTCTGGATAGAACCACGCAATGCACCTCCTCTTGAAGCAGTTAAAAAAGCACTGAATTCAGCAGATATTATAGTGCTCGGACCGGGAAGCCTCTTTACAAGTGTACTTCCAAACCTGTTGCTCAAAGAAATATCTGACCTTCTGAAAGATTCTCCTGTGCCCATAGTATATGTCGCCAACCTTGTAACACAGCCCAAAGAGACCGAAGGCATGAACATCCTTGCACACGTGGATTGGGTGGCAGGTGTTCTTGGCACTGTCCCGGATTATCTTCTGGCAAATCAGGCGCCGATACCGGAAGAATTTTTAAACAGGTACAGCAAAATAGGAGCAGAACCGCTATATCTTTCAAATGAAGAGGAAAAATATCTGGAGTCCCTCGGGACGACTGTTATATATGGAGATTTTGTCACGATCAAAAATGGAGCTTACCTAAGGCATAACGCACAGAACCTCTCGGAGGCGATAATAAGACTGACACGGGAAAACAGGGAGATCAAGGACTGACAGGCATGGAACATTTGAGCTACAAGATCTGGGATGAATGGACTGCATTCCCGATCATTCCACCTGTTGAAGATGAGATAGCCGGTATCCTGGATGGTTCGAACTGCAGGAAAACCGGAAGTGAATATGAGTTTACTTCAGGAAGGATTTTTGCTTTAAGAAGACTTTTGAAGCTATGGGCAGATTCAGAATACCAGAACATTGAGACGATTAGGATAATCTATGGCGAACAGCAGAAGAGCAGGCTTCGTTTCTCGCTCAATGTGGAACTTGCCGAAAAGATATTTGGCAGGATCTCAATATCATCCCGTAAAAAGAGAAACTGGAACTGGGTCAGGGGGATGTGGGGCAGCTGCGGTGCTCTTTATGTGCCCAAAACAGGCTATCACCTCGTCCTCAGGCCTCCGGTACGAAACGGAAGCGCGGAGAGACTCCAGAGTATACTGAAATCAGCCGATTTCAGCGTAGGGATAAGGAAAAAAAGCCAGATGCGTGAGCTTATGCTGAGAGATCAGCAGCAAATCGTGACCTTTCTTTCAAGAATGGGATTTGTAAAGACAGTCCTGGCTCTTGAGGAGACGGCAATATACAGATCAATGAGAAGCCGCGCCAATAAGCTTGTAAACTGTGACTCTGCCAATATCAATAAAACACTTGAAGCGGCGGAAAGACAAATGAAATTGATAAGAGAGATGGAAGAGGCAGGCATTCTGGAAGAACTTCCTGATGAGCTTAGGGAACTTGTGTTTGCAAGGAAAAAAAATCCGAGCATTTCTTTAAAAGAACTTGGACAAAATCTACCGAGACCTATTAGCAAAAGTACGGTAGAATATAGGTGGAGGAAGTGTGAAAATATACTGCATAAGCTGTTGAAGGGGGATGGTGCCCATGTATTTGGGAAAGGCAGACGTTAACACCTATGATAAAGGGGCGGGCAGGGAGTATCTTGTTTCAAACGGCCGCGGAGGTTATGGATTCTCGACGGTCATTGGAGCAAACACAAGAAGAGAGCACGGGCTCCTTGTGGTCCGCCCGGAGGGAAAAACGCAGCACTCTGTGCTGGTAAGCAAGATCGAAGAGACGATCTTCCACGAAAAGAAAAAGTACCAGCTTTCCACAAACCGATACAAAGACCTTGTCTATCCGGACGGATACAGATACCTTCAGGAATATCAAGGCAACCCATTTCCAAGCATGCTGTTTGTAATACACAGCATCCTCCTCAAAAAATCAATTTTCATGCCTCAGGGGAAAGCATGTACGATAGTCAAGTACGAACTCCTGGCTGCTCCGGATAAAATTCGCATAGACCTTCGTCCGCTGTTTGCACATAGGATCAATTCTGAAGTATGCCCGGAACCCGGCAAGGGGGAATTTGACCTCTTTTACAGGGAAAACTCCACAATAGGTGTTGAGGGCAAAGGACATAAAAGCTATTTCAAAGCAACGTCAGGTACATGGGCAGCAAAGCCTCTATGGTACGAAAATCTTATATACGAGCAAGACGACATTCCAGAAACACCATCAGTCGATCATCTCTGGTCTCCTGGCTATGTAAGCAATGACATAGCTGAGGGAGACGTGCTCTATGTGATCCTCTCCGATGAACCGATAACGATGTCTATAGAAGAGATAATCTCTATTGAAACAGAGTGCTCCGAAAGATTTGAAAACATACTGGAACAGGCCAACCTTCCTGCTCTCAGCAGCGCTGAACAAGACATGATCGCTGCTTCATACCACCTCATAGATGACAGGGACGATCCTGTTTCCCCTGTCTATACCGGCTATCCATCAGTGGAGTTCAAGGCAAGAGATACCTTTGTATCTCTGCCGGGACTTACCCTTGCCACAGGAAGGGAAAAGATCGCTGCGAGAGCCCTCCGTATCTGGGCAGATATTTGCAAAGAAAATGACTGGGTAATGCCTGAGCGCATAGCTCCCGACAAAAAATGCGTATTTGAAGCCGCTGACAATGGCCTCTGGTTCGTATATGCTGCAGATAAATACACGAAGCACGTCGGAATCAGGGAAGAAGACGCGGATATCAGGGACACAGCGAGAAAGATAACAGACCGCTACACACTCGGTATCAATACTCTTGACCTTACATGCGAAAAAAATCTGCTGCTTAAAGTGGACTCGGATGATCCGCTGAGGCACTGGATGGACGCTGTTGCAGCAGGGGAGACGGTAGTACACAGAAGAGGGTATCTCGTAGAAGTTAACGCGCTGTGGTACAACGCGCTGAAAGTCTCTGAAAAATTTGCCGAGGCTGACAATGACATTCATGCAAAAGAAAAATACGCAGAAATGGCGGAAAAATGCGCGGACTCTTTCCGTGAGATCTTCTGGAACAACGAGAGAAAATGTCTCTATGACTGGATCGACCCCGCAGTTTCGGCCAAAGATACTGCGATCCGTCCAAATCAGATCTTAGCGGCTTCACTCTCTTACAGCCCACTTACAGACGACATGGCCAGAGGCGTGATAAGGATCTGCTGGGACGAGCTCTACACGACCTACGGTCTGCGCACCCTTGATCCGAGGCAGGATAAATTCAAGGGCAGGTCAGAGGGAAGGCTCGACCAGAGAATGAAGGCCCGCTTCCGCGGCATGGCATGGCCGTGGCTCCTTGGGGAGTTCATTTCGGCATTCCTTAAATATAATCCGACAAGGACAGACCTGGGATGGATCTTTATGCGTCCTTTCAACTCACACCTCAGGCACAGATGCCTTGGAGGCATTGCAGAGTGTTTTGACGGTATGATGCCGTACAAACCTCATGGTGATGTGCTCAGCGCTATGGCTCTCGGAGAACTTTTGAGAGTTTTGCACGAAAATCTGCAATTTGATGAGTAAAACGGATTAAATCTGTTTGACTTTAAAGCTATAAGGTAGCACAATCAAATAAGAGCAAAAATTAATCTATGCTCTAATATTCACAAGTATTTGTGATAAAAATTTAAGGGGGCAATATTCATGGCAAAGTACAAGGTTGCAATCAACGGTTTTGGACGAATTGGGCGTCTTTCGCTCCGTTCTTTCTTCATGAACGGAAAGGACAATCTCTTTGAGGTCGTGGCAGTAAACGATCTTACCCCGCCGGCATCCCTTGCATATCTCCTGAAATATGATTCGGTGTTCCGCCGCTTCCCGGGGGAAGTTTCCGTTGAAGGAGACTATCTTGTTGTAAACGGACATAAGATCAAGGCAGTGGCAGAGCCGGATCCTGCAAAGCTTCCCTGGAAAGAGCTTGGTGTAGACCTCGTTATCGAAAGCACCGGCCGCTTTACTGATGCAAATGCAGCAAAGGCTCACATAACGGCAGGAGCAAAAAAAGTAATAATTTCCGCACCTGCTAAAAACCAGGATGCCACGATAGTCATGGGAGTTAATGAAGGGATTTATGATCCAGCGAAGCATAACATCATCTCAAATGCTTCCTGCACAACGAACTGCCTTGCCCCTGTCTGCAAAGTGCTTCAGGAGAAATTCGGCATAGTCGAGGGACTCATGAACACCATCCACTCTTACACAAACGATCAGGTAACACTCGATTTTCCGCACAAGACACCTTCCAGGGGCAGGGCAGCGGCGCTTTCGATCATCCCCACTACGACAGGCGCTGCAAAGGCTATCTCAGAAGTCATGCCGGAACTTAAAGGCAAACTGAACGGATTTGCCCTGCGCGTACCTACCCCCGACGTCTCAGTAGTCGACCTCACAGTGACACTTGAAAAGCCAGTGACTGTAGATTCTGTCAACGCTGCAATGAAGGAATATGCAGAAGGCTCCCTTAAAGGCATCCTTGGATATGAACCGGAAGATCTGGTCTCAATGGACTTCGTCGGAGATCCGCGCTCCTCGATCTTTGCTCCCAGGCACACACTGGTCATGGGTGACAAAATGGTCAAGGTCCTTTCCTGGTATGACAATGAATGGGCTTACAGCAACAGGGTAATAGATCTGGCAGACTATATTTTCTCTAAAGGAATTTAAACCCCATGAAGCTGAAAACTTTTTTGCCCGATGATATCATCGGAAAAAAGGTTTTGGTCAGGGTTGACTTCAATGTCCCCCTTGCTGATGGCAAGGTTGCTGATTCTACGCGGATCTGTGCGCACCTTCCGACCCTGAGGGCTCTCAAGGCAGCCGGGGCCAAAGTTGCCCTTATTTCCCATCTTGGCAGGCCAAAGGGTAAAATAGATTTGAAGTATTCGCTTGAGCCTGTTGGTGAGGAACTTGCAAAGATAACAGGCTGGAATGTGCGTTTTGTCCATGAATGTATTGGTCCTGAAGTTCAAAAGGCATCCTCGGAATGGGGCAACGAAGTCCTTCTTCTCGAAAACGTCAGGTTTCATCCTGAAGAAGAGAAAAACGACATGGAATTTGCTAAAAAACTTGCAGAGAATTTTGACATATTTGTCATGGATGCATTCAGTGCGGCCCACAGGTCCCACTCTTCCACACGAGCTGTTGCTGAGGTACTCCCATCGTTTGCAGGCCTTCTGATCGTCAAGGAAACAGAGATGCTGGGAGCGGTCCGTGATGATCCTCAAAAACCATTCGTGCTTATACTTGGCGGCGCGAAGGTGTCCGATAAGATCGCAGTAGTCGAAAATTTAGTGAAAAAAGTCGACACGATCCTGATAGGCGGAGGCATGGCATTTACTTTTTTCAAAGCAAAGGGCCTTGAAATAGGGACTTCTCTCTGTGAGACAGATAAGATCGATTTTGCGTATAAAATGATAACAAAAGCAGAAGAGCTGGGAGTTAAGCTGCTCTTGCCTTTAGATATTCTGGCAGCGGACGAGTTTAAAGCAGATTCTCCATATTCTCTGGTAACTTCTGATGCAATACCGTCTGGAAAAATGGGTCTCGACATAGGTCCGGAGACAATCAAAGCTTTTACTGAGGTCATCCTTTCTTCCAGAACTGTACTTTGGAACGGGCCAATGGGAGTGTTCGAGATGCCCGCATTTTCAAAAGGCACAGAGGCAATTGCCCAGGCTCTTGTTAAGGCCACACAAATTGGTTCATTCACTGTTGTTGGGGGAGGGGATTCCGCAGCTGCAATTGCGCAGTTCGGATATGAAGATCAGGTCTCCCATGTTTCGACAGGAGGAGGAGCAAGCCTTGAGTTCTTTGAAGGTAAAATACTGCCCGGAATAGAACCGTACGATATAACTTAGTAAAAATATATAAGCGGTTCCGGGAAAGCAAAGTCACCGGCGCCGCTTTTTTTATTTAATTTAAGGAGGATCAGAAAACATGCGCAGGAGATTTATTGCAGGAAACTGGAAGATGTTCAACGGACCGGCCGCGACTTCAGAGTTCATGTCAGCCTTTGTGCCTAAGCTGGTCTCGTCTGAGGATATCGTCTCAAATATAAATAAGGAAATGATGGAAGTAGCGGTCTTTGCCCCGTTTGTATCACTTGATGCGGCAATAAAAGGAAAAGATGGTTCACCGCTCATTATTGGTGCTCAGAATATGCATTGGGAAAAAAGCGGAGCCTTTACCGGAGAAATTTCAGCGCCTATGATTAAAGAACTGGGCTGTACCCATGTGATAATAGGACACAGTGAACGCCGGCACATATTCCGTGAAACAAGTGAAGAACTTCACAAAAAGCTGTTGGCGGCTCTGGAAGAGCACCTCACACCTGTTTTCTGTGTAGGAGAACTGTTGGAGGAACGTGAGTCCGGCAGCACTTTTGATGTGATCAGAAAGCAGCTCATGGCAGGCCTTAAGGTGATGGACGGCAACGATGTTGCCGATAAGATTATTGTTGCTTATGAGCCGGTCTGGGCTATTGGCACAGGCAAGACAGCAAGCAGCGAAGATGCCCAGGAAGTATGCGCTTTCATCAGGAAATTGCTTGCCGATACATTCGGCGAAGGAGTTGCAGAAAAAACGATCATATTATACGGCGGAAGCGTTAAACCGGAAAATACAGCATCGATACTTTCAATGAAAGACATCGATGGTGTGCTTGTAGGCGGTGCTTCCTTGAAACCCGACAGTTTCCTTGGGATCGCAAAAGCCGCTGTCCAATAAATAATTGACTGATCATATTTTCTCTTATTTAAATCATAAGTAAACATGGACCAATTAATAAATAGATCATCGATAAGTTATAATATTCAAAATAAATAGGGATATAAATTGGCCGGATACCTGAAGTAAGCTCTTATCAGTCTCCGGCCTTTTTATATTAAGTCTGCCCAAAAACAAGCCCCTCCAGAATCGACGGAGAGGGGCCTGACTTATCTAAACAGGTATATTTATACCTCCTGAAAAAACTTAAAAAAGAGATTTAGTGAAAAATAAAATTTCTCAGGGTAATTCTAGGACTATTGTTCATGTAAAAATAGCAATACAAGAAAAAGGAAGCAAATTTAAATGTTATAAATTTATAAGACAATAGGAAAATTTTTAATTTCCTTAAGGTCACATAAGATATATTATAGGACATTGTAGAATTTAATTTATATATACTTCATTTTTTCCGGAATGACGCCCCGGACACCGCCGTTTGGAGACTCGGTATCCCCTGCATATCTCGGGATGAGGTGAACGTGGACATGCATGACAGATTGTCCTGATATTTTTCCGCAGTTCACCCCGATATTGTAGCCTTCCGGCGAGTATATCTGATCGAGCATCGGTTTAGCCTCGTCAATTAGGTCAAAGATAGCTTCACGTTCTTCCTTCGTTATGTCAAAGAAGCTTTCAACGTGTCTTTTGGTTACGAATAACATGTGACCTTTATTGACGGGCATCTTATCGAATATAGCATAGACCAGTTCATTGTCCAGTATATAGTCGTCGATTTCACAGAATATACATCTCATTTTCTATATTTCCTTTATTATTCGTCCTGGTCCTGGAATTTAAGAGCAGGAGCGTCGCCCCAGAGCGAATCAAGCCTGTAGTAGTCACGGCCTTCCCTGCTGAGGATGTTTACTACCAGGTGTCCTGCGTCCATAAGGCACCAGCGGCTGCTCCCTTCTCCCTCCACTTTGTGCGGGAGCTTCATTTCATCCAGCATTTCACTTGCTGTATCAAGGAGTGTCTTTGCGTGGAGATCGGAGCGTGCTATTGCGACTATGAATGCCTCAGTGAAACCTGAAACTTCGCTCAGATTGTGTACCGTGACTTCCAGTGCGTGTTTTTCGATCAAAGCGTCTACAATTGGCTTGTAGGGCTCATAGAACTCTTCTATCGTTTTTGATGATGTCATCATATAAATATCCACCTCGCCTTCTTTGGAGTTTAATCTAATTAGAGCAATTGCGCCTTTGTAACGACTATTGTGAGCTTATCTCTATCAGTTTGTCAATGCGGCTGATAAGTTGCTTGCCGTCATGTCCTATAATAATTGAAGGGTAAAATGCCTGATTGTTTGACCTCACCAGGTTATTGGGTATGCCAAGGAGCTTGCCAAGTGTTTTTGCAGTTTTTATCACTTCAGGCTTGGCATTCAGAGGATATACGACGTTGCTGCTTCTGTAGTCGAAGTGCTTGGCGTTTGCTGACATTACAACGTCTATGCCTATTTTCTGGAGTTTTGACGCTACTTCTGTACTCAACCCTGACTTCCCTGTGCCATTGAGGACAGCAATGGATTCAGACATTGATCTGATAAGGGCAAGCAGATCTTCATTGGACATAAGGGGTTCTGCTTTTTTCTCTTCCGCTTTTTCTGCTCCCAGCACTTCTCCGTTTACTTTTGTCTCATCAGCTGCCGAGGAATATGACAAAGAGAGTCCTGCAAAGTTACTTGTGTTCTTGTTCTCTGTAATATCTCCTGAGATAAGCATTTCGATAGGAGTGTCCAGAAATTCATTCGCTGACTTGGTGTCGCCTACCCAGTAACTTAGATTGTTGATGGTCGCAGCCTGTCCATGCAGGGTAGAAAAGAATATTCGTTCTCTTCCTAGCTCGTTCTGCGCGAATCCCGCAAGCTGGATCGAAAGCGCGGGAGACATGTCAGTCTTAAAGAGTTTCATTGTCTGTGCTGTAAGTTCAGGTATTTTGACCAGGATCCTTGGGTCGTAGACTTTCTTTAAGATCGCTTTGATGAACTGCTGCTGCCTGTGTACCCTCCCAATGTCACCAAGTGCGTCCATTCTGAAACGGACATAGTGCAGAGCAGTTTTTCCGTCCATTACCTGCAGTCCGGGCTGAATATTGATATCGAGTTTTCCTGCCCTGTCGACGTACCGCATCCTTTTCTGGACGTCTATCTCTACTCCGCCCAGTATGTCTATTACTGCCGGAAAGCTGACATAGTCGATGATCACATAATAAAGAATCGGCTGTCCCAGATATTTTTCAACAGTGGCTTTAAGCAGATCCTGACCTCCGTAGGCGAACGCGTGGTTAAGCTTCTGCACGCCATGCCCCGGTATCTGTACTCTTGTATCCCTTGGCAGGGAAAGTATTCTCATGTTTTTATCATCTATGTCAATAGTTGCGAATAATACCGTATCTGACCTTCTGGAACCCTCCACATCATCCTCACCCATTATAAGGATGTTGAATCTCCCTTGTTCTTTTAGGGCTGCATACTGCGCGCTGCCGCTGTCTATCGAACTCTCAATGGTACCAAGGATATCCTCTGATTTTGTGTGAAGGATAGTGTAGACTTTCAGACCGACGCCTGCAGCGATGCCCAATACTGCCAGCAGGACGATCATGATTATAGATTTAGAATGTTTCAAAAGCGTTTACCTCCATTTGAATATCAAATATCTTTGTATAGGGAATACTTCCTGATAAAATGTTCAACTGAAGGAGGAACAAGGAATCTGATGCTCCTCTCTTTTCTTACCCTCTCCCTGAGCCCCGTACTTGATATTGCCAGAAGCGGTATTTCAAGGGGGATTATTGCAGATCTCAAATCTTCGGGCAGTTCTTCCATTCTAGTATGAGTGTATCCATGCCTGCTAACTGCAACAAATTTACAGAGGCTCATAATTTCTTCAGGGTTTTTCCATGAGACTATGTCCAGCACGGCATCAAGTCCTGTTATGAAATAGAACTCTGTGTCAAGGTATTCAGGCAGTGATTTTAGCTGTCTCAGAGTATCTATTGTATAGCTTTTGCCGGTCTTATCAATTTCTATCCTTGAAACAGAAAAGTATGGACAGTCAACTGTCGCTAAAACAGTCATCATGAATCTCTTGTCTGCCGAAGATACCCTCTCCCCTGTTTTGTGGGGAGGCTGACCTGTCGGAACAAAAATAACTTCAGAAAGTCCGAATGCTGCGTGAGCTTCGTCTGCAGCTCTGAGATGTCCGTAATGTATCGGGTCGAAGGTACCGCCCATGATACCTATTCTTCTCATAGAACTGTTTGTCATTTTTCTGCCTCTTTTGTATTATTGGTTTTGGTTTGTGTCTGTATCTGTGGCAGACTCATCTTCATCAGGTCCTTCGGGTTCCTCGAACTCGGAAGGATAATAATCTGGGTAGAAAATGAAATCTTTGGGCCCTATCGTTATCTGATCTCCCTCTTTTGCTCCTGCAGCCTCCAGAAGATCCTCGACCTTATACTTTCTCATCATCATTGTAAATCTTGCAGCGTTTTCATCCTGGCTGAGGTCATAACGTTCGACAGCTTTCTCAAGACGATGGTGAAGGATCCTGAATCCTCCTCCGTGGAGTGAGACCACCTGGATCTTGTTTCTTGTCCTGACCGGTGACTGAATATCCTCTGCGCTGTCAAGAGCATAGAGCCTTACCTCGCTCCTGGGCCTCGGATTCTTTTCTGTAAAGTCTATTATATGCTTTACGAGTTCAGGTATCCCCTCTTCAGTCAAAGCGCTCACTGCACAAAAATTTATACCGACCGAACAAAAATGTTCGGACAGCCTCCCGAGGAGTTCTTCAGGGTTTTCCAGTTCATCAAGCTTGTTTGCGACTACAAAATATGGACGTTTGTCAAGATCCGGGTCATAGGATCTCATCTCATTGCGTACAGTATCCAGCTCTTCGGTAAGTTTATCAAATTCCTGGCACTCAAGGCTCAAAACGTGTAAAAGGAGCCTGCTGCGGGCTATGTGTCTCAGGAACTGTATCCCAAGCCCTCTATTCATGTGCGCGCCCTCGATAAGTCCGGGGATGTCTGCTATTACTATTCTCTCATACCCTGTTGTAAGAACTCCCAGGTTCGGGGAAAGGGTGGTAAAAGGATAATCTGCGATCTTGGGCTGAGCGTTGGAAATAGCTGCCAGGATGCTTGATTTGCCTACGTTGGGAAGCCCGACTAGTCCTACGTCTGCAATAAGCCTCAGTTCAAGCCTTATTTCAGCTTCTTCTCCGAGATCGCCGTTCTCACAAAACCTCGGGGCTTTTCTGGCAGAACTGGAAAAATAGCGGTTTCCCCTTCCTCCCCTGCCTCCCCTTGCTGCAAGAAAACGGTCTCCCGGTTCAACAAGGTCAGCAAGACCTTCGTTTGTCATGGCATCATATACGATCGTACCGCAAGGCACCAAAACAACAGTGTCTTCACCTATCGCTCCGTTTCTTGCGCTTCCCTTGCCATGGGTCCCGCTGTTTCCCTTTATATTTCTCTGGGATTCCAGATCAGCTAGTGTCTGAAGGTTGGTGGTGGCTTCAAAAATAATGCTTCCGCCTCTGCCTCCGTTGCCGCCGTCCGGCCCTCCGTTGGGTCTGCACCTTTCACGAAGGAAACTCATACAGCCGTTTCCTCCTCTGCCTGCCTTAACGGAAAGACGCATTGAATCAATAAATTTCATAATGTTACCCCGTCCCTAAAATACTATAAACGGGGGCCTTATATATAGGCCCCCGGAATCAAACTCAGACTTATTGTTGTTTAGAGCGTTTCAGGCTCAACAGTTACAAATTTGCGGTCTGCTCTGGTTAGGAAACGAACCTTACCTGTCGCAAGAGCGAAAAGTGTATAGTCGCGGCCTACTCCTACGTTCTGCCCGGGGTGGAATTTGGTGCCGCGCTGACGCACTATTATTGTTCCTGCGTTAACAAACTGGCCGTCACTGCGTTTTACACCGAGATATTTGGGCTGACTGTCCCGGCCGTTAGTACTGCTTCCTTGACCTTTTTTATGTGCCATGACTTATAGAATACCTCCTCTTTAACGTGCTGCTCTAGCCTTTGATACCGTCGAACTCGACAAGAGTATACTGTTGACGGTGTCCGCGGAATTTGCGATAGTTCTTCTTTCTGCGGTATTTGAAAACGATGACTTTGTCATCTTTGCCGTGCTCAAGGATCTTGGCTGTTACGACTGCTCCGTCAATATAAGGAGTGCCGATCAGTGGTCCGTCATCCTTACCGAGAAGGATCACCTTATCAAAAGATACCTGCTCGCCTTCTTCGGCGTGGATCTTTTCAAGGCGTAGTTTGTCTCCTGCTGATACTCTGTACTGCTTACCGCCTGTTTCGATAATTGCATACATACTTATTTTTCCTCCCTCCGCTGCGTGTCAGGCAGCCTTATGGCTTTTATGGCCTGCACCAAGCGCGTTCTATAACCTGAGTATTATAGTTAAAATTTGTGGTTTAGTCAATAAGTGTTGCCCCATCCTGTCATTCCGGTGCTGATCCATTCTGGCTTGTATTTAGCAGGGATCTTGCATGCTCCAGCGCTTCATAGGAATTATCATCGCCGGCAAGCATCCTTGCTATTTCTTTTTCACGCTCTTCATCTCTGATCATGAAGATACTTGTCTCTTCCCCGTCTCTTTTTACAAGGAAATGCTGATCTGCCATGGAAGCAATTGCGGCCTCATGGGTTATGAGTATCGTCCTGCATCGTTTGGAGAGCTCCCTCAGCTTATGTCCTGCCAGTAACGCAGTCCTTCCTCCAAGCCCTGCCTCTACCTCATCAAAGACAAGAGTCCCGGGAAGCTGTTCATCTCCCAGCGAAAGCTGAAGTGCTATAAGTATCCTGCTGAGTTCTCCTCCGGAAGCTGTTTTGCCGACCGGCAGCGGGGGCTGGTCCGGCATGCTTAGTTTGAAAGAGACTGTTTCTGCGCCGTTTGAACGCAGTTTGTCCTGTTCCTCTATGACAATGGAAAAGAGGGCATGTTCCATGGCAAGGTCACTGAGATGTCTGTTAACTCTTGAAGCGAGTTCAGCTGCCGCGGCTTTTCTCAATTTCCGAAGCTCTATCGCAAGGTTTTTTGTCCGTTTTTTCTTTTCCGCTGCATCCTTTTCGAGCTCTTCCATCTCAACATGGCTTTCTTTCAGCCATGCCATCTCATCCTTTGCCTTCCCGGCATATTGCAGGAGCTGCCTGCAGTTGACCAGATCAAGTGAACGCTTTAGTTTTCTGAGCATGCCGATCTTTTTCTCAAGACGTTCTTTTGCTTCTTCTATGTTTCCTTCCGCAGAAAGATCATGCAGCTCCTTTTGAAGCATTCTGGCTACTGACTGGGATGAGATGAGCATGGATTCGATGCTTTCCTTCCAGTCTTCTTTCTTTGAAGGAGATGATTCGTATATGTCCCTGCCTATTGATTCAAGTTCTTCTATTATCCCTCCGCAGGCGGTTCCGCCTGAAAGTCTTTCATTTATGGCAGCCAGCGCCTCTTTTGTTGTTTCCTTTGATTCGAGCTCTTTCAGCTCCGCTTCCCATTTTCTTTCGCTCTCTTCGTGGATCTCCAGAGCTTTTACCATATGCAGAACGGTTTCCGCGCCTTGGTAGAGTTCTTCTGTCTCTTCACGCCTTTTTTTCAGCCTGACAATCCGGCGCTCTGTGGCTATAGTTTCGCAGAAGGTCCTCTCAAGTTCTTTTTTTACATGATCGAGAATCTCTCCTCCGCAGGAATCAACAAGGTCCAGCTGTATCGCAGAGTCAATGAGTCCAAGCTGTGCAAACTGGCTCTGGATGACAAGTTCTTTTTCCATCGCTGAAGAGAGCAGGTTGAGTGATACAGGGTTGTTCTGGATCAGACTTCTGCCCCTGCCGTTCCTGCTGAACTGACGTCTGACGATGAGAGTGCCGTCCTGGGGCTGGTATTCTTCATCAAGCCCCGGTATTTGGTTGGTAGACAGAGTCATAATAACATCGGCGGATTCTTCCAGGGCATGAATGTAGTTCGTCTGGGCGCGTTTTCCGGCGATGAATTCCATTGCACGCACGAGGCTGCTCTTGCCTGAGCCGCTTTCTCCGGTTATTACTATGAAGTCACCTTTGAGTGATAATTCGGCCTCTCTGATGCCGCCGACTCCGCGGACACGGATCTCTTCGATCAATATCAGTCTCCCCCGTCAGTAATGCCGTTAAAGCCCCAGCGGAGTTTCTCCCGGAGAAGGTCGTAGTAGCTCCTGTCCTTGAGCTGAATTATATTGATATGAATGTCAGGATCCAGCATGGCTTCGAGATGGTCATCGGGCAGCAGCTCGTAACATAGCTGTCCGTCCTGGGTGAGGATGAGGTTTCTGTTGTCTCCTTTTGGTGTCACATAAGCCCTGTCCGTGCCGCTAAGGACTACAGGACGGGCGTAAAGTGTATGCGCGCATATAGGTGCAAGAAGCATACATGGAACATGGGGCGGGACTATCGGGCCGCCTGCAGAAAGGGCATAAGCTGTAGATCCGGTCGGAGTAGAGAGGATCAGCCCGTCAGCAAGGAAGAGTGAAAGTATCTCATCCCCTACCCTGACTTCAAGGTCGATCACCCTCGCAAGGTTTCCCTTTGAGATAACAAGGTCGTTTAGTGCGTGAAGCTCATATACAACACGCTCCCCCCTCCAGACGAGACCCTTTATCAGATGTCTCTGCTGAAGCGTGAAGTTGTTTTCAAGTATTGAGGTGATATCTTCCTTTGCACATTCAGGATCTCCTGTTGCCAGAAAGCCCAGTCTTCCCAGATTGATCCCGTAAAGGGGGATCGGGTATCCGAAAGTATATCTGGCAGCCCGCAGAAAAGTGCCGTCTCCGCCAAGTATGACTGCGAATTCAACATCCTCCCTCCAGATATTGTCAGGAGTTTCAGGTATGCTCAGCGCGGATGCTTCATGAGGAGGAAGCATAAAATTGATCCCGCTCTCCCTGCCCCATGCATAGAGTTTAGCGGCCAGGTTTATTGCTTCCGGTTTTTGGGTGTTGAAAAGAAGCCCGATGTTATTTGTCTTCATTTTATGATCCCCTGCCTTTACTGCGTAGCCTCGTGTGCCTCTTCAACCAGCTTCATAAAGTCTATATTAGCATGTTTCAATATTGTATTGCTCTTTGACCCTAAAAGAAATAGGAATTCTATATTGCCTTCCGGTCCTCTTATCGGAGAATAAGTAGCGTTGTAAAGCCCAAGTTTTGTCTCATTCTCAATAAATGACGCGAGATCCTTCAGCGTTTCCTCGTGCAGCAGCGGGTCGTGGACAACTCCCCTTCCCACTTTTTCCCTTCCCACTTCGAACTGAGGCTTGACCAGAACGACCATCGTACTGTCGTCGCTTATTAATGCCTCAAGCGGTTTCAGTAGAAGCTTCAACGAGATGAAAGAGGCATCAGATACGATCATATCAACTTTTTCACAGTCAATCATATCAGAGGTAAGATGGCGTGCGTTAGTCCTTTCCATGACGACAACCCTTGGGTCGTTTCTCAGCTTCCATGCTAGCTGTCCATATCCGACGTCAACAGCGTATACCTTCTTTGCCCCTCTGGAAAGGAGTACATCAGTAAATCCGCCTGTTGAAGCACCTACGTCGATGCAAGTCAGACCTGAAGGGTCGATATCAAAGTGATCCAGCGCCCTTATCAGTTTATGGGCCCCTCTGCTTACCCATTCCTTCTCCGGGGCATCCAAGCTTATATTGGAATCAAAAGGTACCATTGATGCAGTTTTCTTTATCGTTATTCCATCAACCTGTACCCTTCCCTCTTCGATGTAGTTCTGGGCAAGGGTACGTGAAAGGACCATCTGTCTGTCTACGATCAGCTTATCAAGCCTGACAAGTTTTTTTTTCATTTTGATCTCTTAATGGCGCTGATTATGTTTTCCGGTGTAAGTCCGCATTCGATCCACTGCTCTGATCTTGTCGCATGCGAGATGTATCTGTCCGGCACGCCAATGTTGATGACAGTGCAGTTCGGATGGTTGTTGCATGCGTGATCCGATATTGCCTTTCCGGATCCCCCGTTCAGGAAATTTTCTTCAGCTGTGACAACGATGCGGTGTTCTTTTAGTATTTCAGAAATGCCGTCCATGTCCAAAGGTTTGATAAACCTAAGGTCGACTACAGTGGGAGTTATCCCTTCTTCGGCACGGAGTTTTTCAGCTGTTTTAAGCATGAGCTCAACGGTGCTGCCTACGCCGATAAGGCAGACGTTTTTTCCGCCGGCCATGAGTTCGATCTTTCCCCATCCGGCAGGGATCCTTTCCTGACTGCCTTCGGCCGGAATGGCTTCTGGCGCCTTCCCCCTGGGGTATCTGACAGCCATCGGGGATTCCCTTTTCAGCCAGCCGTTAACAAAAAACTTAAGATCAGCAGCGTCTCTCGGCGCGGCTATAGTGATTCCGGGCAGTGCTCTTAACCATGGCACATCCAACAGGCCATGGTGGGTCTCTCCATCCTCACCGACAAGCCCTGCTCTATCGATTCCAAGAAGAACGGGCAGTTTTGAAAGGCATATGTCATGCATTACCTGGTCTGCAGCTCTTTGAAGGAACGTAGAGTATATACATACTGCTGGTCTCATGCCGCCTGCGGCCATGCCTGCCGCAAAGGTCAGCATATGTTCCTCCGCAATTCCGACATCGAAGAATCTGCCGGGAAATTTGTCTGCGAATCCGTTGAGCTTAGTCCCGTCTGTCATAGCAGCAGTGCAGACAGCGATACGCGGATCATTGCAGGCTGCATCTGTCAGGGTTCCGGACATCACTTCACTCCATGAAGGCAGTGAGCTCTGTTTGTGATTTTGCGGCGCATCAAGAGGAGTGTTCGGGCCGATCCCATGGAAGAATGGTGCGTTGTTCTCCGCTTCACAGCACCCCTTGCCTTTTTTCGTGAGGACATGTATCAGCACAGGTTCTTTATAATGCCTGGCAAGCCGGAAGACTTCCTCCATCTCCTCAATGTTATGTCCGTCAAAGGGCCCCCAGTAACTGATACCTAGTTCTTCAAATATGTTTGTCGGGAGGAGAAGTGACTTAAGTTTGGACTTGATCTTTTTGAGGGCATCCTCCAGTGCGTCTCCGCGCTTCAATGTATGGCACTGGTCCTTTATGAAATCTTTTACCTTAAGATATGTGGGGTTTACAGAGAGGCGGGCCAGATGTCCTGCCATGCCGCCTATCCTTGGGTTTATGGACATCTTGTTGTCATTAAGGACGATTATTATCTTTGTTTTGGTGCTTTCCACACAGTTGAGAGCTTCGAAAGAGACCCCGTTAAGAAGGGCCCCGTCTCCTATCACAGCTACAACTTCATGGTTCTGGCGGCTTATGTCCCTTGCCTTGGCATACCCCATTGCAGCAGAAATGGACGTGCTGCTGTGTCCAGTCGTGAAAAAATCGTAGGGGCTTTCACCCATCCGGGGAAAGCCGGCGATCCCTCCTTTGGTTCTAAGTGTATGGAAGCGGTCCAGTCTCTTTGTAAGTATTTTATAAGCGTATGACTGGTGTCCAACGTCAAAAATAATTTTATCCCTGTCAGGGTCGAATGCTCTTAATAGGGCTACCGTGAGCTCTACAGCCCCCAGCGAAGATGCCAGGTGCCCCCCGTTCTTCAGTGTCACATGAAGTATCATTTCCCTTATCTCACAGCTTAGTTTATTCAATTCACTGTAGGTGAGACTATTGAGACCTCTGAAATCCTTTGCTGATCCAAGTATGCTCATTTAGAATCTCTCCAAGTTGGTATTAATGAGATCAGACAGAAAGCCTGATCTATTGATGTCTGCCACTATCTTAGCATGGCGTCATAATTTTCTTATTAAATTAATGGGTCCGCCTCAGGAGGTATTCCGTGAATTCAGAAAGAAAGTTATCCTCAGGCAGGATCTTCAGTATGGATTTTTTTGCAAGCATTGTCTCTTCTTCTGCCATTTTTGCGGCTATTTTCATCCCGTATACTGAGACATGGGTTATCTTTCCCTGTTCAGCATCCTTTCCGGGCGTTTTGCCAAGTTCTTCGGCTGTGCTGGATACATCGAGGATATCGTCTATTATCTGGAATGCTGAACCTATATGTGTTCCATACTCGTAGCAGCAGCTGAGGACATTTTCATCGTCTGTTCCAAGTGCTGCGCCTGCTGTTATCGCTGCCCTTATCAACGTGCCGGTCTTGAGCGAG
This sequence comes from Synergistetes bacterium HGW-Synergistetes-1, assembly GCA_002839185.1. Classification (NCBI taxonomy): domain Bacteria; kingdom Thermotogati; phylum Synergistota; species Synergistetes bacterium HGW-Synergistetes-1. Next base: position 193,688 of record PGXO01000001.1, on the reverse strand, counting down.
GCTATTTTTCTTACATATTTGGGGTCAGTGGCTGCAGGGGCCGTGTCCATATCAAGGACCTGCCCTCCGCATACACCTGCCGGTCCTATAGCGCTGCTGAATATCTGCATCGCCCTCAGGAGCTTGTGAGGTTCGATGTTTTTGCTGTGGCAGAGGGGAAATTCAAGGGAAAGAGCAAGCAATGCGTCGCCAGCAAGTACAGCTAGAGTTTCTCCAAAAACAGCATGGTTAGAGGGTTTTCCTCTACGCATGTCGTCATTATCCATACATGGAAGGTCGTCATGGATCAGAGTGGCTGTGTGGAGCATCTCAAAACCAAGGGCAAGCGGAAGGGCATCACGGAGATCGCATCCGCATTTTTCTGCGGCAGCAAGGCATAGTACAGGGCGAAGCCTCTTTCCTCCTGCGAAAAGGGAGTAGTCCATTGCCTGCCGTAATTTTTCCGGAACGCCTCTGTTTCTCAGTTCTGAAGATACATCGAGATACTCTTCGAAAAGATCTCTGTATTTTTGAAGTTCTTTTTTTACCTTCAGGTCCGCGTCAGTTTTGCCCATTATCAGGCATCCTCTTTCTTATGAGGGTCGAATGGGACTTCACCGTCATCGGTCAGCAGGGCTACCTTCTGTTTTGCTTCCTCTAAATAAGCCCGACAGTCCCTTACAAGTCCTATCCCCTTCTCAAATTCTGAAAGTGCATCTTCCAAAGGAATGGCGTCTCCTTCGAGCTTGCGCAATATTTTGTCCAGTTCTGTCATTTTTTCGCTGAAGTTCATCTATTTTCCTCCAATACTTTTAGTTGCAAGATTTTCATATACTGTGATACAATGCACAGGTTGGATGTTCCAAGGTATAAGGGGGGAATAAAAATGTCCAGGTTATGTGATTGTTGCGGTCGCGGACCGACGACGGGAAATGCAGTTAGCCATTCTAACCGTCACACAAGGCGTCGTTGGCTCATAAATCTTCAGAGTGTACGCATTGATGTGGGCGGCGGAGAGTCCCGTAAACTTCATATCTGCACGAAGTGCCTCCGTTCCGGTAAAGTCCAAAGAGCCGTTTAGTAAACGGCTCTTTTTTTTTGTCACTCTTTCCTTATTAGTAGCCATTTTTCGCATCTATTATCATATCCCGTGCCTCATCCTCATCTACAAGGATCTCGCGCGGCTTTGATCCGTCTGCCGGACCGACGATACCCATCATTTCCATCATGTCTATCAGGCGTGATGCCCTCGAAAAACCTACCCTGAGCCTCCGCTGAAGACCGCTTGCAGATGCGATGCCTGTTGACATCACAGTATCCACTGCATCTTCAAGAAGGTCATCGTCAAATGCAGCGGCGTTGTCTATGCCTGATGGTCCGTTTCCCTGTTTGTCTATTTCAATAAAATCAGGAAGGCCGAAAAGATTTACAAGGTAGTTGAGCCAGACGCAAAGCACCTGTTCATCGACCCATGGGGACTGGATCCTTATAGGCTTTGGGTGCCTGGTCGAGAGGAAGAGCATATCTCCCTTTCCGAGCAGTTTTTCTGCTCCTGAGCAGTCTATTATCGTCCTGGAATCGACGGAACTGGGAAGAGTAAAGGCGACCCTTGCCGGTATGTTCGCCTTGATAAGGCCAGTAATAACGTTGACAGAAGGTCTCTGTGTAGCAAGTATAAGATGAATGCCCGTGGCTCTTGCCATCTGGGCGAGGCGGCATATGTATTCTTCAACTTCCTTTGGAGCCGTCATCATAAGGTCTGCAAGCTCATCTACCACTATTACTATGTGCGGGAGCCTCTCCTTGGGTATGACCTTTTTGTTGAAATTTTCGAGATTCCTTACCCTTGCCTTTGCGAACATAGTGTAGCGGGATTCCATCTCTCTTATGGCCCATGCAAGGACATGGACAGCTTTTTTTGCGTCAGTCACCGGAGGCGTAAGAAGGTGTGGAAGCTTATCGTATATAGCCATTTCGACCCTCTTGGGGTCGACCAGTATCATCCTGAGCTCATCAGGTGCCCGCATTGAACAGAGACCGACTATACATGAGTTGATAAAAACGCTTTTCCCGGAGCCTGTCGTTCCTGCAACAAGAAGATGAGGAAGTTCCTCAAGGCCTGTGATGACAGAATCACCGTTTACTGCTACTCCGAACGGCAGAGGCAGTGCTGCGTCTGACTCCTGATAGGCTGGGTCTTCAATGATGGTTCTGAGAGGGATGCCCCTGCGCCTGGGGTTAGGGATCTCTATACCTACGTAGGGTTTTCCCGGTATAGGAGCCTCTATCCTTAAACTTGGCACCGCCATGGCAAGTGCGATGTCATTTGAAAGCACGGCGACCTTATTGACTTTGATGCCGGGTGCAAGTTGGATCCTGAACTGTATAACAGTCGGGCCGACAAGGATCTCTGCCAGCCTGGCTTCAATGTTGAACTGTTTGAGGGCTTTTATTATCTTATCACCCAGGGGCATGGATTTTTCTTCGTCCATCTCTCCCTCATGAGATTCTTCTTTTCCGAATATTTCGATCGGCGGAGGAAAAACTCCCTGCTCCACTCCATCATATAAGGGGTCTTCGTCCAGGTTGAATTCAGGGTCCTGGATTTGCTCGCTGGAATACACCGATTCTTCTGATCCCTGCAGGCCAAGCCCTGTAACAGTTATCGGGGGCTGATCTATCTCTTCTCCGGCCGGACCGAAGTAATCAGATCCTTCGTATTCGGAAATATTGATCGCGTCATCCCTGGATGTCTTTTCCGCTGCATGTTCCCCGGAGCCCTTTTCCTTCTTTCGGAAAAGATTAAAAAAGGATGAACCGGGCAGTTTTATATGAGAAAATAGGGGGATATTATAAAGTAACATTGAAATATATATAGAAAGAGCTCCTGCTATGAATGTGCCAAATGCTCCAAGCAAGGAGAATGCCTGTTCAGCAAAAGAAGTACCGAAATTTCCCGGAGAAAGCCAGATGGGATAGTTTGTGAGGTCAGATGTCATAGTATTGAGACCCAGAAGCAGGGATGCAGTGAAAAACAAAAGTAAGGTGCCCGCAGACTGCCTGATCAGATTAGGCACCTTCCTTGAAAGGAGCTTTGAAATACTGAAATATAGTGCAAAAAGAATTGGTATTATCGAGGATCCGCCGATCGTTTCAAGGATCGCTGAAGAGGCTCTCTGTCCCAGGGTGCCGGTCCAGGGAGTGTAAAAAGATGCTGTAAGGTAAAGGGAAATCAGCACAAGGACAACGTAAGCAAGCTTTGTCCATGCCCCGCCGTCTGTCAGTTTTGTCTTTGTTTTGGGCTGACGTAAAGCTGGTTTTTCATCCCTCTTGCTCTTTTTTCCGAAGATCATATTAGGCCTCACTACCTCCTACAGTCATCCCTTCGATCAGCATAGATGGCTGTCCGTCAGTAACAGGTACTCCCTGCCCAGATTTTCCGCAGACACCGGGATCCATGTAAAGGTCTTTTCCCAGTGAAATAATATTTTGCAGCACATCGGGTCCGTTGCCCGTGAGTATTGCACCCTTTACAGGGTGTGATACCTTACCCTTTTTAATTATATACGCTTCTGAGACATAAAAGACAAAATCCCCGGTAGTAGGGTTGACTTCCCCTCCCCCCATCTTTTTGACCAGAAGTCCGCTGTCGGTCTGAGCCAGCATCGACTCAAAGTTGGAATCACCCGGAGCGAGAAAAGTGTTGCTCATCCTTGGCACAGGGATGTTCCTGTATGACTGCCTCCTGCCGTTTCCTGTAAGAGGAAGGTTCGACGTACTGGCAGAAAGTATGTCGGTCAGATAAGCCTTTAATACTCCATTTTCGATCAGTACGTTTCTCCTGGCAGGAGTTCCCTCGTCATCAAATCTGTATGAGCCGTAGAGGCACGGGATCATAGGGTCATCTATCATAGTCACCGAATCATGTGCCACTTTTTCTCCAATCTTGTCTCTGTATATTGAATGGTCCTTTTCTACTATATCAGCTTCCAGCCCATGTCCGCATGCTTCGTGGATAACTGTGCCGCCGGCCTCTCCGGCCAGCAGGACTTTCATCTTTCCTGCCGGGCAGGGTTTTGCCTCAAGCATAAGAAGGGCTCTGTCAAGCGCGGCGAAGGCGATCTTCTGCGGGTCCGAACCCGACCAGAAATCAGGGTGCGGAACCGCCATGCAGCGTCTCTCCGAGGCTGTCTGAAGTGTTCCGTCTTTTTCCGCTATTATCTGTGCGGAAAAACTGCAATATGTCCTGCTGTCCTCGGCGCAAATGCCGTCTGACCTAATTATCAGGACATTCCTCTTTGAGATGCTGTATCTGAAAGCTGCCTGTCTTACATATTTGGAACTTTTCCTGATCTTAAGATCGAGCTCTTTCATATAACCTATCTCCGGAGGCGAGATATGTTCCTCCATCATCAGGATGGGGTCCCTGCCCTTTTCAGCATTCAGGGATGATGTACCGAATGCTGAGGTCTCAGCTTCAGAAATGATTTGTGATATGCCTGATACCGAGGTGCCTGGAGAATGGGAATAAAATGTTTTGTTCCCTGCGATGATCCTTGCTCCTGAACCGTCAGTGTTGGAGGATGAGAGTTCTTCTATCCTGCCGTCTTCATAGTGTGCCGAGTGTGCAGTTCCGGCCTGAATAAAAACGTCAGCGTGCACGGCTCCTTTTTTATGTGTTTCGGCAAGTTTCTGCCTGATAATTTCAATTTGTTTTTCCTGCATTTTCTCTCTCCTGTCGGTCAGCTGACATTGACTATATTTATCTCCAGTCCCTCATTCTTCAGGCCTTCTATGCATCCCAGCATGTCTCCCAAAAGTTCTGAAGGCGTGAAGACCGTTACCTCTCCCATTTTGGGGTCGTCTGTCCTCAGGAGTCCAAGGCCTTCGCATGCGTCTATAGTCCAGCTGATATAGTATATATCTTTTTGAGGTACCTTAAGCGAGATCACGCTCAGTTGCGGCTTCACTCGGTCATCTCCTTCTGTTTTTTCAGATGTTCCTCGTATGTCCCGCTGAATATGTGGTTTCCTTCCGGAGTTGCAAAGAAAAAAAGGTAGTCTGTCTTTGCAGGCTGCAGTGCGCTTAACCACGAATCCTCCGAAGGTACTGATATAGGTCCCGGAGGCAGTCCGCTGTTCCTGTACGTATTGTATGGTGAATCGATCTCCAGATCTTTGTATGTAAGGTTCTTCTTTTTTATTCCCAGTTCGTCCCAGCAATAGATCACGGTCGCGCAAGACTGGAGGGGCATCCATTTATCTATCCTGTTTAAGAATATTCCGGCCAATATCGGGCGTTCCTCTTCTATCTTTGCCTCGCCCTCGACTATAGAAGCGAGTATCCCCCTCTGAGCAGTGAATTTCTTATCTGCATTCTCAGGAAGGAACTTCCCTACTCTTTCCATCCAGAGCCTGGACGCCCTCTTTACTGTCTGCACCCCTACACTGTTGCCCGGAGCCAGGGAATAAGTTTCAGGCAGTAAGAAAACTATCCTGTCTTTTGGATCATCCGGCAGCAGGTCATGAAGTTCGGAAGGGAAATTCTCCTTATCGGAGAGGGCCCTTAAAAGTCCGTCATCACCCTCAGGCAGTTTCAGAGCGGCGTTAATTGTGCTGTATCTTGTCCCCGGTATAATCATTACGTTGAGGCTCACTGGCCTGGCTGCTTTAAGCTGGTTTGCTACAGAAATTTCATCACCGGGGGCAATAAGGTATGTTCCCGGTCTGAGTGTCCTGTCTATTTCAAGTTTGATCATCCATTTGACGAGTTTATTTGCGTCCCGAACCACGCCTGACTCTTTCAGCGCCCTCGCGGCCTGCCCTGCAGACATGCCTCCTGTTATTGTTACTTCGATTTTTTTTGATGAGTAGGCGAACATGTCAGGATATATTGCGGGAATAACAAAGCAAAGGAAACAGAAAAGTATCAAAGCTGTTAAAGACGGTATCAGATCTCTTGTCCTGTTCGTCAAAAAATTCTCTCCTTACTCTCCACGGTTTGCCCAATTATTCGACAGACGGGCACACGTAGGAATTATACCTTTAATGGCGATAAGGTTAAATAGCGAAGTTGCCGGGATACAATGGCCGAACTGCAGCCTCTGGGCTGCGGGGAATTCGCGTCCTTCGGCCGCTGGGGAATTTGCCGGAAGACCCATCCGGCGGGGAATGAAAGCCTTTTATATCGTCTCCCCCGAGTGCATCAATCGGCGTTCCAGTGTCATTATATTCTTGCTATGACTGGATTTATGCTACCTAAATCCAAAGCTGCTGGGTTCCCGATTGGAGCATTCGGGAAAGACGGTGATTTTGAAACTCCGCGGCCCTTGGCCGCAATTCTCCGCGATGCGAAGCGAGCAAATTCCCCAGCGTCCGCAGGACGCGAATTCACCGCAGCCGTAGGCTGCAAATTCCCCGCCTTTGTGTTCAACCATGCCTTAAAGAAATGCTTGACATTTAACCAAAAGGAGAGTATATATGTTAACCATTCAACGGGGACACAGGAAAGGAGCGCTTAAAATGAGAAGATCAGCATGTTTTGCTTATTCAGGCATTTCGTCATCATCTCTCTCTTCCGGCGTTTCTTTCTCATGCGGCGGCTCTGGTTGTCTTTGCCGGTCCCGAAACGTGTACCCGATGAATAGAGAAAATCACTAAAATTTTCTAGAACATCAAGGCGTTTCAGGGACCGGAGGATTTCTTCCGGTCCCTTTTTTGTTACAAAATTTTGATCATCATAATAAGGAGGAAATATGAATGAATACGAAATATCTGCTGACCCCCGGTCCGGTGGAACTGCCGGCAGAAGTACTGAGGGCGGGTGCACGTCCGCTGATAGGACACAGGTGTCCTGCTTTTTCAGAGCTTTTTACGCGAATCGAGAAGAATCTCCGTGAACTGTTAAAAAGTGATGGTCCGGTAATAATACTTCCATCCTCAGGTACAGGAGCTCTTGAGTGTATGGCGGTCAACTTTCTTGAAAAAGGCGATAAATTCATTTCGATCTCATGCGGAGTTTTTGGTAACAGGTTTCGTGAAATTGCATTGAGGACAGGCGCTGAAGGCATCAATATTGATGTGCAGTTCGGTGACCCGGTTATGCCGGCAATTGCCGCTGAAGCAGTTAAAAACAATCCGGGCTGCAAAGTTCTCATGATAACTCAGAATGAGACATCGACAGGCGTTGTTAATCCGATCAAAGAAATAATAGCAGCAATCCCTGAAAAGGACCGTCCTCTAATACTTGTTGACGGAGTCAGCTCGGTTGGAGCTATGGAGTGCTTTCCGCAGGAATGGGGTATTGACGCAATAGGAACAGCCTCTCAGAAAGGACTTCTTACCCCTCCGGGACTTGGGCTTGTTTGGCTCTCAGAAAAAGCCTGGAATGCTCTTGAAGGAAAAACATGCCCCAGTTACAGCTACGATCTGAAGCTTCACAAAAAAGACTTGGAAGCAAAATCCCCGGCAAATCCCTTTACACCACCTGTGTCACTTTACTATGCCCTCGACGAAGCTCTGGAGGAGATACTGGAGGTAGGTACAGGTGTTTGGTTCAAATCGAGAAGGAAATACGCCGACGCCCTTATTGCCGGACTTGAAGCAATGGGATTTGATCTTCTTGTCAAATGCCCGGAGGCCCGCTCTCCTGGAGTTACCGCCTTCAAATATCCCGGAGGTGACACGGAAGCGGTTCGTAAAAAACTTCGCGCGATGGGGATTGAAACAGCCGGCGGACAGGGAAAGCTTAAAGGGGAACTTATCAGGGTCGCACACTACAACAACTGGGGATGGCCAGAACTCTGCATCATCCTTGGATCACTCTACGGAGCTGCAGATATGGCACAGACTCTAAAAAAAGATTTCCTTGCAGAAGCCTGGAATATCTGGAACAGGGAGGATTAATGACCATGGCTCAAAATAAAAAATGGAAGGTACTTGTGGCGGAGACTGTCGGTGAAGCCGGCCTTCAGATGCTCAGAGATGCTCCTGACATTGATTTGATAGAAGAAGTCGGCATGACACGTGAAAACCTTCTTAAAAAACTGCCCGAAATGGACGCTGTTCTCACAAGGAGCGGAACAAAGATGGACGAGGAGGCCCTGAACGCCGCGGTCAAATTGAAGGTAGTTGCCCGTGCAGGTGTAGGGGTGGACAATGTCAACGTTCCTGTTGCGAGCCGTAAAGGCGTAGTGGTAATAAATGCACCTACCGGAAACACACTTGCAGCAGCAGAGCTGACAATGGCTCTTATGTTGGGTCTAGTAAGAAAGGTTCCGCAGGCATTTGGTTCCCTCAGGAGCGGTGAATGGGACAGAAAAAGATTCTCAGGCCATCAGCTCAGCGGAAAGAAGGTCCTCGTTCTCGGACTTGGAAGGATAGGAGCCGCAGTTGCCCAGCGCTGCCGCGCTTTTGGGATGGATGTGATCGCATACGATCCCTACACGCCGAAGAAGAAGGCCGAATCACTGGGCATACCAATGAGGGAAGATATTGCTGATGCGCTCTCAATAGCTGACGTTGTCACGATCCACATGCCTTTGACATCTGATACCACGAATCTTATCGATGAAAAAATGCTGAAAGCATTCAAAAAGGGAGCATATCTCATCAACTGCGCAAGAGGCGGTATAGTTGACGAAAAGGCCGCAGCAGATGCGGTAAGGGACGGAAGGCTTTCGGGGATAGCATTTGACGTTTATACCGCGGAACCTATGTGTGAAGGTCACCCCTTCCTTGCCAAAGACATTGAGGACAGGATCGTTATAACTCCGCACCTTGGAGCCAGTACAGAAGAGGCACAGACAGAGGTGGCAAAGATCGCTGCAGAGAATATGATAGCTGCACTGCGGGGAGAGCCGTACGAACATGCCGTAAACCTCCCCTTTCTGGAGCAAAAGCTTAACAAGGCCCAGAAAGCATTCCTAATGCTTTCAAGGAAAATGGGAATACTGGGAGCCAAACTTGCGGAAACAGAGTGCGGTGCTGTACAGAGCTGCCACATTATGCTGCGCGGAGATATGTTCAGCGAGGATGAACCAATGCCAAACAGACTTTGCGCTTACAGCATCGCTGTACTTAAAGGCCTTTTTGAAGTCAGCCGCGGTCCCGAAGTTTCATACATGCTGGCTCCCCTCCTTGCCAAGGACAGCGGTCTGACAGTGGAAGAGAGCATTGGAGATCCTAAAACATATAAAAATACTGTTGAGATAACACTGGATGCCGAAAAGTGCAAAGTGTCGCTTATTGGTACCATCACTGAAGAGGGCCGTATGCGTATCGTAAAGGTAAACGAATATTGGCTCGACTTTGTTCCCAACGGCAAACTCATACTTTTCCAGAATCACGACAGGCCCGGTGTAATAGGAAAGATTGGAAATATACTTGGTGAGTCCAAGATCAACATTGCCAATTTTGCCCTTGGAAGAAAGGACAACAGCGGACTTGCCCTTGGCGCGCTTGAGATAGACAGCGACATTGACGAATCGATCAGAAAAAAACTGGAAAAGAGCGGGGACATGCTTTGGCTCACCCTTATAGATTTTACGGAGGCTGAGTAATTTTTCTTGATTAATATCAAAGACCGGTAGGCAGCAGGCGGGAGGAATGCAGACATCAACCATTCTCCCGCCTGCCTTTTTATTGTGAAACTGAGTGTAATTTTTTTGAAAGGCATAGCTCTTTTCACGGTTGATTTAATGGAAGGGTCTGATCTATGATATCCTGGTCCCGGCCTGGGAGTCCAAAACTTTCTGACCGGGCTGAGAAGGATAAGGATCTTCCGGGGAGGATAAGAGAAAAATGCTGGACTACTACTGGCCCATAGGATTTATCGTTTTTTCAAATGTTCTGTATCACATCTGTTCAAAATCATTATCAGGCGGAGCGGACCCTTATTTTTCGCTTCTTGTCACATACCTTATAGCAGCATCTGTCTGTCTGGGCCTCTATCTCTATACCGGCCACTTCAAGGATATTTCCATTGACGTAAGAGGGATAAGGTGGAACAGCATCCTGCTTGGCGCAGCAATAGTCTGTCTTGAGCTTGGATTCATAATGATGTACAAGGTCGGATGGAACATCAGTATCGGATCACTGGTAGCCAATATATGTCTTGCAGTCGCGCTGGTACTGATAGGTGTATTCTTCTACAGGGAAAACCTTACGATGAACAACATCATTGGAATGATCCTCTGTATTTCGGGGTTAATATTTATCAACAGATAAAAAGATCCGGCGATAGTATATTTTTTCTTGATCTGAAAAAGAAAAGGGCTGCCACGGTCTTGGCCGGGCAGCCCTATAATTATTGGTTGTTCCGGTCGAAATTACTGCAGTGCCTTGTCAAGGATATCAGTTGTCTTGTCTGCGTTAATGCCTAGCTGCTGAAGGGCCTCTGTCATACGGGCTTTGAAATCCGCTGCAAAAGTTTCGTCAGTTACGCCGGGAAGATTTATTTTCACATTGTAAGCTGCGGCTTTTCCTGCAGCTTCTCCTATCAGTGCAGCGCTTCCCGCATCGCTTATCGTATTTGTGTTGCCGTTTTTTGCTGCCAGATAAGCCAGTTCAGTCATTTCTACGCAGGCTTCGAGAGTAAGAAGAGGGACCTCTGTGGCAAGTTTTGAAGCCTCTCCCATTGCTTTTTTGCGGATACACTTCTCTTCCTCTGTTGCCTTAGGCATCTTCATTGCAGCCATGAAAGTATTGAAGGATTCGGTGTCCCTGTTCATCAGTTCCACGAACTTGAACCTCAGGGACTCGCTCTTGCCGACGACTTCCTCCATCAGCTGCCAGCTCTCTTTGTATTTTTCCTTGCCTATCGTAAGGTTGGACACCATTGAAACAAGCGCAGAGCCAAGAGAGGCGCAAAGGGCTGCTACGCTTCCTCCTCCGGGTGCCGGTGAATCCGAGGCAAGCTCGTCGAGAAACGCGCGTATTTCCATTCTTTCAAATTTCATAGATATCCCCCCTCTATTCTTTTACAAGTTTTGTCAGATATTCATCGTCAGCTATAAACGGAACGGTGATGTGACCGTCGCTTCTCTTGCGGTTGAACTCTCCGACTGTTGAAAGCGCGTTTTCGTTCCTTGCCCATGCGCGTCTGGCAACTCCGCTGATAACATCCCAGCTCAAAGAGGCTTTAATTATGCTGTCTACCCTCTCGCTTCCGTCAAGCACAAGGCCGAAGCCGCCGTTTATGGATTTGCCTGTCCCTACTCCTCCGCCGTTATGCAGTGCGACCATGCTCATTCCCCTGGCGCAGTTTCCCGCAAAGCAGTGTATGGCCATCTCGCCCATTATGTTGCTTCCGTCTTTTATGTTGGAAGTTTCGCGGTAGGGTGAATCGGTTCCGGATACGTCGTGGTGGTCTCTTCCGAGCATTACAGGTCCTATCTCTCCCGTACGGACCATCTCGTTGAACTTAAGTGCGATGCGCACCCTGCCCTCTTCGTCCTGATACAGTATCCTGCACTGGGTACCAACAACGAGTTTATTTTTTTCTGCGTCCCTGATCCATGCCCAGTTGTCGTGATCCTGGAACCTGCGGCTGGGATCAATGCAGTCCATAGCGGCTTTGTCTGTCTTCCTGAGGTCTTCAGGATCGCGGCTCAGACAGCACCAGCGGAAGGGACCGTAGCCGTAGTCGAAAAGGAGCGGGCCCATAATGTCTTCTACATATGAGGGGAAGACGAACCCCTCATATGTATCTACTCCGTTTTTGGCTATTTCGGTGACTCCCGCGTCAAAGACGGCCCTCATAAAGGAGTTGCCGTAGTCAAAGAAATATGTTCCTTTTTCTGTCAGCGCCTTGATCAGTTCATAATGTTTCCTTAGAGTCTTGTCTACGAGCCTGCAGAATTTTTCCTTGTCTTCTGTAAGCAGTCTTGTCCTCTCTTCGAACGAAATGCCCTGCGGGCAGTATCCGCCGTCGTATACTGCGTGGCATGATGTCTGGTCGGAAAGCAGTTCTATGTTGATATTATTGTCCAGCGCGAACTGCAGAAGGTCGACGATGTTGCCCTCGTATGCGATCGAAAGTGGCTTGCCCTCATTCATTGCTTCCCTTGCCCATTTGAAGGCCTCAGGAAGATCCCTGGTCCTCCTGCTGACCCATCCCTGGCTGTGCCTTGTGTCTATGCGGGAAGGGTCAACCTCAGCGACGATCGACGCAGCTCCAGCGATTTCTGCTGCTTTTGGCTGCGCTCCGCTCATTCCGCCAAGTCCGGAAGATACGAAAAGGTGTCCTGCGAGACCTTTGCCTTCAGGAAGGTGGAATTTGCTCCTGCCGGCGTTGAGGAGTGTGTTATATGTTCCGTGGACGATTCCCTGAGGACCTATGTACATCCATCCGCCTGCCGTCATCTGTCCGTAATTCGCAACTCCGAGTGCTGCTGCCCTCGTAAAATCTTTTGGGTTGTCAAACATGCCTACCATAAGTCCGTTAGTCAGTATTACCCTCGGAGCCCCAGGATCGGAACGAAAAAGGCCCAGAGGATGTCCTGACTGAACGACCAAAGTCTGATCAGGTGTAAGTATTTCAAGGTATTTCTTTATCAGCCGGTACTGCATCCAGTTCTGGCATACCTGTCCCGTCTCTCCGTATGTTACAAGTTCGTATGGATAGAGAGCTACGTCAAAGTCCAGGTTGTTGTCGATCATTACCTGGAATGCCTTGCCTTCTGTGCATTTGCCCCTGTATTCATTGATCGGCTTGCCGTAGAGTCGTCCCTGAGGCCTGAAACGGTAACCATATATGCGTCCGTGCTCGCGATATTCCTGCAGAAATTCCGGAGCTATCTCTTTGTGGTATTTTTCAGGTATGTAACGAAGCGCATTTTTAAGAGCCAGTACCGTTTCTTTATCGTTCAGTACCTGTCCCCTGTTTGGAGCTCTTCTGATCCCCTGCTCGAATTCCGCTTTGGGCGGGAGACCTTCCTGAAAGTCCAGTGTGATCTCGAGTGCTTTTCCTGTTTTTGGATCAAACATGCTAGGTCAACTCCATTCATAATGATTTCTAATATCATGTGATATTTATCTTGACTAAGATAAATATCTGATTATACTAATTGTAACGCAAAGATTTAGGAATGGAAAGTATTAAAGCTGTGAAATATGATAAATATCTAACAGTAAAATGATTCATCTTAATACCATGATTATAGCACCACAGAACCAGGACATCAGCATCTAAACAATAAAAAGGGGGATTTTGTAATGAACTCAAATTCAGTAGTTTTAGACGGAAAATCTCTTACTATTAGCGATATTGTCAACGTTGCAAGAAATGGTTACAAGGTAGAGCTTGACCCCGGGGCAGAAAAACTTATATCAGAATGCGCTGATTCGGTCAAGGAATGGGTGAACGAAGGACGCGTTGTTTATGGCGTGACCACAGGCTTCGGAGACTTGGCATCCGTGGTCATTCCTCGTGACCAAAGCCGCCAGCTCCAGGAAAATCTGCTTATGAGCCATGCATGCGGTTTTGGAGAAGCGCTTCCGGAAGATTACGTCAGGGCAATAATGCTCCTCAGGATCAATACACTTACAAGAGGATATTCGGGTATTAGCCTTCAGACTCTGACCCAGCTTGTCAACTATCTCAACATGGGCATCCATCCGGTGATACCGCGCCAGGGATCGGTAGGAGCAAGCGGCGACCTCTGCCCTCTTTCACATCTTGCCATCACACTGATAGGTCTTGGAGACGTCGTTTATAAAGGCAAAAAAATGCCGACCCTTGAGGCGCTCAGCATTAACGGGCTTAAGCCGGTCGATCTGATGCCTAAAGAGGGACTTGCCCTTAACAACGGTACTACTGTCATGACAGGCATAGGAACTCTTTGCCTTTATGATGCAAAGAGACTGATGAAGAATGCTGACATTGCTTCAGCTCTCTCAGCGGAGGCCCTTCACGCTGTCCCATACGCCTTTGACAGACGCACACACGATCTGCGTCCACAGGTCGGGCAGAGCATCGTTGCAGAAAACATGAGAAGGCTTACCGAAGGCAGCGAGATAATCGAAACATACAAAAAGGACAGAGTGCAGGACGCTTACTCTCTGCGCTGCCTCCCCCAGGTCCATGGGGCAAGCAGGGACGCTCTTTCGTATGTTGAGACCGTATTAAACATCGAGATCAATTCAGTGACCGACAACCCGATCATTTTCCACCAGGACGGAGAGGCGATCAGCGGAGGCAATTTCCATGGACAGCCCATAGCCATGGCTATGGATTTCTTCGGCATTGCTGTAGCTGAGATAGCTGACATATCAGAGAGACGTGTGGCAAGACTGGTAGACCACAAACTGTCTGATCTTCCACCTTTCCTTGTTGCAGAGAGCGGACTTAACAGTGGGTTCATGATCCCTCAGTATACCGCTGCTGCAATAGTTTCTGAAAATAAAGTCCTGGCACATCCTTCATGTGTGGACTCCATCCCTACCTCTGCTGGACAGGAAGACCACGTTTCAATGGGCGGCTACAGCGCAAGAAAAGCACTTACAATATTGAACAACACTACACGCGTGATCTCAATAGAGATGCTGAACGCTGCACAGGGCATCGATTTCAGGGCTCCCCTGAAACCGGGGCGTGGTACATCTGTTGCTTATAAGGCGTTCCGCAGGGAAGTCCCATTCTACGCGAAGGACCAGTATATGCAGCCACTTATGCTTAAATCTCTTGAACTGGTGACTGATGGCACTATAATTGATGCAGTCGAGAAAGAGATCGGCGAGCTGAAGTAAAAAATATCAAACTTTATCAAATACAGGGAGGAATGAGTATGGCAATGCAGTTGATCGAATGTGTGCCGAACTTCAGTGAAGGAAGGCGCCCGGAAGTCATTGAAAAAATAGTTGATTGTTTTAAGGATAAAAGAGGGGTTTACCTTCTCGACCATCGCGCTGACGAAGACCACAACAGGTTGGTCATAAGCCTTGTCGGAGCTCCTGCGCCCATTCAGGACGCACTGATAGAAGCCGCAAAGACTGCACTTGAAAATATCGACATGAACTCCCATCAGGGTGGACATCCAAGGATCGGAGCAATTGACGTTGTACCCTTTACCCCAATAAAGGGGATATCAATGGAAGAGTGCATAAAGCTTGCCCACGATTTCGGGGAGCGTTATTTCAAAGAATGTGGGATCCCTGTCTACTTTTATGAAGATGCAGCCAGGCGACCGGAAAGAAAACGCCTGGAGGTCATCCGCAAGGGACAGTATGAAGTCCTTAAGGAAGAGGCAAAAACGAAAGAAGAAAGAATGCCTGATGTGGGCGGACCCGGACTCCACCCTACGGCCGGAGCCACAGTCATTGGAGCCCGCAAGTTCCTTGTTGCGTTCAACGTCAACCTTGACACAACTGACCTGGATGTTGCCAAAAAAATCGCAAACACAGTAAGGGCATCGTCCGGCGGTTTCTGTCACGTAAAGGGCATAGGCCTTGCACTTGAGGAACGCGGTATCACCCAGGTCAGCATGAACCTTGTAGATTACGAAAAGAACTCGCTCTACAGGGTGCTTGAAATGATAAGGATGGAAGCCAGAAGATGGGGCGTACAGGTCATTGAGACCGAGGTATACGGAATGATCCCTGTAAACGCCATACTTGAGAGTGCTGCGTACTACATGCAGATCAATGACTTCGATCCCGCACAGGTGCTGGAGCTCCAGCTCCTTGAACTGATGGGAGAGAGGGCGGAATGACAGTAAAACTATACAGGAACGCAAGGGTATTTACCCCGCTTGATTCAGGACACCCTCTGAGGGGCAAAGAGCAGGGAAAGATAAAGGAGTATAGCCGGGGAGCCATTCTTACAGTCAATGGCCTGATAGAGGCCATAGGAGACGAAAAAGAAGTACTTAATGGGCTGTCTTCCCCGTCTTTTGTCAATGAAGAGAGAGACATGGAAGGAGCCTGTGTGATACCCGGATTTGTAGACCCGCACACTCATCTCTGTTTCGCAAAGAGGCGCGAGGACGAGTTCAAGATGAGACTGGACGGACTCCCCTACCTCGAGATACTCAAGCGCGGGGGCGGCATACTTTCATCTGTAAAGGCAGTAAGATCCGTTACAGAAGAAGAGCTCTTCTGTAACACAAAAAAACTTGCCATGTCAGCTCTTGCAAAAGGTACGACAACGGTTGAGATCAAGAGCGGTTACGGACTTGACCTCGAACTGGAGTTGAAGATGCTCTCGGTTATTAGTAGGATATCAAGAGAGACCCCGCTTGATGTTATCCCGACGTTCATGGGTGCACATGCTGTTCCTGCTGAATACAAGGAAAGACCTGACGATTTTGTTGATCTCATAATCAACGAGATGCTCCCAAAGGTAAAAGATCAGGGAATAGCGGAGTTCTGCGACATATTCTGCGAAGAGGGCGTTTTTTCTGTAGACCAGAGCAGGAAGATACTCAAAGCGGCGAAGGCTTTGGGATTTGAAATGAAGATACACGCCGATGAAGTCCACGATCTGGGCGGAGCCGGACTTGCTGCAGAACTCGGAGTAAGGTCTGCAGAGCACCTCCTTGCCGCAAGCGAAGAGAACCTTCGTGCTATGGGACATGCCGGATCTATAGCGGTACTTCTTCCGGCGACTGCCTACAGCCTGAAAAAGCCCTACGCCAGAGGCAGGGAAATGATAGACTGGGATGTCCCGGTAGCACTTGCTACGGACTGCAACCCCGGATCCTGCTTCTGTGAGTCGGTGCCATTCATATTCGGTCTGGGTGTAATGAATATGAACATGACTATAGAAGAAGCTCTTGTCGCCTCAACACTGAATGCGGCATACTCAGTCAACAGGCAGCATAAGGTCGGAAGCCTTGAACCCGGCAAACAGGCAGATTTCCTTGTCCTTGACGGAGAGACACCAACAACGCTGGCCTATCATGCGGGAAGCACCTCAGTGCTTGAAGTCCACAAACTGTCCGAACGCGTAGCCTAATAAAAAACTGTCAAATTATAAAAATAATGAGTTGGGCCTGAGATAGGCTCGACTCATTATTTTATACACCTATTTACCCAACATTTAAAATTTGATCCCTGTCCCTATTTTTTGATTTAACTATTGATCCCCCATTGATTTCCAACAGATTTGCAATTGAATCCCGCCGGAATAATTTCCGGCAGCCTCTCATAAATCTTCAGCAGATGAACATGGAGTCCCCGAACGAGAAGAAGCGGTATTTAAGATCGACAGCTTCGTTGTATGCCTCCATGATTCTGTCATATCCGCCGAAAGCGGAAACCAGCATAAGCAGCGTGCTTTTCGGCAGATGATAATTCGTTATCAGAGCATCGATGACCCTGAAGTTGAACCCGGGTGTGATAAAAAGTCTTGTGTCAAGAATTCCCGGCCTGATTTCACCGTAGTGCATGGCGAAGGATTCAAGAGTCCTTACGACCGTGGTCCCTACAGCGATCACACGGCCTCCGCTCATTTTTGTTTCTGCAATTTTTCGGGCAGTAATGTTTGATATTTCGCATAGCTCACTGTGCATTATATGTTCAGATAAGTTCTCTGTTTTAACAGGACGGAAAGTGCCCAGTCCAACCTGCAGCGTAACAAAAGCCTCATCTACGCCCATTGTCCTGATCTCTTTCAGGAGTTCCTTCGTGAAATGAAGCCCCGCTGTGGGCGAAGCGACGGAATTTTCCTTTTCAGGTTTGGAATATACGGTCTGGTAGCGCTCAGGCTCCGCATGAGTCTCAGTGATATAGTGCGGAAGCGGCGTCGTGCCGTATTTGTGTATGATCGCAAAAGGATCTGCAGAAGGGGCGAAATAAACATTCCTTACCCCGTCTTCAAGCCTTTCGCCTACTACTATCTCCACGTCCTCTCCCAGCTGGACATGTGTTCCCTCTTTAAGTTTTCTGCCTGGCCTTACGAGAGCTGTCCACATATTTGGTTCAGCAGCCGGAGAGAGGAAAAAGATCTCCACTTCCGCTTTGCTATTTTTTTTGATCCCCGGGACACGTGCCGGAATCACCCTTGTATCGTTGAGTACAAGCAGGTCACCTTTTCTAAGATGATCCTTGATATCTCTGAATATTTTGTGTTCTCTTGTCCCTGAATCTTTATGAAGGACCAGCAGCCTTGATGAATCTCTCGGTTCTACTGGGTCCTGTGCGATAAGTTCTTTGGGAAGATAGTAATCAAATGTTGAAGTCTTTGAAAAATCCGGTACGGTAATGTCCAAAATATCCTTCCTCACTGTCCTATTGTTGTTCCGGGGAAATAATATTCGAGTATCTGTGCGAATGTCCAGCCTTTTTCTGCCATAGTTTTTGCCCCCCACTGGGACATGCCGACCCCGTGTCCGGAGCCCCTTCCGAATATAGTTACGCTTTGACCGGAGGCAGGAGCCATTGAAAGGTCCGGAGAGTATTTTATCTCGGGTATCCCTGTTGTTTCAGCCAGATCCACATCAGTACTTTCAGAGGGTTGCTCTGGCATTGGAAGGCGTCCCTCTGCTCTGGCTATTCCTTTTTCTATGAATAGGTCGTAATCATCGGGCTTTGAGAGGATCTCCATCAGCTCAAGTGTGGTAAAGACCCTTTTCTTGGTGAGCCAGATCAGCTTCTCTTCCTCATCTTCAGGCATTTCGGATAGGTCTATCTTTTCGGTCACTGTCACTGCTGAGGACTTATTAATGTTTTTCTTTGGTAACGGTGAAAGAGGCAGTGATCCGCGCTCCTCGTTTATGTAAGGTGAACGGGCCCCAAATTCGAACAGAGTGCTTTTTATCTTGCCAGCTCCGACAAGGTTTCTGAATGTATAGCCCGAAATGGCCTTGGTTCCTCCTGTGCCTTTGATCTCCATTTTCAGTATCCTTCCGGATTCATCCCTTTTGAGAGGTGTGATAGAATGTATAGTTCCAATATTTATACCATTACCGATAAGTTTTGACTCGATTAAGGACATGTGCAAGCTGATCTCCCAGATAGTGTTTGGGCCAGAATAAGCAAATGGCTCTGCCTTTGGTTCGAGGTAAGGGATATCCCCTCCCCATACGTTGCCTGAAGAAGTTACCATCCCTCCGCTGTCCGAATGGTAATAGACACTGGCAGGGCTTCCATTCCATCTGAGTATAAGCCCGGAAGTCTCTTCGATCGCCCTGTCAGCGATCCGGTCTTCACCTGATATGCCTTTGTAAACCTGGCAGTGATATCCGTCGCAGAGGTCGTCTTCTCCATGTTTGCCTCCTGCACGGACAGCAAAGGTCCTTGCAAGGATGCACTGAGCTTTGAGCGCTTCGATGTGCCACTTGGGACTCATTTCGGCCTTTATCACGCCGCGAAGGTATTGTTCAATATCTACAATGTTGGATACCTTGAATCCATTTGATGAATTTTTAAATATCAAGGAGCCGTGATAAGCATTTCCGTTATACCCCATAGGGAAATCAGCGACTGCCTTTAAAGGCATTCTGAAAGTGTTGCTTCCGACAGATATTTCTCCGCTGGCTCTTTTTTGGATGGTCAAAGTTCCGGAAAGGACGATCTCTTTCCCATCCGGGTCGGTGAATTTTATCCCTGTCCCGGAAAGTGATCCGCTTGAAGCGCTTTTTTCCAGGAGAACAGAAACTTCCTTTATCACGGGATATGCCTCAGAGGGATGGAAAAAAAGAGAAATGATAAGAATTAAAAATATGGGCAGTTTTTTCAATGCTTCCACCTGGAAAAGATGTTTAGGATTATCGTGATTATTACGCTTATCAAAAGCATCGTGCCAAATGGGGCAAATACAGTGAGGTTTTTCTTCTGGTAAGTTATATCTCCCGGAAGGCTGCCGAACGGCAGATTAAAACGCCCTGCAAGCAACAGGACAATTCCTGCGAAAGTTATGACAAGTCCTGCTGCAATAAGCATTTTGCCTATTTGTTGCATTCAATCTCTTCCTCTGACAAAAGCTGCATCTGCTGGTACTGAACAAAATGTGGAGAAACGGGTATCCCAAGATAATCCCAGGTGTTTCGGGTCGCTTTTCTTCCTCTTGGGGTCCTCTCCAGGAGTCCCTTCTGTATCAGGTAGGGTTCGTATATATCTTCGATCGTCTGGGTATCTTCGTTCAGGGCCGCCGCAAGGGTTGAAAGTCCCACCGGCCCGCCATCGAAAAGTTCGACCAGCGCCATTAGGAACTTTCTGTCGCCTTCATCAAGTCCTTCTGAATCAACGCCTAGCATGTCCAGTGCAAACTTGGAAAGCTCCCTTTCCACAATGGCCACTTTCTTCACTTCAGCGACGTCCCTCACCCTTTTAAGGAGCCTCAGGGCAACACGAGGCGTTCCACGTGAACGAAGTCCAATTTCGACAGCTGCCTCATCAGATATATTTACACCAAGGACATCTGCTCCGCGTTTTACTATAGAAGTAAGCTCGTCTGGCGAATAAAGGTGAAGCTGTTCAACTATGCCGAATCTTGCCCTTAAAGGAGAAGTCAGGAGTCCAAGCCTTGTTGTTGCCCCAATAAGGGTGAATTTTGGAAGAGAGAGCCGTATGCTTCTTGCGAGCGGTCCCTTTCCCACTATTATCGAAAGGGAAAAATCTTCCATTGCTGGATAGAGTATCTCCTCAATGTGAGCAGACATCCTGTGTATTTCGTCAATAAAGAGGACATCGTTGGGCTGGATGTTGGAGAGTATTGCAGCAAGGTCCCCTGCCCTTTCAAGAGCGGGTCCGGTCGTCACGCGCAGGTTGCCCTTCATTTCCTTCGCGATTATCCCTGCAAGAGTCGTCTTGCCAAGGCCTGGAGGTCCGTAAAAAAGCGTGTGGTCAAGAGGCTCGCTTCGCTGGAGGGATGCTGTCATGAAGATGGTAAGTTTGTCCTTCAGTCCGCCCTGTCCGATAAATTCATCAAGCGCCTGAGGGCGCAGTGTGAAGACCTCATCCTCTTTATCATTTTTTATTTTTTCTATGAGTTTGTCATTGTTATCGATCATAATTTGCCCTCATCATTTTTCTTTCAGTTCCTTCGAAGCAGGCTCAGTGAGGCTTTAAGGAGTGCTTCCTCTGTCCATGAGGCTTCATGGCCTGCCTCGGTCCTGGACTTTGATATCGCGCGGACTGCTTCTCCCTGGGTGAAACCTAGCCCTGTGAGGGCTTCCATAACGAAACTGTCCGAGACGTGATCTTTTTGTCCCTGTTCACCAAAGCTTTTGATGTCACTGAATTTCTTCGAGATCTTATTTTTCAGTTCGAAGCATATGCGTTCTGCCCTCTTTGCACCCAGACCCGGAACTGTAAGCATTGCGCTGCTTCCCGATGCTATCGCCTGCAGGATCTGTTCTGCATCGAGGTGTCGCAGGAGCGTTACGGCAAGCTTGCCTCCTACCGTCTTGACCTGGAGAAGTTCCAGAAAGAGCAGTCGCTCACGCTCGTCAGAAAACCCGAAAAGATTTATCCCAGCATCGCTTACCTGCATGTAGGCGAAGCAGAAAAGATCCTCTAAGAGAGAGGCCTGAGACATGAGAGACCTGGATGAGAACACCTCAAGGCCAAATCCAGAGACCTCAAGTGTTATGCTTTCATCACCTATGGATATAACTTTGCCTCGAAGTGAATTGATCATTTTCAGTATCCCTTCAGTATATTTCTGTCGAATGATGACATAGAAAGTCCTGCAATAGCTACCGCCAATGCATCCGCAGCGTCATCGGGGGTGGGGTTTTTCTCCAGCCCGAGAAGGTTTGCAACCATACCCTGCACCTGTCCCTTCTCTGCAGCGCCGTAACCGCAAACAGCGAGCTTGACTTCTGAAGGCTTTATCTCATAAGGCTCAAGTCCCATCTGGGCTGCAAAAAGCAGTATGACTCCCCTTGCCTGCCAGACCATTTCAGCAGTCGTGATATTCCTTCCGAAAAAAAGTTTTTCCACTGCTATTATATCGGGCGGATACTCACCCGCCTTTTCTTTCAGTCCATCGTAAAGCAAAGAAAGCCTTTTTGTAAGGGAGAGCGTGGATGGGGTCCTCACTACTCCGTAACTTTCACATACAAGCCTGTCACCGTACTGGGTAACCACTCCGTATCCCATTGTGCCGAGCCCCGGATCTATGCCCAGGGCTCTCACACCATTATTATTTGTATTTTCAGCCGTCGATCTCAGCAAGGATCTCGTCCGGTATGTCGAAGTTGGCGTATACAGCCTGAACGTCGTCGTGTTCCTCGAATCTTTCAACCAATGAAAGGAGTTTGGTTGCATCAGCCTTGTTTGTTATAGAAACGGTATTTTGAGGCACCATTTCAACTTCAATCGATTCTATTTTGTATCCTGAGTTTTTTAGTGTTTCTGCAACACCTGACAGGACAGAAGGGTCGCATGTTATCTCATATCCGTCCTCTTCCGAAGTTACGTCATCAGCGCCGGCTTCGATCGCAGCCATCATTATCTCTTCTTCGTCGATGCCTTCTCCTGTGACCTCTATTATCCCTTTGCGGTCAAAATTCCATGCGACACATCCAAGTTCACCTATTGAACCGCCTGTTTTCGTAAAAAGTGAACGCATTTCCGGAGCTGTTCTGTTGCGGTTGTCTGTTAACGCTTGTACCATGACTGCTACTCCATTGGGCCCGTATCCTTCGTAAAGGATCTCTTCAAATATTGCGCCGTCAAGTTCACCAGTGCCCCTTTTGATCCCTCTTTCGATGTTGTCGACAGGCACGTTGCCTGCTCTTGCTCTGTCTATTGCAACTTTAAGTCTGAAATTTGCGTTGGGGTCACCGCCGCCCGCCTTTGCTGCTGCGATGACGTTCTTAACAAGTTTCTGGAAAGCCACCCCTTTCTTTGAATCCTGAGCGGCTTTACGATGCTTGATATTTGCCCATTTTGAATGTCCTGACAAAAAAATCACCTCATAATTTACAAGTTAGACTACCTCTATCAGAGAGTAGTTATTTACTTAATACTTTTTGGTATCAAAGCCATTGGAGCAAATTTTCTTTTATGTTCCGATCTTGCAATGGCTTTATCGACCTTTTGTTTCACTCTATCTTCAGCTTCGCCTGTGGCGAGATAATTGTCCAGTTCTTCGTATGTCAGCCCCATTTCTGATTCATCTGTCTGCCCTGCCCAGAGGCCGGCAGTCGGAGGCCTTTTGATTATGTTTGGAGGGACCCCCAGATGCAGTGCAAGGGCTCTAACCTCCCCTTTCAGAAGGTCAGACATCGGCAGGAGATCAACGCCTGAATCACCGTATTTTGTGAAATATCCGTACATTATCTCATCCCTGTTCCCACCGCCGCATACAAGATAACCGTTTTGCTGAGCTATTGAGTAAAGGGTAGCCATCCTTAGCCGGGGTTTGATATTTGCAGAAGGGAGAGTTCCCAGATCAAGCCCTTCTTCCTTTATGGAAGATATCATCTGATCATAGGTCTTTGTTAAGTCAACTTTGTATTTCCTTATCCCAAATATAGCTGCAAGTTCAAGAGCATATTCTTCATCAACGGGCTGGCTGTGGCATGGCATAATCACGCCTACAACATTCTCTTTTCCAAGAGAACGGCAGAGCAGACCGGCCAGCACAGCAGAATCTATCCCGCCGCTGATCCCAAGGACTGCACCTTTTGCACCTGCTGTTCTGAAATGCTCTTTTATCCATTCTGTAAGATATTCCGTAACTTTTTGTGGATCCCTGTAGACAGACAAGCGGCAACGCCTCGCTTTGTATTTATGTAATGAGAACTATGACGCGATATATTCTAACATAAAGTATGCATCAAGGTCTAAATGCAAATAGGGCAGAAATAAGCGGAGACCCGGAGTTCTCCGGATCCCCGCTCATTGAGAGATAAAAATTATTTATTTATAAATTACCTATACTTGCGACCATTACTGCCTTGATCGTGTGCATGCGGTTCTCTGCTTCGTCGAACTGCCTTCCGTAACGGGATTCAAAGACTTCTTCCGTGACCTCATAGCCTTTTACGGCGGGCAGACAGTGCAGGAAAATCATATTGTCATTGCCTGTTGCCTTGATAAGGTCCATGTTTACCTGGTAAGGCTGCAGGATGGCCTTTCTCTCTGCAAGCTTTTCCTCTTCGCCCATGGATGCCCATACATCGGTGTAGATTACATCTGCGTCCTTTACTGCAGCCTTGGGGTCGTCAGTTATCTCTATCGTGGCTCCGGACTCGCACTCTTCTGCCATTTTTTTGCATTCCTCTACCAGTGCAGGATCAGGGAAGAGTGATTTCGGTGCACCTATGACGAAATGCATTCCCATCTTTGCAGCGCCTATCATCAGTGAGTTGGCCATATTATTGCGTCCGTCACCGACATAGACAAATTTGATCCCTTTGAGTTTGCCAAAATTCTCACGAACTGTAAGGAAATCTGCCAGTATCTGTGTGGGATGGTATTCGTCTGTAAGTCCGTTCCATACCGGAACACCAGAATATTTGGCAAGGTCTTCCACGACCTTCTGGCTGAATCCGCGGAACTCTATTCCGTCAAACATGCGTCCAAGGACTCTTGCTGTGTCAGCAACATCTTCCTTGTGACCAAGCTGTATGTCATTTTTCCCAAGATACTCCGGGTGTGCCCCTTCATCAATGGCCCCAACAGTAAATGCACAGCGAGTACGGGTCGAGGGTTTCTCAAATATCAGGGCTACGTTCTTGCCTTCCATGAGGTTGCCTTTGATCCCTGCTCGTTTTTTATTTTTGAGATCAGCGGAGAGATCCAGAAGATATTCTATCTCCTGGGGGGTGTGGTGCTTTAGTGATAGCAGGTGTCTGTTGCGAAGATTGATTGCCATGGATACTCCTCCTTGAATTTTAGTTAAATATTAGCGGAAAATATAACTCCGATTGCCTTAAGAAAAATCAGCTATTCTACTGGGTCTCTGTTCAGAGGCATGGTCATGCATCTTGGACCGCCTCTGCCTCTTCCGAGTTCAGGACCGTTCAGCTCAAGGACCTCTATGCCGTTCTCTCTCAAAAGTCTGTTCGACATTAGGTTTCTGTTGTAAGTGACTACCTTTCCCGGTGCCACTGCCAGTGTGTTGCAGCCGTCATGCCACTGCTCTCTGTCTGTCTCTGCCTGATCCTTCCCCTTCATCTCGATGACTCTTATCTTATCGAACCCGAGTTCTTTTGCTATAGCTTCTTTCCAGTTGTGTGCCTGCTTTATGGAGAGAAGTGTTCCGTTATCGTCATAGTCCATCTCCCAGACCTTGAGTACCTTGATGACAGTCGGGAATATTGTGAAAGCATCTTTGTCTACCATTGTGAATACTGTGTCCAGATGCATGCAGTAACGCTCTCTAGGAATCTCAAAAGCAAAGATCTTTCTTATATGGGTGTTCAGTGCAAGCTTTTTCCCTATTCTCTGTACAGTTGTGGGTGCAGTTCTCTGGCTTACACCGATAGCCATGGCGCGGTCAGAAAGTACCAGCAAATCTCCCCCCTCGACCTTGTGCGGCCATATTTCATCCGGAGCATCTCCGAAGAGGATGTTTATGCCTTTGAACCGGGGATGGTGATTTGTAATATATTTCCAGTAAAGAGGCTCTCTTCTGCGAACTTCATAGGTCATCTGGCCTATAACGATGCTGCATCCTACTGTAATAGCCGGGTCTCTCTGGAAATAAAGGTTTGGGATCGGATGGATTACGAAATCTCCTCCGTTTTCAACTTTAGATATGAGGCTTAATGATGATTTGAATAATGAAGAGGCTTCTTTTTTGCTGTAACCGCTTATGAGGTGTGAGGCAAGATCGATAGAGGGGAGATCCATAAATACTTCAGCAAGTCCTTCAGAAAGGTGACGGTCCAGACACTCAAGCATAAAAACTGATTTGATCAATGATTCTCTAACTTCTTTGTCTTCAAGCACTTTTGCGAGGCATTCGTTGAAATAGAGTACTTCACATCCCTCTCGTCGGAGTATGTCGGCAAATTCATCGTGCTCGCGCTGAGCCTGCTCAAGCCAGATAAGATCGTCGAAGAGAAGGTCGCTCATGTTATTGATGGTAAGTCGGTTAAGTTCATTTCCAGGCCTATGAAGCATTACCTGTTTGAGCGCCCCGGTTTCGGAGAAAACACAAAATGGTTTATCTTGGCACATAATTACACCCCCCGGTAAATTTTTTAAAATAGCTTCAGCAACGCTTGGCTTAAAAAAAAGCAGCAATAACAGGGTTATGGGTTAATATATGTTGCAAAAATTGAATGGCAGGGCCTAACGTACTAACCATAAAAAAATTATATCACAAATAAAAATCAACTTAAAGCCCCTAAGAGTTCAATTTTCAAGATATAATGTGTTATTTTGCAACAAGGCTATCAGAGTCGCTTTATCTCTTCGATAAGTCGCTTTTTTAGGTTCTCGGAAGTATCGTTGCAAATCGCCTTTCCCTTGCGGAAGATCACAAAACCATCAGGGGTGCCAGCAATGCCAAGGTCGGCACATGCAGCCTCCCTTGGTCCGTTCACCTCACATCCCATGACTGCTATCGTTGTTCCATCCTTAATGTTTTTAGGCAAAAGGGCGGTCACCTCTTCCACAAGTTTTGCAACGTCGATTCTTTTGCGTCCGCATGTGGGGCAGCTTATCAGGTTGTACCCGCGTTCCCTTATCTCCAAAGAGCCAAGGATATGGTAGCCTACCTTGACTTCTTCGACAGAGGGGCCAGTCAGGCTTACCCGGATGGTGTCCCCTATTCCCTGGGCAAGCATCACTGAGATCCCGGCAGCTCCTTTTATGATACCGGCAGTTCCGGCTCCTGCCTCAGTAATGCCAATGTGTATGGGATATGGATATTTTTGTGACAGGAGGAAGTTTGCTCTTACTGTTTCAACAACTGAACTGGATTTAGCAGAAATGATAATATCCTCAAAAGAGCAGTCTCTTAGGATATTTACCTGTTCATCGACTGCGAAGGCAAGTGCCGCCGACCTGTCGCCCTTTGTATGTTCCAGCTGCGCTTTGCTTACGGAACCTCCGTTTGCACCTATGCGTATTACAGCACCTAAACTTTGGGCCAGCTTTATTACATCTTCTGTGCCCTTCCTGTCGCTCATATTCCCTGGGTTAATGCGGATCGATGGACAGCCTGCTTCCAATGCCGCAATAGCAAGCCTGTGGTTGAAATGGATATCTGCCATGATCGGAACAGGCGACATTGAATTGAGTAATTTCATATTATCTGCCAAAGCAAGATCGGGAAGCGACACCCTTACCAGTTCGCATCCTTCATTTGCCAGAGCAGCGCACTCCAAGGCGCACTCATCAATGTTGGAAAGCGGAGTTTTTATCATGCTTTCAACTCGTACAGTTGAGTTGCCGCCAATAGTCAGACCTTTGATCTCAACTCTTTTTCTGCTGCCCATATTTATCGCCCGCCAGTTTATTTGATAAATAGTCTGATAATGTCTTTTCCTGTTACAAGGATTATAAGGGAGATGAGTATTATAAATCCGCCGTAATGGATCAGGGATTCCCATTTTTCAGGGACCTTTCTTCCTGTGATCATCTCTGCAAGTATGAATATTATCCTTCCGCCGTCAAGAGCCGGGAAAGGCAATAGGTTTAGAAGACCGAGATGGAGGTTGATGACGCCTAGGAAAGCAATGAAAGACCATATTCCCTGTTTAAGTGCGTCACCTGCCATTACGGCTATGCCAACAGGCCCGACTACGTCAGACTGGACCTTTCTGGTAAGTACCATCCAGAGACCTCTGAGTATCTCAACCCCCATGTTCCACGAATAGCCCAGGCTCTTTTGAAGCGCGACGTAAACGGGATAAGTTATCCTTCCGGGTTGTACTCCGAGCAGACGTCCTCCGTGAGCCGGGTCAACAGGGATGTCAATGTCGAGATTGAGGGTCTGTTCTCCCCTCTCCACGGTGACATGAAAATGATCGCCGATGACATCCTTATTTTGTATAGTCTCCCTGATATCCGACCATTTATTCAGTTCTTTTCCATTTATAGATTTTATTACATCTCCGGACTCCATGCCGGCGGAGTAGGCAGGTGTTCCTTCCATGATCTTCCCTACCAGAGGTCTTTCAAGATCCATCACACCGTGACCAGTGAGCAGGGCGGCAGTAAGGAGCCATGCCAATATCAGGTTCACACAGGCTCCTGAAGCCAACACAAGAAGCCTTTCCCATGGTTTTTTTGAAGAAAGCGAACGCGAAGGGTCATAACCGTCAGGTTTAGGGGCTTCCTCTGATGCGTCCTCCCCTTCTAGCCTGACAAACCCCCCTATGGGGAAAGCTCTGACAGACCAGAGGGTCTCACCCTTTTGCCTGCTCCACACAGCAGGTCCCATACCGAATGAAAACTCATGGATCAGTACATCTCTCCATTTGGCAGAGAGGTAGTGGCCGCCTTCGTGTGATACCACACAGATAGAAATTACAATTAGAAAAGAGATGATACTTATCAAAAGTGATGCCTCCATTTTTTACACAGTTCCCTGGCGATCCTCTCGCCTGTGCTTACTAAGGCTATAGCTTCATCAAGAGTTTCGGGGGAAGCCGAAACCGATTTGGCAAGAGTCTCCTCAATTATCTGTGAAATTGCCGTGAATGGTATGGTCCTTTCCAGAAAAGCCTGTACTGCGGCTTCATCGGCTCCCACAAGGAGAGATGGATATGCTCCTCCCATCTCGCCTGCTTTGAAGGCTATACTAAAACATGGGAAAAGGGAACCGTCAATTTCCCTAAACTGCAGATCCCATTTTTCAGGCTCAATAAAATCAAGTCCGGAAGAGACAAGGTCCAGTCTGTCCGGCCATGCAAGCGCTGCTGCTGCAGGAAGGCGCATGTCAGGTTGAGAGACAAGCATCTTCATTGTTCCGTCTATGAAAAGGACAGCGCCGTGTACCTGTGACTTTGGATGGATGAGTGCGCTGACCTTATTGGCAGGAAGTCCGAAGAGCTGCATCGCTTCGATGCATTCGATTCCCTTGTTCATCAATGTCGCGCTGTCCACTGTTATTTTGGGCCCCATTTTCCATACGGGATGAGAGAGAGTCTCTTCGAGTGTGACTCTTTCAAACATTTCTTTTGAGTGATCCCTGAAGGGGCCTCCTGATGCGGTAAGCCAGATCTTTGCTATCTCATGCTTATGATCTTCCCTGAGACACTGCCAGACGGCACTGTGTTCGCTGTCTACCGGCCTCAGCTGATCTTTACGTTTTACAAGCGGCATTACCCACGGACCGGCGACAACGATGCTTTCCTTGTTTGCCAGGGATACATCCTTGTCTTCTTTCAGTGCTGTCTGAAGTGCTTTTATGGCTGATACGCCCGATGATGCGAATACAACATGGTCAACATCAGGGTCTGAGGCTATCTCGCAAAGGGCATCTTCACCGGTCATGCAATCAAAGCCATCTGTCTTGAATTTGCCTAAAAGAGGTTTAGTCAGGCAAAGCTTTTTAGCATTATAAATCGAAGCAAGTTCCAAAAGTTTGCCCTGATTGCTTTGAGCTGCCAAAGCAACAACATCAAAGCGTTCAGGGAACCTTCTGCAAATATCTAAAACTGCCCCGCCCACACTTCCAGTAGCTCCAATTACTGCTAATCTGATCTTTGGAAAAGGACTCACCATATCAACCTATGAGTTCAAATATAACGAAAGCGAGAGTGCCGTTCACGAGGATGCTGTCAAATCTGTCTAAGAATCCTCCGTGTCCGGGTATCAGCGATCCGGTGTCTTTGACTCCTGCCTCTCTCTTAAGTACTGATTCTCCGAGGTCGCCAAGCTGTCCGGCAACTCCGCAGAGGAGTCCCATCAACAGCAGCGGAAGGGGCGGAAATGAGAATATCAGAGCGAGCAGGCCTCCGCACAGGAGACTGGCGGCTGTTCCTCCGAAAAATCCCTCCCATGTTTTTTTGGGGCTGATTTTTTCACACAGAAGGTTCCTTCCCAGGCGGCTTCCCACAATATAAGCGGCAACATCGCAGCTCCATGTGCAGAAAAAGAGGGTGATCAAAAAGAGAGATCCAAGCTCCCTGGAACGTATAAGTATCATAAAGGACCATGGCAGGATGACATATGCTATCCCGACTATCGTTGCCCCCATGTTCTCAAGTGCGAAACTCTCGGCGCTTACCTGACGGCGAACTATCTCAAGAAAAAGAGCTACAAAGACGATAGATGAAATGGAACATAGTATTGCTGTAAGACTCATTTCAGAGGAAGCTCCAATCAGGATGAAAGCTCCGGATACCATGATGAGCCATGGTGAAATGTCGTGCTTCGTGGATAATAGTTTGTAGAACTCCCATAGAGAGATCATTGCCACGACGAAGACAAGAGCATTCCAGACATGCCCTCCTTTCAATATCCCTCCGAGTATTAAAAGTACGATGAAGATGCTGCTGAAAGCTCTTAAAGGAAGATCCGGTATAGATGTCAGAAAATTATCAGGCTTTGCCATAACGTCTTTCCCTCCTGTAGTAATCGGCTATTGCCATTTCCAGATCAGGCTTGCCGAAGTCGGGCCAATATTTATCTGTAAAATAATATTCGCTGTAACTGCCCTGCCATAGCCAGAAATTGCTCATCCTGAGCTCTCCGCTGGTCCTGATGAGAAGGTCAGGGTCAGGAAGATCAGGCAGGTAAAGGTACTGACGGAAAACGTCTTCTGTCACCGGCAGCGATACCCCATCCCCGATCATTTTGTTCACTGCGTCGAGTATCTCCTGCCTTCCGCCGTAGTTCAGGCAGACAACAAGCTGCATTGAATCGTTGTTCCTGGTTTTTTGCTCGGCATCCAGAAGTATTTCCTGAATATCCTCAGAAAGCGCTGAGATGTTGCCTGCGAATCTGATCCTTGCGTTTTCTTGATTCAGCTCCTTAAGTTTTAACTTCAGGTAGTACTTGAGCAATCCCATTAGTCCAAGAACTTCGGATTTTGGTCTTTTCCAGTTTTCTGTGGAAAAGGCATATAGTGAGACACAGGGTATACCAAGTTCTTTTGCTGCGATGAGAGTTCTTTCGACAGCCTTTATGCCCTCTCTGTGGCCCAGAATGGCAGGGAGCCCCCTGGATCTTGCCCAGCGGCGGTTCCCGTCCATGATTATTCCAATGTGATTCAGTCTGTTCTCTTCCATCTGATCCTACCCGAATTTGATGTGGCTTAAATTACCGGTCTCCCTGACTATGTCCCACGATCTTTTTACTTCCTGTATGTCGATCCATGTAAGGTGCTTGGGGCTTCCCTCTTTAGAAGATGCGTTCCTTAAGAGATAGCTTGGGTGAAACATCGGCATCACAGCTTTTCCACGCCATTCAAACCATTTGCCCCTGATTTTTGTTATTCCCTCGTTGGTCTTCAATATCCATCTTGTTGGAGTGTTGCCGAGCAGAATGATCAGTTCGGGATCTATCAGCATTATCTGTGTCTGCAGATGCTGATCGCAAATTATCATTTCCTCGGGAGTGGGTATCCTGTTTTCTGGCGGCCTGCATTTTACTATGTTGGTTATGTAGACATCTTTCCTGTCTATTCCGCCGGCTGTAAGTATTTGCGTCAAAAGCTGGCCAGCCCTTCCTACAAAAGGGAGCCCCTGTTCGTCTTCATCTGCGCCGGGGCCTTCGCCTATAAACAGGAGCTTGCTGCGCTCGCTGCCGTCACCGAAGACCACTTTTGTTCTTGTTGCAGACAGAGAGCACCCATTGCACGAGAGCGCGCCTGCCTTAGCCTTTTCCCAAAGTATACCCCGTGCATTATCCTTTTCTTCGGCAGAGAGATCCGGAATTTTTTTTATCTCATCCATCAGATAAGCACCTCCGTTATTATTACATCGACATTTTTTACGTTGACCCCTGTAAAATACCTTACGCTTACAGCTGTCCTCTCCTTGACTAGCGTGGCAAGCGTGACGAAGTTCTTTTCACCCAGGCTTGCAGCTATCTTTATCGTAATGGAAAGGCTTTCTTCGTTCTCCGGGCTGACGTTGACTTCTACGACCCTTGCGACCTGTGCCGTTCTTCCTGCTATGAAGGTCACAAGATCTTCTATGGCCTCAGGTTCAATGTGGACTTCCCCATAAAAACTGAAGGGAGGTCTTACTATTGTCTTCTCGCCCTCGTGGTTGTCCTTAGATTTCCAGAAGACCCTAAGCTGACCGACAAGCTTGCCTGCAAAATTCTTCCTTACGAGGACATGAGAGACCGGTATAACGTGTTTTCCTTTAGTGAAGCGTTCTCTCCTGGCCTTGCTGATCTCTTCAGGCGCCGCAATTTCTTCTATCCTTATCACCCTTTCAGGAAGAGGGAGTTTCAGCTTTTTGATGATCCTCATCACCATGTCGTCAGATGTCGCGATTATCATAAGCGAGCACGGAGCCGCTTTTGAAAAAAAATTCATGACCTCATCGCGATGGTCGTCGAATTCAAAAAGGGCCCTCCTGATCGCGCTGATTTGGTTCCTTTCGGATTTTGCGCTTTTGCCGCATACTATGCTGCCCTTGTAAATAACAAGTCCGTCGTCGATTATATAATCTGCATCAACAATAGATGCTACCGACTGTGCCCTCTGGCTCTTGCCTGTCCCTGCAGCTCCCACAAAAGCATAGGTCGTGACCCGTTGGAGTTTCTCTTCTCTATTATGCTGATTCTTGCTCTCTTCCATCTGACCGCCCTCTCAAGAGCTAGGCAATAAGCTCTATGTCAGCTCCGAGGGATCTCAGTTTATCAACGAGACCCTCATAGCCTCTCCATACATGGTAAAGGTCGTGAACGGTAGTCGCTCCTTCGGCCGCCAGACCCATCAGTATAAGCGCGGCACCTGCCCTCAGGTTGGATGCGTGGACCTCGGTCCCGATAAGTTTACCTACTCCTGTGACTATTGCAGTCGAATCCTGAAGTTCGATCTTGGCTCCCATTTTTTTGAATTCGTTTATGTGAAGAAGTCTTGAGTCAAAAACGCTCTCATGTATTACGCTCGTTCCAGAAGCAAGGGCGAGTGCGGCCATCAGCTGGGGCTGTGTATCTGTCGGAAATCCCGGATAAGGCATGGTCTTGACAGGTATTCCGGTTAAAGTGCCGTTGCATTTGGCTGTGACCTCGTCCAGCATGATCTCTATCGTTGCCCCCGCCTCTTCAAGCTTAAGGAGTATGGCGTCAATGAGCCCTGAATCTATCCCTCTGACAGTCACGGCCCCTTTTGTAATTATCCCTGCTATGAGGTAAGTCGCGGCCTCTATTCTGTCAGGTATTATCTCAGCCTCGGCTGATCCGGCCTCCGGCCTGCCTGTGATCCTAATCGTCGGCGTGCCGTCTCCTTTGACGGGTATTCCCATAAGTCTCAGCACATCTGCCAGGTTTATTATTTCAGGTTCCTGGGCCGCATTTTCAATATAGGTGACTCCGTGAGCCAGAGCAGCGGCCATCATAAGATTTTCAGTTGCACCTACCGATGGGTAGTCCAGAGTTATCCTTTCTCCCTTGAGTTTTCCGGCGCTGGCGTAAACAGAACCACGGTTCAGGTCTATCTCCGCTCCCATTTTTGCAAGCCCTTTAAGATGGAAATCTATCGGCCGGCTTCCAAGGACGCATCCTCCCGGCAAAGGAAGGATAGCCTTGCCGCATCTTGCAAGGAGCGGGCCCAAAACCAGAGAGGATGCTCTCATCTTACGGACCAGTTCAGAAGGAGCGTCCCAACTCAGTTCTTCCGGGACATCTATCGTCATAAAATTATTTTTAAATTCTACTGTGATACCAATATGCCTGAGCAGGTCAGACATGGTATTAATATCATAGAGGTCAGGGACCTTTTTGAGGGTCAGTTTCTTTCCCTTCAGAAGTATCGATGCAGCCATTACCGGCAGGGCTGCATTCTTAGCTCCCTGCACGTCGACCGTACCGTAAAGAGGGGTCCCCCCCCTGATGATCATTTTATCCTCCAACAACAGTCACTCCAGTCCAAACTGATAGAAAATTACTTGCGGTCTTTTTCAAAATATTCCTTTAATGCATCAGCGATCTTTAATGAGGCTGTTCCGTCTCCGAATGGCTGGAACCTGCACTTATTTTCTATCTCCGTGAAATGATCTTTATTTTCAAGAAGTTCGATTGCGTTGGAATATATCTTTTCCCTGTCTACTCCGACAATGACCCCGCTGCCTTTTTCAACAGCCTCGGGGCGTTCTGTAACGTCCCTCAGGATCAGGACAGGCTTTTTGATCGCGGAAGCCTCTTCCTGTACTCCCCCGCTGTCGCTTAATATGAACATGGAAGCATTCATCGCCCATACAAAGTCCGGATAATCCAGCGGATCGCAGAGTATTACCTTTTCCCTATCCTCTAGATATTTTCTTATAGTTTCCCTGACAGAGGGGTTCCTGTGCATCGGGATGACCATCCAAAGCTCAGGATGAGCGTCCAGAAGCATCGTAAGAGCAGAACATATATCCTCAAGAGGCTCCCCCCAGGACTCTCTTCTGTGTGCAGTCACGAGAAGGAACGGAGCATCTTCTGGAAGTCTTGTGAGCTCAGGGCATAATGGTTTCGATGTGCTTTTTACTGTGTAATAAAGAGCATCTATCACAGTGTTGCCTGTAACAAGGATCATATCTTCCTGAGTACCCTCACATAGAAGGTTCTCTTTAGCAAGCTCAGTAGGAGCGAATGCCCATGTAGTTATCCTGTCAGTCAGTACCCTGTTCATTTCCTCAGGGAATGGGAGATGCATATTTCCGCTTCTGAGTCCTGCTTCAACGTGCCCAACGGGTATTTTCCTATAAAAACCTGCAAGGGCGGCGGCGAATGTAGTTGTAGTATCACCGTGTACCAGAACAGCGGCAGGCTCTAGACTGTCATAATACTCTCCTGCTCCTGTGAGTACTGAAGAAGTAATATGGTCCAGACTCTGTCTTTCCTTCATGATGTGAAGGTTTACATCAGCTGTTAGTTTGAAATGGCCAAGAGCCTGGTCCAGCATCGTAGAATGCTGTCCCGTAGCCAGTATCTTTACGTCAAAATAACCCTGGCTGCGCAGGGCTAGCACAACAGGCGCCATTTTTATAGCCTCGGGTCGGGTCCCAACCACACAGACCACAGTTTTACGGCTCATAGAAACATCCTCCTAAAATCAGTTCTTCCCCTGCTTATGTTAAGTTTACAATATTAACAGATTTGCACCGATACTAAAATAATTTAGTCCCAAGAAGGTGCAGTCCCATAAGTACCAGTACCAGATGTGCGATTCCCATTATCGACAGAGTCTGCAGTTTTGAAAAACCGCTGTCAAGAAGACGGTGGTGAGCATGTCCCCTGTCAGGAGAAAAGGGTGATTTTTTCGTCAAAAGACGCCTTGTCATTGCGACCAGAGTATCTATTACAGGTATCCCTCCAATAAAGAAGAGTACAGCCGCAAGGCTGAAAAATCCTTTTCCGAAGAGGTCCGGGAAAATGCTCCACGCAAGATGTGAAGCACATATATATCCTAAGAGGGTACTTCCTCCGTCACCCAGAAATGTCCTCGGCTGCGGGAAATTCCATAGCAGCACCCCGAATACCAGTCCTGCTACCGGCATCCATACAGCGGGGTTTCCTGCAAATATTGCGACAAGAGCGGTTATAAGAGTCATGGTAAGACAGAGGCCATCCATTCCGTCTATGAGGTTATAGGCGTTAGTGGTACCCGTTATCCAGAAAATAATCAACATTCGCTGCCATAGTGGAATAGGGAGAGCATAGGAAACCCACGCAGCCGCGGCCAAATGAAAAAAGAGTCTCATGACAGGAGGCAGCGGGTGCATGTCATCCATGTAGCCAACTATGAACACTATTGTCGCACCGGTAGCTATATAGGGTACTTCTACCCCGGGGTTGCCTACGAAAAGCGCCCAAAGCAGGTAACCGCTCCACAGCACAATGCCCGCACCGCGCGGCATGATGCTGTTGTGTTTTTTTCTGCCGCCGGGTATGTCCAGGAGCCTGAATTTTTGTGCAAGACCAATAGAAACAGGTGTTGCAATGAGTCCCCACAAAAAAGTCACCAGGGTGAAGAGATATATTGAAAACACAGGACCCGTCCTAATTTCTCATCATCTATTTTGTACCGAAAAGTCTGTCTCCTGCATCTCCAAGTCCAGGCACGATATAGCCGTGATCGTTCAGATGACTGTCGACCGCTGCGGTATAAATATCGACATCCGGGTGTTCCTCATGGAATCTCGCAATTCCTTCAGGAGCAGACAGCAGGGAAACGAGTGCGATCCTTTTACCGCCGTAACCCTTTATATGCGCTACCGCTGCAGCTGCTGATCCGCCTGTTGCAAGCATTGGATCTACAACGAAAATGTCTCTTTCAGAAATGTCTTTGGGCAGTTTGCAATAATAATCGACAGGCATCAGAGTTACAGGATCTCTGTAAAGTCCAATATGCCCCACTTTGGCATTAGGTATAAGCTTAAGGATGCCTTCGACCATTCCAAGTCCGGCCCTCAATACCGGCACAATGGCCAGCTTTTTGCCTGAAAGTGTGAATACCCTTGTCTTTGCAACAGGAGTTTCAATCTCTATCTCTTCAAGGGAGAGGTGCCTCGTTATCTCATATACCATGAGTCCTGCCACTTCCTGGACAAGATCCCTGAAATCCTTGGATGACGTGTTCTTGTCCCTCATGAGTCCAAGTTTGTGCCTTACAAGGGGATGATCCACAACAACTGTTCTTCCTCCTGCTGAATTAGATGAACATGTTGCTGAAGCGTTATCGGAGGCATGGTCTCTCTCAAAGGCTGTGATTTTGTCTATCCGGAAAGCGTGCCTTCCGCCTTCAAACTCTTCGTTAAGCCAAGTATCGACTATCTCTTTTGCAAGGCCTGATCCGGTCACCCTGCTTCCAATGGCCAGGACGTTTGCATTATTGTGCCTGCGGCTCATCGCGGCTGTGAAATGATCATGGCATAGAGCTGCCCTGATCCCTGCGACTTTGTTTGCGGTTATGCTCATCCCGATCCCGGTTCCACAGAAAAGGATCCCGAGATCCGCCTTATGGCTGGCTACTGTTTCGGCAGTCCTGAATCCGCAGTCGGGATAATCGACGCTGAGGTCTCCCGAAGAGGTCCCGCAGTCAATGATCTCATGTCCTGATGATGTAAGGTGTTCCTTGATCTCTTCCTTAAGTCCGTATCCCGCATGGTCAGCTCCCAGTGCAATTTTCATATATGATCCTCCCGAGAATAAGGTTTGATAGATGTTATATTGCTTTGCTGCAATTGATCATTTGACGATCTGTGAGATCAGTTCCCCGGCGAGAGTGTATGGATCAGCCTTTCTGGAAGCCAGATCCTCCAGTATCCCGGTGTCTTTGCGTTTTTTCCATATTTTCTCAGTCATAAGGGATATTTCTCCCCTTAGTATGGCCTCGACTTCCATCTCTAGCTGGATAAAGCGTCTTTTTTTGCCTTCGCTGGAAGTGTGGAGATAGTTCCAGTGGTCGTTAAGCGTATTTTTAACTTCTTCCACTCCCGTATTGTTCTGTGATGACACTAGTGTTACCGGGGGTACCCATTCCTTTTCCTTCAGCATCTTGAGCATTACCTGAACATCTGCAGCGACCTTGTCTGCCCCTTCCTTATCCGCCTTGTTAACGACAAATGTATCTGCTATCTCCATGATCCCGGCCTTCATAATCTGGACATCGTCACCCATGCCGGGCACAAGGACAAGAACTACAGTATCAGCTATTTTGATTATGTCGACCTCGGACTGTCCCACTCCTACTGTTTCGATAAGGACGACGTCAAAGCCGCATGCATCTAGGATAAGGGCAGCCTCATGTGTTGACCTGCTTACTCCGCCAAGGTGTCCTCTGGATCCCATGCTTCTGATGAATACACCCTCGTCAAGCGCATGGCTCTGCATACGCAGCCTGTCTCCGAGGATGGCCCCCCCTGTAAAAGGGCTTGACGGATCTATCGCTATTACTCCCACTTTCATGTTGTCAGCCTTGAACTGTTCAATCAGCCTGTCTACAAAAGTGCTTTTGCCTGCGCCGGGACTTCCTGTAATGCCAATTACCTTGGCTTTTCCTGTCCGGGGATATATCTGTTTCATTATTTCCTTTGCGGAAGGGGTATCAGCCTCAACAAGACTTATTAGGCGGCCAATGGATCTTGGGTCCCCTTTGAACGCGTTATTCAGAAACTTTTCCATAAATCAACTCTCCTAACTGTTTATAAAAAACTTAACTTACGTTTTACAGAGCTTATTTAAAAAGAATGTTTATTCCTGCAAAACAGTAAAAACCAAGGCCTATTGATCCTGCAAAAAGAAATCCCAGAAGTACCCTGAGGTACAATACAAACATAGGGCCTCCCGGCCACTTCCCCGACTGGATATTTACGACCATTCGGGCCACAAGGAGGGATGCTCCAAAAAGAGCAAGAGCCACCAGTGCCTGGAGGTTTACAGGTGGAATATTTTTGATAAAATCCATCAAATCAGATACATCCTTTCAATCAGCGATAATTCCTCAAAAAAAAAGAGAGGATTATCTCCTCTCTAGATAATAACTCTTATCGGCCGGAATGTCATTTGTTATTTGTCTATATTGCTGAAAGCAGCGCGCCGGCTTCAGATTTTTCTTCATGTATCTGCCTGAGTACCGCAACACATACTTCGAGCGCCCTTTTGCCGTCTTTGATGCCTACCATGGGCTGGCGCCCTTCCCTGACACATGATACGAAATGCTGCAGTTCCATCTTGAGCGGTTCTGTTTTCGGGAAAACAGGGTGTTCCATGACCTCAACAAGATTTCCGCCGCTCTGCCTCACGCAGCGCTGTACAGAAATATCCTGTGATTCATAATTTACAGTGATGTACCTCTCTGCCTCTGTTATCTCCATCTGGCGTACCCTCTTTTCCGATACGCGGCTGACTAGTATGTGAGCCATGGCTCCGTTTGCAAAAGTAAGCTGTGCCGAGGCGATATCCTCATGTTCCGTCCTGATGCATCTTCCGATAGCAGATATGGAGACAAGTTCAGAATTGATCAGGGAGAGAATGATATCAACGTCGTGTATCATAAGGTCAAGCACAACACCAACATCGCTGATCCTTGGTGAGAACGGCCCCATCCTGTGGGTCTGGATGAAATAGGGGTCGTTAATGAATTCCCTGACATGCTGAACCGCGCTGTTGAATCTTTCGATGTGCCCCACCTGTAGTATAAGGTCCTTTTTTACCGCCAGGTTAAGCAGCTTTTCTGCCTCATTAACGCTTGAAGTGACAGGTTTTTCAATGAGAACATGTATACCGTTTTCCATCGCGATCTTTGCTACTTCGAAGTGGTGGCTGGTAGGAACAACTATGCTGAGAGCGTCAGGATGGGTCTGTTTGATAAATGTTTCTATGCTGCTGTATGAAATAACTCCGAGCGGGTCAGCTACTGAATGGGCCCTTTCTTCGTTTATGTCAACTATCCCTACAAGCTGGGCTCCAAGAATTTCTGTATATACTCTGGCATGATGCATGCCCAAATGTCCAACGCCGATAACTCCGACCTTTATGTTGTCCATCCCATGTTCACCTCACGTAGAGAGTAATTGATTCCTGCAACTTTAATAATTCTCACCTATCACGCCTGTTTTGTGGTATTCCCACCAAGAAGAAATATTCTTGTTCTTTCATCACCGGCACGATAGGAATAATAAAAGTCGTTGTTACAGCATGTACAGCCTTCGGCCCCATAGATATTATCATAAGGCAGACCGCATTGCATCAACTGCCTTTTTATTTCGCCCTTAATGTCAAAATAGACTACCCCGTTTTTTTTACAGTAATTATCCGGAGAAAAGGCTGTCAATGCATTTTGTGTGGACGGATCTTCCATTTTTCTTGAGTAACAGTCTTTGCATATGCATGGTCCTATCCAGGCCCGGATACTTTCACTCTTCCATCCGGGCTTGTTTTCGGAAAGCCCGGCCAGTGATCTGCCGACGATGTTCTTTGCTGTACCGATAAATCCGGAATGAAGAAGGAGCATCCACGGTTCCGGAGAGTAGGCAGCAATGACTACAGGACAGCAGTCAGCGAACCTGAGACTTGCCATCGAATTTGATGAAGTATCTATCAGTACTCCATCGGCTTCCGGTCTGAGAGGCAGGGCAAAAGATGAAGATGAAGGAATTATGGTAGTCCCGTGTACCTGGTATGGTGCAACCAACTGAACATTATTAAAATTAGAGGACAGAGCCGCCCATATTTTTTCAGGATCCCCTTCAGTGCCGTCCATTAGTTCTCCCCTGCAGTAGATAGTAGCGAAAAATTGAGACTGCAGTTCCTCCGGCATTATCAGCCTGAGTTCCTTCTGTCGCTTTTCATCCCTGCATTCAAATCCTCTGTTAGTCATCAAAATGCTCCTTAACGAAGCCGCTAAGAAAGAGGCTCCCGCAGCAGATAGTGTCCCTTCCCGTATCCAAGCTCTTTTCAACGGCCAATATCGGGTCTTCCCACTTACCTGCACAAGTGATGTCTTTTTTCTCAGCCATCACCAAAAGGTCTTTCGCAGACAGGCTTCGGTCCATGCCGGGTACCTGTGTGCAGTAGAGGGTCGTTCCCATTTTTTTTATTATATCAAGGCTTTCTGAGATGTCCTTGTCCTTCATCATCGCGACCACCAGGTTGAAAACTTCGCTGCCGTATATGATCCCTGTATTTTCAGCAAGCCTTATGAGTGCGTGAGGGTTATGAGCTCCGTCAACGATCAGAAGCGGACTCTCCTTTTTTATTATTTCGAATCTTCCAGGCCATTTTACTGAAATGACTCCGTTATAAAGGGCAGGGAAGGTTATATTTTCAAATCTTGACTTTAAAGAGGATTTAAGTGCACACGCGCCTGCAAGTGCGAGAGCGGCATTCTCTGTCTGGTGGGTCCCGATCAGGGGGGTGTGGTAATCGGCGCACAGACACTCTGATTCAACATAAAAATCCGTACCTTTGAAAGAGACCTGTACGGTCCCGTAGCTGCA
This sequence comes from Synergistetes bacterium HGW-Synergistetes-1, assembly GCA_002839185.1. NCBI lineage: Bacteria > Thermotogati > Synergistota > Synergistetes bacterium HGW-Synergistetes-1. The sequence goes on along the minus strand of PGXO01000001.1, from coordinate 152,755 downwards.
CAGCCTTCGGAGGACCTGTGCCGGTGTACCCTTTTTAAATGCGGTATCAAAAAAAATACTTTCTATATCTTCTTCTCCGCCGGAAAATATCGCCGGGATCCCCGGTCTCATCACTGCGAATTTTTCTTTCGCAACAGAGGCGAGTGAATTGCCAAGATATTCCGAATGGTCTATGCCGATCGGGGTTATAAGGGTGAGTAGGACATCTGAGAGTATATTTGTAGCATCGAGCCTTCCTCCAAGCCCTGCTTCTACGACCGCTATGTCGACATCTTCTTCTGCAATTATCATGAAGGCAGTTGCTGTGATCAGTTCAAAATATGTGGGAGGGTCAGATCTCAGACGATCTGATGATGCTATCTTCTTTTCAATTATTCCAAGTGCTCTTTCCCACATTTCGGGAAGCGCCTCTTCCCCGCCAATGTTAAGCCTCTCACCGAAGGAGACGAGATGGGGGCTTGTATAGAGGGCAGCCTTATATCCTGATTCTTTCATTATGGAAGAAAGTGTGGAAGCTGTTGAGCCCTTGCCGTTTGTACCTACCACATGGACAGCCTTGAATTTTCTTTCGGGGTTTCCGAGTAGAAGTAGAAGATGTGAAAGTCTGGCAAGTCCGGGTCTTATTCCCGGGCTTGCCAGATGCAGAAGTCTCTTTTCTATTTCCTGGAATTTCTTAATGTCATGCATTATCAGTCGTTAAGGCTTGAAAGGTTTTCTCTGATCCTGTCCCTCTTTGCCTCGTTGTCAGAAAGGGAGGCCTTTTCCTTCAATATGACTTCTTCAGGCGCTCTCTCTACGAACTGCGGGTTTGCAAGTTTTGCCAAGCCCTTTTCGATGTCCTTTTCGATCTTTGAAAGATCGTTGTTAAGGCGCTGGATCTCCTTTTCCACGTCAAGAAGGTCTCCTACGGGCAGATATACCTGAACGTCGTCGAGGACGGACGCAAGGCTCTTCTGCGGTTTCTTCGCCTCCCTGTCCATGATCTCTATCCTCTCGACCTTGGTGAGGAGTGTTATCTGAGATTCGGACGATCTTATCAGTACCAATTTTTCGTCGTTGTGAACAGAGAGGACCGCCCTGGGGATCACCTGCTGAGGAGCAATGTGCGCTTCAGCCCTGAGATTCCTTACAGACCTTATGACCTCGCGTACCAGATCCATTTCGTTAATGACATCCTCATCTATCTTTTCGATCCTTGGACCGGGCCATTCTGTGCGTTCGATTATCCCGTTTCCGAAGGGGAAAGCCTGCCACAGTTCTTCTGTGACAAATGGTATGTAAGGATGCAGAAGCTTCAGAACGTCTTCGAATACAGCAAGCAGGACAGCCTGGGTCGTCTTTCTCCTGGCCTCGCCCTCTTCCCCTCTGAGCGCGGGCTTGGAAAGTTCCAGATACCAGTCGCAGAGTTCACCCCAGACGAAATCATACATGAGTCTGGCGGATTCCCCGAAGAAATAACCGTCAATGAGTCGGGTCATCTCAGTTGAGACCTGTGATATTCTGTTGAGTATCCATTTGTCGTGCAGCCGGAGCTCATTGTCCTTCCATTTCATTCCGGCCTCAGCGTCCTCAAGGTTCATCAAGGCAAAGCGGCTCGCGTTCCAGAGCTTGTTCATGAAGAGCCTGTAGGTTGCGATCCTTTCTGTAGAGAGGAATATGTCACGGCCCTGTACTGTAAGCGCTGCGATCGTGAACCTCAGTGCGTCTGCACCGTATTCCCGGACTATCGTCAGAGGGTCGATAACATTGCCCTTGGACTTGCTCATCTTCTGTCCTTTTTCATCACGGACCAGGGCGTGGATATATACGTCATGAAAGGGAACTTCTCCCTTCATGCCCTCAAGTCCGAACATTATCATCCTGGCCACCCAGAAAAAAATGATGTCGAACCCTGTTACGAGTACTGATGTCGGATAGAACTTCTTAAGCAGATCGGTCTCTTCCGGCCATCCCATTGTTGAGAAGGGCCAAAGGGCGCTGGAGAACCATGTATCAAGGACGTCCTCGTCCTGCCTGAGTTCGGTATTGCCGCACTTCGGGCATGATTTGGGTTCCTCTGTTTCAACTATGATCTCGCCGCACTTGTCGCAGTACCATGCCGGGATCCTGTGTCCCCACCAAAGCTGCCTTGAAATGCACCAGTCCCTGATGTTTTCCATCCATTGATAATAGACGTTGGTCCACTGATCAGGCACGAAACGGATATTTCCGGCTTTGACCGAGGCGACTCCAGCCTCTGCAAGGGGCTTGGCCCTTACGAACCACTGTTCTGAAAGATATGGCTCGATAACGGTGTGGCAGCGGTAGCATTCGCCAACAGAATGTTTAATATCTTCTATCCCTATGAGGGAACCGTCGTTCTTGAGGTCCTCAACTATGGCCTTTCTTGCTTCGAAGCGGTCCATGCCTGCATATCTGCCTGATTCTTCTCCGCACATGATGCCGTTGTCGTCGATCACTTGTATCTGTTCAAGTCCATGCCTCTGTCCGACCAGGAAATCGTTGGGGTCGTGGGCAGGGGTGATCTTTACACAGCCTGATCCAAACTCAGGGTCGACCATGTTGTCTTCGATCACAGGGATCACTCTGCCTACGATCGGCACGATCACATTTTTACCGACAAGATGGCGGTTCTTCTCATCCCTTGGATGTATTGCTATTGCGGTATCTCCGAGGATAGTCTCGGGTCGGGTCGTCATTACCTTAAGGCATCCGTCTCCGTCTGCGAATTTGTAAGCTACCTCATAGAATTTGCCGTCCTTGTCCTCATGCTCGACTTCGAGGTCTGAGAGTGCGGTGTGGCATCTCGGACACCAGTTGATAAGATATTTTCCCCTGTAGATGAGATCCTTTTTATAAAGATCGACAAAAATTTTTCGGACAGCTACGGACAGTCCTTCGTCCATCGTAAAACGTTCCCTGTCCCAGTCGCATGAAGCTCCGAGTTTTTTCAGCTGGTTGATTATCGTGCTTCCGTACTCCTCTTTCCATTCCCACACCCTTGATACGAACTCCTCACGCCCCAGATCGTGGCGTGATATACCTTTCGCTGCAAGAGAGCGTTCAACTACGTTCTGAGTAGCGATACCGGCGTGGTCTGTTCCAGGGAGCCAAAGCACCTCGAAACCCTGCATCCTTTTGGTCCTGCAAAGAATGTCCTGCAGCGTGTTGTCCAGTGCATGCCCTACATGCAGGGAGCCAGTTACGTTGGGAGGAGGGATAACTATTGAGTAATGCGGTTTTGAAGAAGATGGGTCAGCTTTAAAGAGCCCCTCTTCTACCCATCTCATGTACCACTTGTCTTCAATCGGTGCTGGTTCGTAACCTTTGCCTAACACGGTTTTCTCGGATTCCATCCGGTCTTCCTCCTCGTTGGATACGCCTGGTGGCTGTATCCGGATCTATTTGCCCATCCCGACGGTCCGGCCGTTCCGGATCCTCGGGTATACAGGTCACTTTTTTGCTTTTTTTGCTGCTGCAAGGTCCATTTTAGCGATCTCTTTGATGATATTTTTGATACCTTCCCTGAGGGCTTGCATTTCTCTGTCATTTGTCCCTGAAGTTATAAAGGGAGGCAGTATCGAGTCAAGGCCTGCCCGCATGTACTGCTGGTAAAGGCCTTTTCTTTTCCCGGGAGATATTTTATCCCCTTTTGTGAAAACAACAAGTCTTGGCATGTCCATCCCATCCAGCCAGCCTGTAAGTTCGTTGTCATTGGCAAGCGGGCCGTGCCTGAAATCCATAAGGTGTATGACGTAGCTTATTGGCCTGTCAGAATTGAAATAGTCCTCTATGAGCCTCCACCATGTCCTGCGTTCATCAAGCCCCCTGGCGGCATAACCGTAACCCGGGATGTCGACCAATGTGAAATCGTCTTCCCCGGCTGAGACTTTGTAAAAGTTTATGCTTCTCGTCTTTCCTGGTTTAGAGCTTACTTTGGCTATTTTTCTTTCAAGAAGTGAATTTATAAGGGTCGACTTGCCAACGTTAGAACGGCCGACAACAACGATCTCATTCTTCTCAGGGGCAGGTATCTGATCCTTGGTAAAGGCAGTGCAGTAAAGCTCTGATTTCCAGGCTGTCATTTCGTTTTCCCCTTACTTCAGCGCCAGTTGGAAAACGCCGGTTATCTTAGATACGTAATGTATCTTCATGCCTGTCTTGATCCAATCGCCAAGCTCCCCTACATCTGATTTGTTATCTTCGGGCAGTATAAGCTTTTTAATGCCAAGTCTCTTGGCGGCAAGCATTTTTTCTCTGATTCCACCGATAGGCAGCACGTCTCCGTGAAGAGTCATCTCACCGGTCATCGCATAGGAGACGTCCACTCTCCTGCCGGTAAGTGCGGAACAGAGCGAAAGGGCAAGTGTTATGCCCGCGGACGGTCCGTCTTTGGGTACTGCGCCTTCAGGGACATGTATATGGATGTCTTTTTTCTTCCAGTCAAAGTTTTCAAGGCCGAAAGATGAAGCGTTGGATCTCAAATAGGCAAGAGCTGTCTGAGCAGATTCCTGCATAATATCTCCAAGGTTTCCCGTGTAGGATACGTTTCCGTTGCCCTCCATAACAGCTGATTCAATAAGGATGACAGAACCGCCTGATTCAGTCCAGGCAAGGCCAAGAGCCGTCCCCAGGGGATCTTCCTTTGGTATCTTTGTCGTATGGAGTTTTGGCGCACCAAGCATTTTCTTCATAAGATCATTTGTTACGCTTATGGTTTTTTTATTTTCTTCTGAGGTCGAAGAATTTGCTATTTCTGCTGCTACTTTCCTTGCTATCTTGGAAAGCTGTCTGTCAAGGTTCCTTACGCCTGCTTCCATTGTGTATGCAGTTATGATATTCCTTACGGTAACGTCGGGGATAGTAAGATCCTTTTTTGTAAGGCCGTGTTCCTTCAGAATCCTGGGCAGAAGGTGTTTTTTCGCGATCTTGACCTTCTCCTCGGCAACGTAGCCGGGCAGAGGGATGATCTCCATCCTGTCAAGCAGCGGCTTGGGTATTGTGCCTGTGCTGTTTGCAGTTGTTATGAACATGACCTTGCTCAGGTCAAAGGATATCTCAAGAAAATTATCGGTGAAACTGCAGTTCTGTTCCGGGTCGAGTACCTCAAGCAGTGCTGCTGCAGGATCGCCCCTGAAATCATTGCCTATTTTGTCTATCTCGTCCATCAGGAGTACGGGGTTGTTGGTCCCAGCTGCTTTGATCTTCTGTATTATCCTTCCGGGAAGAGCTCCGACATAGGTCCTTCTATGGCCGCGTATCTCAGCTTCATCACGCATTCCTCCGAGAGACATGTTTACAAATTTTCTTCCCATCGTCCTTGCAATGGATCTTCCCAGAGAGGTTTTTCCGACTCCGGGAGGTCCGACAAAGCAGAGTACCTGGGCCCTCATATTGTCTGCTGCAAGCTTCCTCACGGCCAGGAATTCAAGAATGCGTTCCTTTACCTCTTCGAGGCCGTAATGGTCTTCTTCCAGTACCTTGCGGGCATCTTTCAGATTGAGATGGTCTTCGGAACAGATGTTCCATGGAATGTCCAGAAGCCATTCTATATATGTCCTTGCGACAGTTGCTTCAGGTGAAATGGGCGCCATCCTTGCATACCGGTCCAGTTCACGCATTACTTTATCTCTGGCTTCATCCGGCATCTCGGTCTTCTCTGTCCTGGCCCGCAGCTCCTCAATCTCTGAAAGGGGGCTGTCGTCGCCCAGCTCCTGCTGGATAATCTTTAGCTGCTCTCTCAGGTAGTACTGCTTCTGCCCCTTGTCCATCTCATTTCTTACCTTTTCCTGAATGTCATGCTCCATTTTGAGGAATTCGTTTTCCCTCATAAGTACAGCAAGCAGCATGCGGAGGCGCTCGATAAGGTCTGGGGTCTCCAGGAGTCTTTGTTTGTCTTCATGTTTAATAAGGCTGTGAGATGCGACGATATCAGCGAACAGGTCAATGTCGCCAATATTTTCTGCCGAATGGGTCACTTCGTCAGGCAGCTTAAGGTTCAGTTTCACGTATGATTCAAACTCAGAAAGTACTGCCCTGCGCAGAGCTTCTGCCTGGTTTGTGTGGGCCGTATTAGTAGAAGGAATCTTCTCAATTTCTGCCTCAAGAAAACTGTCTCCTGATATAAAGTGTACCGCCCTGCACCTCCATCCTCCCTCAAGCACAGCCTTTATGGTGCCGTCAGGCATGCGCACAGTCTGGAGTACCTTGCAGAGTGTTCCTGTTGTGTTGAGGTCATCAGGTTCTGGGTTATCTATCATAGAATTTTTCTGAGCTGTGATAAAAACTAGGTGTCCCCTTGCATTCGCCTCTTCAAGCGCCCGCGCAGAACGTGGTCTTCCCACGAAGAGAGGAGCTATGACCCCTGGGAAAACTACCATATCTCTTACAGGGACGACAGGATGGATGTGCATGGATCAGACAGCCTCTTTTTCATTTTTGGAGGACTGAACAGGTTTCTCCAGCCCGTTTACTACATCTTTTGTGACAGTAAGCATGTTGATCCCGGATGACTTGTCTGGTAATTCATACTGCATATCGAGCATAAGGGATTCAAGGATGGTCCTCAGTCCCCTTGCGCCGGTATTCAGTTTTGCTCCTTTTTCCGCTATGGTGTGGACAGCATCATCCGTAAATACCAGATCTATCCCTTCTAGGGAGAAGAGCTTCTTGTACTGTTTTAGCGGGGCATTTCGGGGCTCAAGGAGGATCCTTATCAGGGCTTCTTCAGTAAGGGCTTCGAGAGCCACAAGCACAGGCAGTCTTCCAATAAATTCAGGTATGAATCCATAGGAACGAAGGTCGTCCGGCTGAAGCTTTTTTAATAGCTCATAAGAAGAATTTTTATTTAGATTTTTGGTAAGGTCGCCGCCAAAGCCCAGTGACTTTTCACTTGTCCTTTTGGCGATCAACTTCTCCAGTCCGTCAAATGCGCCTCCGCATATGAAGAGGATGTTGCTCGTGTCCATCGGGATCATTTCCTGGCTTGGATGCTTGCGGCCGCCTTTAGGAGGTATGTTGGCGACCGTTCCCTCGATTATCTTAAGCAGGGCCTGCTGGACTCCCTCGCCTGAGACATCACGAGTAATAGAGACTGATTCCGATTTTCGTGATATTTTGTCAATTTCGTCGATGTAAATGATCCCCCGCTGTGCAGCATCAATGTCAAAATCAGCCGCCTGCAGAAGCCTCAGCAGTATGTTTTCCACGTCCTCACCGACATAACCGGCTTCAGTAAGGGTTGTCGCATCGGTCATGGCAAATGGCACATTGAGCATCTTGGCCAGTGTCTGAGCAAGCAACGTTTTACCGCATCCTGTCGGACCGACCAGAAGAACATTACTTTTAGGCAGCTCTACTTCGTCATCTTCAGTACAGATGTTGGTTATTCTCTGATAATGGTTGTAAACAGCCACAGACAGTACCTTCTTGGCGTGGTCCTGGCCGATCACATACTGGTCAAGAAATTCCTTGATCTCTTTTGGTTTTGGCAGCTTTTCCAAAACAGGGACTGAAGTGTAATCGGGCTTTGCTTTGGTCATTGCATTATCTTTGAAAGAAGGAGCCCCTTTTTCGTCCCTCAGTATGACATTGCAGAGCTGGATGCAGTCTGAGCATATAAATGTATTGGCAGGACCGGCTATCAGTTTGGATACCTCGTCCTGACTCTTGCCGCAGAATGAGCATCTGGGCTTTCTGCGGTTATTGTTTTCCTTATTTTGGTTTTTGTCGTACAAGCGAATGCACCTCGATCAAATTGCGCTCTTCAGTAAAGAGCATCTGTGTAGATTAGAATCAGGGGACCCCTGACGGAATCCCCTAAAAATTGATTATTTCGGTCACCGTTTTTCGATTATCTTATCGACGATACCGTATTTCAGCGCTTCTTCCGCCGACATGAAGAAATCCCTGTCCGTATCTTTATCTATCACTTTCAGGGGCTGTTTGGTATGCTTTGAAAGCAGGTCGTTCAGCCTCTTTCTTGTATACAAAATCTCCTCAGCATGTATCTTGACATCCGAAGCCTGTCCCTTTGCGCCTCCTGTAGGCTGATGGATCATTATCCTCGCGTTCGGGAGAGCGATCCTTTTCCCTTCTGCGCCTGCGGCAAGGAGGAACGCGCCCATACTGGCGGCCAGGCCAGTGCATATGGTCGATACCTGAGGCTTGATGTACTGCATGGTGTCATAGATAGCCAGACCTGATGTGATAACCCCTCCCGGGCTGTTGATGTAAATAAAAACATCCTTCTCCGGGTCTTCGCTCTCAAGGAATAAAAGCTGAGCAACAACAAGGTTTGCTACATCATCATTGATCTCGGAACCCAGGAAAATTATCCTGTCCTTCAAGAGCCTGCTGTAGATGTCGTAAGAACGCTCACCTCTACCGGTCTGTTCCACTACCATCGGTATTAATTGTGACAATTTATACGCTCCCTTTCTAATATTATTCGATTGGGAATAATTATTTATTCTCAGTATCTTCTTTCGCTTCGGACTTATTCTCATCCTCTGTTTCGTTGACTTTTACCTTTGTTATAAGGAAGTCCACCGTCTTACGGTTGCGGATCTTTTCAGCCATTTCAAAAAGTCTGTCCCTGTCATCATAGATGTAATCATGGAGTTTCTTCGGATCGATGCGCGAGCTGATGGCTATACGATGTATTTCAGCGTTCAGCTCTTCAGGAGTCCACTCAATATCGTTGGCGTCTGCGAGTGCCTCAAGAACAAGTGCTCTTTTGACAACCACCTTGGCAGCTTCATCAAGTTCCTTTTCATATTCCTCTTTGTCCATCCCGCTCTTTTCAAAGAACTCTTCTATTTCCATGCCTGAGTCCTTCTTGATTCTCTGTGCCTGGTCAGCTCTCATAGCCTGTTTCTGTCTTTCGACAAGTGTATCGGGAAGCTCTACCTCTGAAAGGTCGCAAAGCTTCTCTACTGCTGAATCCTTAAGGCTGTCCTGGCTGTGCTGTTCAGCAGCTGCTTTGAGCTGTGACATTACCTCTTCTTTGAATTCATCTGTTGTCTTATGTTTTGACTTGGTTATCTCTATGACTTTTTCATCTGTCAGCTCAGGGGTTACTTTTTTCATAATTCCAAGTATCTCTATCTCGTAGCGCATTTTTTTACCGGCAAGCTCTTTGTTCTGGGGGTCATCCTCCACAGAGAACTCGACTGCAGAAGTATCGCCGGGTTTTTTGCCTATAATAGAATCTACGACCTCAGGCCTCATGTTTTCCTGGCTGAGATCTATCTCAGTTTTCTGGTCGTTTTCCACAGGGCTGGCATTCCCGTCCTGATCGACCACAGAGGATGTATATTTTACTGATACAAAATCTTCCTTTGTGATCTCCCTTTCCTCGTATGTAGGAACGATCTCGCTGTGAGCTTCGAGAAGGCGGGCGATGTTCTCGTCTCTCATTTCTTCTGTCGGTATATATACAGTCTTTTCAGCTTCGATCGTATCTATTTCGGGAAGGGTCACTTCCGGTGTGACTTCAAAAGTTACCTGTAGGGTGAAAGGTTCACCTTCCTTGAGATCACCGGGTTCAAGCTTAGGTTCAGCTATCAGGCTGAGTTCATATTCTTCGATCATTTTATCTATGGCTTCGGGCACCATCTTTTCGGTTGTTTCGACGCAAATGCCTTTCATGCCGAAATAAAGCTCGATCGTCTTGCGCGGGACGTGCCCTTTACGGAATCCTTTGATATTAGTCTTCTTAGAAAGATCCTTTATCGTCATATCTATAGCCTTATTGACCTGTTCAGCGTCGAATTCGGCCTTTAGGACGATAATATTTTTTTCCTGTGAAACTACTTCAGTTTTCAATTCATACTTCCCCTTTCGGTTTGCCTTTTGCTGACAATAACCGTAATATTTTATCACAGAGAGATAGATGGCACAACCGGATCAGGGTCGGCATGCCTTTGAACAGCATAACACCTCCACATGTTAAAGTGAAGGTGTTATATTGCGTTCAATAAATATCCTGAACGTTGGTTAATGATTTTATCTGTATATTTTTATTCTCTCATCAAGAGGCATTACTTCCTTTTCTGCCGGTTCGTCGATCGGTTTGCCGAAGGGCATCTGTGCGAGCAACTTCCATTTTTCAGGAATATTCCATTCTTTTTTTACGGCGCTGTCGATTACCGGATTGTAATGCTGAAGCGATGCCCCCAGCCCCTCTGCGGACAATGCTGTCCATATTACGAACTGGTGCATCCCCGCCGATTGATTTGACCATATCGGGAAATTGTCACTGTAGGTGGGGAATTTTTCCTGAAGCCCTTCGATGACCTTCATGTCCTCGAAGAAAAGGATCGTACCGTAACCGCTTTTGAATGACCCGTTTACCTTTTCCTCTGTTTTTTTGAAGGCTCCTTCCGGAACGATCTTCTTCAGCTCCTCCTTAACTATCTCCCAAAGCGTGTCGCTCTGTGCGTCAAAAAGAACTACTACCCTTGCGCTCTGTGAATTGAATGCTGAAGGCGTATGAGTCACTGCCTCTCTCACTATCTCCAGTATCTTATCTTCGCTGACGATCTTATCTTTAGTAAGCCCGTAATGTGTCCTTCTTGTTTTTACAGCTTCAAAAAACTTTTTTTCCACGTGTATCCCTCCAATATAATTTTTAGCATAATGTGTATTTTGCCGGATGAAAACCGACAATGATTTGTTATATTCAACATTACAAATATATCATTGTTAAAAAATTAAAACACTTGTAAATCTACCTATTATAGGAATAGATTAGCTGCTATTTTTCAAGAAAATCAATTGATAAACGTAACATACTGGCCAGGCAACAATAAAAACAGGATGAGCATCAGCTTCCCAAGCTAAGGGACACTATAATATTGACATAAAAAAAGGATCTCCGGCAAAAGCAGGAGATCCGTAATTTCTGGAGCGGACAACGGGATTCGGACCCGCGACCCTCAGCTTGGGAAGCTGATGCTCTACCAACTGAGCTATGTCCGCATTGTCTGGTGAACGAGGGATATTATAGCCTTCACATTTTTATTTGGCAACATGGCAGGTTCAGATAAATACTACTCTGAAAACTTTTCCTTGTTGACCCAGGGTTTTTGCAGATCGCGTTTTTCGAGGTCATTGGCAGCCCGCCATGCCCATCCGCTTCCAAGAGCTGTATAAAGGTCGACGATGGAATTTAGTCTGTCTGCCCTGCTGCTCTCAAGCTGAAGCTGAACGGATAGAAGTTCTCTCTCTGCGTCCAGCAGATCTATCTGGCTTGCCATGCCATCGGTGTAGCGTATATTCGCAAGTTCATACGCCCTCTTCTGAACTTTCTGCTGTTCTTCAAGAAGAAGAAGTATCTCTTCGGTTTTTGCCTGTGTATTGATGGAGTTCATAGTCTCTTCAAAGGCTGTCTGGACAGTCTTGTAATAAGCAGACCATGCCTGCTGTGCTGCGGCTTCTGCCTGTGCTGCCCTTGCAGAGAGTTTCCCTGCATTGAATATCGGCACAAAGACTTGTGCAGCAAGTGACCAGCCTGTAGCTCCCGTGAAAAGGTCAGAAGGATCATTAATTGCCCTGCCGGGATTGCCTATCAGTCCGTCAAATGAGAGGGTTGGGTATTGTCCCGCTCTTGCCGATCCAATGTTGGCGAGTGCTGTTCTGTAATTCTGTTCTGCCGTTTTTACATCGGGCCTGAAGCGAAGCATATCTGCAGGTATACCAAGCGGGACATCGGGAGGCGCGGGCAGTTCATCAAGTGTCAGCCCCCTGGGGATATCTCTTGTTATGAACTCTTTAGGTTCCCTGCCCATAAGGACCAGCAAGCTGTTTTCGTATTTTCCAAGAGCTATCTCAAGCTGACTGACCTGTACTGCTGAAGATGCTGCGATAGATTCGCTCCTTCTAAGTTCAAGTTCGCTGATCTTGCCGTTATCATAAAGTATCTTATTGAGTGCGATTGTCTTTTTCTGGGTCTCCAGCGTCTCTCTGGCAACTATCAGCTGTTTGTCGGTGCCTCTGAGTGAAAAATATGTCTTTGCCACTTGAGATGCCAGTGCCAGTCTGACAGTGTTTTTGGCGGATTCACTGGCAAGGATGCTTTCTTTTGCGGCTCTGGTAGCCTTCTGGAGTTTTCCCCACAGATCAGCTTCGTAGTTTGCCGCGCCCAGTCCGTATAATATGTTTTGCTCGTTAAGAGTGTCTGTTGTTCCTACCTTTGTGTATGCACGGGTGGTGTCGATCTCGACCCCTATGTTGGGTCTCTGATTGCCTCTTGTCTCTTTGAAAACTGCCCTTGCTTGTTGTACTCTTGCAAGTGCGGATTCAAGATCCCTGTTTTGTGAGAATGCCTCGTTGATGCATTTTTCAAGGACAGGTTCGTTGAAGGAAGTCCACCATGCGTAGTCAGGTCTGACTCCATCGATCGTCTGTTCCTTCCTGACATCGTTTGAGAGGGTGATAACGTAGGCTGTTGGAATATCGTAGGGGTCAGGAGCCTTTACCTCCGGTCCCAGGTTGATATGGAAAAAAGAGCCTACAAAAAGAGCAGCTAGCAGTGCGCTGGCAGTCATTTACTTCACTCCCCTTCATTGGTCGGAGAGAGAGTTGCTTTTTCATCTTCCGACAGGGTGTTGTCATCTTTTCCGGGAGGGCTGTCTTCTTTTGAAGTAAGCCTCATTATCATAGAGAAAAAGCTGGGTACAAAGAAGATCGCTATGCCTGTCGCTGCGAGCATTCCTCCGACTATGCCCGTTCCTATCGAATGTCGGCTGGCAGCTCCTGCCCCTACGCTCAATGCCAGCGGCAGACATCCGAGTATGAAGGCGAGGGATGTCATTACGATAGGACGGAACCTCAGATGAGCTGCAGATGCAGCAGCTTCTCCTATGCTCATACCGCCTTCATGTTGCATGATAGCAAATTCAACTATTAGTATTGCATTTTTTGCAGCAAGTCCGATAAGTGTCACAAGCGCGACCTGGAAGTAAAGGTCGTTGGACAGTCCCCTAAGCATTACAGCAAGGAAAGCTCCAAAAAGTGCGAAGGGAACGGCCAGGACGACTGCAAGCGGAAGGCTCCATTTTTCGTACTGGGCAGCCAGTATCAGGAATACCATTATGATCCCAAGGGCAAAAGCTATCGTGGTTTCAGTTCCGGTCTGCTTTTCCTGATATGCCGATCCTGTCCAGGCTAAGGTGTAATCCTCAGGAAGTGATTCGCCGGCCGCTTCTTCCATCGCCTTTATAGCCTGTCCGGAAGTAAAGCCCGAAGAGGGAGTTCCCGTTACTTTGGCAGCTGGGAATACGTTGAACCTCTCCATCGTCTCAGGTCCTGTTATCAAATGTATGTCTATCAAGGAGAGAAGCGGGATCATTTCTCCCGTATTTGAGCGTATGTAAGTATACCGGAGGTCCTCAGGGCGGTTTCTGTAGCTTGATTCAGCCGAAATCAGAACCTGGAAGGTACGTCCGCTTTTGTCAAAATCGTTTACATAGTAATTTCTGAAAATGCTTCCCATTGTTGAAAAAACATCGTTCAGGTTTACCCCAAGTGCTTTAGCGCGGTTTCTGTCCAAATTGGCGTAATACTGTGGGACCTTTGTCGAAAATGTTGTAGTCACGCTTGATATTTCTTTCCTGGCGTCAGTCGCTGCTATATATTTGGCAAGTACCTTGTCCATCTGCTCGAGCGTGTCTGAACCCCTGTTCTGGATGTATGCCTCGATTCCGCCAGTTGTACTCATGCCTATTATTGCCGGAGGATTGAATACGAATACCTGTCCTTCAGGTATGGACCATGCTTTCCCCATAAGTTCCCTGGCTGTTGAAAATGAATCTTTGCCTGGGGTCTCCCTCTCTTTCCAGTCTTTAAGGGTGATAAATGCAGCTCCGTAGTTGGACTGGTTTGATGAGTTGATGAGGTTATATCCTGTGAATACCAACGCAGTCTTGACCTGATCCATTCCCTGGGTGATCCTTGTTAATTTATTGGTCAGCTTTTCGGACATATTAAGTGAAGAACCATCAGGCAGCGACATCGACGACATGATTATCCCCTGATCTTCGTCAGGTACCAGGGATGTCGGGACGACTGATGCTATTTTGACAGTGGCAGCTAATAATATGGCGAAGAGTATGACCACGATTATTGTTCGCTTGAGGAAAAAACTTACTCCTGCGGAATATGCGTTTGTCATTGAATCGAAAAATGAGTTGAACCATCGGAAGAGGAAGAAACTCCCCTTCCTCTTTTTTTTGGGTTTCAGTATCAGTGCGCACATTGCAGGGGTAAGGGTCAGTGCTACAAAGCCTGAAATTATGACAGAGGTTGCAATGGTTATTGCAAACTGCTTGTAAAGCTCACCTGTCAGCCCTCCCAGGAATGCAATCGGGATGAATACCGAAGAAAGCACCAGTACTATAGCAACAACTGGTCCTGTAACTTCTTCCATTGCTTTGAAGGCGGCTTCTTTTGGGGGCAGCCCTTCTTCCATGTGTCTGTCGACGTTTTCAAGCACGACGATCGCGTCGTCGACAACGATGCCTATCGCAAGAACCAGACCAAAGAGCGTAAGTGTGTTGATAGAAAAGCCAAAAAGCTTAAGTCCGGCGAATGTTCCGATTATCGAGACAGGTACTGCCAAACACGGGATCAGCGTTGCCCTCCAGTTCTGAAGGAAGAGGAAGACAACGAGGAAGACAAGCAGGACAGCTTCAAAAAGTGTTTTTACGACTTCTTCGATAGAAACCCTGACAAAAGTTGTAGTGTCATAAGGTATGTCGTATTTAATGCCGTCGGGAAAATGTTTGCTTGCTTTTTCAAACTGACTTTTGACCTGGTCGCAGACCTTGATGGCATTTGCTCCGGGAGCAAGAGTTATTCCTATCGGGACTGCCGGTATGCTGTTCTGTTTTCCGATAAAGCCGTATGTCTTGGCTCCAAGTTCAACCCTTGCAACATCCTTAAGGTAGATGGTGGTACCGTCAGGGTTTGTTTTTATTATGACTTCTTCAAACTCCTCAGGTGTTGTCAGGCGCCCTTTTGTAGTGATTATGTAAGTTTTTTCGAGATCTGAGTCTGTAGGTTGATCACCGAACCGTCCAAGTGCGTACTGGCTGTTCTGGTCGCTGACCGCAGCTGCTATGTCTGCAGGAGTTATCCCAAGCTGTGCAAGCTTGTCCGGTTTGATCCATATCCTCATAGCGTAATCCTGTGAAGTATAGATGACTGCGTCACTGACTCCAGGGATCCTTTTCAGGTCATCTAGAACATTAAGAAGGGCGTAGTTGCTCATGTATATGGTGTCATAACGTCCGTCGGGAGAAAGCAGAGTCGCTATCAGAAGGAGGTTTGGAGAGGATTTTTGGACAACAATGCCATATTTACGTACCTCTTCCGGTATAGATGAGGATGCCATCTGTACCCTGTTGTTTACGTTTATCGTAGCCATGTCCGGGTCTGTTCCAAGTTCAAATGTAACTGTCAGGGTCATACTGCCCTGTCCGGTGCTCACAGAGTTCATATAGATCATGTTGTCGACGCCGTTTATCTGACTTTCAAGCGGTGATGCTACGACCTGGGCAATGACCTCAGGGGTAGCTCCCGGATACTTGGCAGTCACAGTCACTTCAGGCGGCACAAGTTCTGGGAACTGGGCCACGGGAAGCGTAAGAATTGATACGAGTCCAAGCAGTATTATTACGATCGAACAGACAGTAGCTAATATTGGCCTTTTGATAAAGATAGCAGAGAACATTAGCCAGGGCCTCAGTTCTTGGAGTTGTCGCCTTCGGTCTTATCCTCCGAGGCAGTTTTCTGTTCCTGTATTTCTGCTATTTTGACTGCTTTTCCTGGAAGCACTTTTGAGACCCCGTCGACTACTATCCTATCGCCGTCTTCGAGCCCTTCCTGTATCAGACATGTATTTTTGATCGTCTTTAATATTTTAATGTTCCTTACTGCTGGGACGTTAGTTTCATCCAGCAAATAAACGATAGGTCCGGAAGATGTCTGCAGCACTGACCTCAGCGGTATGTTTATTACATTGTGTATATAACTTCCGTAAACATAGACCCGTACAAACTGACCCGGATACAATTGGTTTCCGGGGTTCTTAAAAACTGCCCGTGCTCTTATGTCAGCGGTTGAAGGATCAACAAACTGATCCTGGAAGTCGATCTTTCCTTTTTTGTCGTAATATGAACCATCCCCAAGGGCGACCTTTACAGAGATCCCCTCAGGATACAGTTTCAGATGTCCTGCGGATTTAAGCATTTCGTTTGTCCTGTGTTCATCGGCCGGAACTGCAAATTCAACATAGACAGGATCTGCCTGTACGATAGTCGTAAGGAGGCTGCCTTGAGCATCAAGGGTTATCAGGTTGCCGACAGAGCGTTCTTCCTTGCTGCTCAGACCGGAAATAGGAGCTCTGACAACAGTCCAGTTAAGATCGATCTGCGACTGTCTGACAGCGGCTCTGGCAGAATCAACTGCCGCATTTGAGGCTTTGAGGGATGCATCTGCGTTGTCAAAGTCATTCTTGCTAACAGCGTTTTTGGAATATAGCGAAGAGATCCTGTCAAATTCAATTTTTGCAAGGTTGGCTTGAACTTGTGCCTGTTTCAGATTTGCGTTGTTTTTGTTCAGAGTTGCCCTGTAGGGAGCTGGGTCTATACGGAAAAGGACCTGTCCAGCTTTTACCGGCTGGCCTTCTTTATATTCTTTGCTTTTGAGGACTCCGTTCACCTGAGCCCTTACCTCGGCTTCTTTGTAGCCTTTTGTCTGTCCGGTGTATTCAAATATCACAGGGAAGTCTCCAGCTTCAACAAGCATATCGCTGACTACAACAGGGGGCGCCTCTGTTATTTTTGAAGCAGCCTCTTTTTTTGCCTCTTCTTTCTTCCAGAACCAGAACCCGCCGGCTGCTATGATGAGCAGTATGATCAAAATAAAGATCAGGTTATTGTTTTTCTTGGGCAGAGCTGCGTCCGGGGACATAGAATTGTCCTCTTCTTTGATTTCGGGAGCTTCAGTTATTTCTTCGTATTTTTCGTTTTCCATAAACTGACTCGACTCCTTATAAAGACATATTTTTTACAGAAAAATTATATCATGTTAAAGTGATGATCTTAATTAGGAAGACTTTTTGATCGACAGTAAAGTCAGAATATATTATAGCGCAGAAATGTTTAACGTTTTAAAAAATTGAGTCTTATTCTTACAATTTCTGAGGAGCTTCCCGTCCTTATAGGGTATTTCCAGGTGCCCGCGCCTGAGCTTATTACAGCCTTGAACTCCCCTTCATCGTGAAGTCCGTAATGGGTGTGGTTCGCAAGGCCTGCGATATAGTTGAAAGGAAATAATTGTCCGTTATGAGTGTGTCCGGAAAGCTGAAAATCAACATGATTTTCAATGGCTTCATCGATCGCGTTAGGTTGGTGGTCCATGACGATGATCGGTCTAGACTTATCTGCGCCGTACAATATCTGAGAAAGCGGAGCACGGTTGCCCTCTCTGATATCTTTTCTTCCGGCAAGGTATATGTCTTCTATGGAGAGCATCTCATCCTGGAGGACCCTTATCTCTGTACCCTCAAAATAAGACAGCAACTTCGAGATGTCTCCAAGGTAGTACTCATGGTTTCCGGTTACAAAATAAGTCCCGTAAGGAGTCTTTATGCTTCCAAGAGTCTCTGCAGAGAACCTCATTATCTCATCATAGGAGGCATGATCGAAAATGTCCCCGCATATCAAAAATATATCAGGAGACAATTCCTCTACCATCTCACTTATCTTCACAAGCTGCTTTTTTGTAACGGAGGTCCCTACGTGGAGGTCTGATACCATAACGATTTCAAGTGAGCGGACGGAGGATGTCTTGTTTATCGATATTTCGTAGGATGTGACCTTGTAGTCGACTGCGTTGTAAAAAGCATAAAAAGTTATCAGGACAGCCGCGATCGGGACTATCAGGCCTTTGGCATATATCCTTGAAAAAAATTTTATTATTTTTTTGTCCCGTATATAAAAACAGCCCAGGAATGCAAAAATATCCCCTGCGATAAAAAGTAAAAAGGAGTATATGAGAGTGCCTAGATAAAACGAGGAAAAGTATCTGACCGGCAAGGTCAGCCACCGGTACCGGTAGATCCACTCCTGAAAGAACAGAGAAGAGAGGAATATCAAAAGCCCCGAAAAAAGGATCAGTGTTGCAGCATATTCAGGTATGTTTGCCTCATAACTCTTCGCCAGCTTTTTATACTTTCTGCTCAGATATATATTTATAATGATCAGCAACAGGGTGCTGACAAGCAAAAATATCATGAAACGTCCCATCGGTCCATCCTGACTGCCTGATTTAATTTGGCTTAATATTATTGATCAGTTTTCGTCTCCTGATCTTGTTTTTTAGAAATTTTAATAAATGCTTCGACTGCATCTTTATCGAACCTTACTCCCGAGAGTCTTATTATCTCCTCTACAGCTTCGTCATTTGTTTTACGCCTGTCATAATTATCATTCGTCATTGCATCGTATGCTTCTGCAACAGCGATTATCCGGCTTGAAAGAGGGATCTCCTCCCCTTTTATCCCTTTAGGATAACCAGTCCCGTCCAAGTGCTCATGGTGGCTCAGGACGCCTTCCGCCAGGTCAATAGTATCGTCAAAAAGATTAAGTATGCGATATCCAACTACAGAATGCTGCTGCATTTTTCTGTACTCTTCCTCTGTGAGGTCCCTGTGCTTGTTAAGGATATCATCTTCAAGGACGATTTTTCCTATATCGTGGAAATAACCGTTTTCACCGAGTCTTTTTATCAGAGCCTTTGAAAGGCCCATCTCCTCTGCTATCTTTTCACACAGTACCGAAACGTTCTCTGAATGTCTCTTTTCCCTCGGGCTCCTGTTGTGGAGGTTGTTTATGATCTTTCGGATCATATTCTTGTTGTTCTTATTTCTGTTGATCGTCTTATCTTTATACATAAGATTCTCTGCGATCTCGATCATTTCGTGCATGGATTCTTCTGCGGAGGTTTTTGTGCTTGCTCCCAGGGAGACGCTTCCGATAATATCGTTTGAATTTTCGTTTGAGAATGACTTCCTGATCTCTTCAATTACATCTTTTGCTCTGTCAGCGTCTGTGTTTGGCATAATAAGGGCGAACTCGTCGCCACCGATCCTTGCTGCAAGGCCTTCGTTTCCGGAGGCCTTCTTAAATGCAGCTGCTGCTTCTGTCAGCAATCTGTCTCCGGCTGCATGTCCAAAGATGTCATTCGTCAGTTTAAGTCCGTTGAGATCTCCGAAGATCACGGATATCGGAAGGTTATCTTCAGTATCAAGAACGGGTATCTGCTCTTCAAAAAAAAGCCTGTTGTTTATATTAGTAAGTGGATCGTGATAAGTCAGATATTTTATGTGTTCTTCGTTTTTTTTGCGTTCTGTGTTGTCCATGAACGTAATTACAGATCCAACCATTTTGCCATCCCTATACTGAGGATATGAAGAGTATCTGACATCAAAAAAAGTGCCGTCCTTGCGCCAGAAAATCTCGTCATCTACATAAACTCCCCTACCGTTTTTAAAAGACTCCATAATTTTACATTCACTGAGGGGAAAGGGTGTCCCATCCCGTCTTGTGTGGTGTATCTGGAAATGCATGTTTTTGCCCAGCAGCTCTTCCTGGCTGCTGTAGCCGAGCATCCGGAGAGCACTTTCGTTGCAGAAGGTGCATAGTCCCTCAGTATCCATTCCATAAATACCTTCGGCAGTGGAGTCAAGTATCAGTTTAAGCTGTTCCCTGTTTTCCTGGAGGACAGTATTGGTCGCTTCGAGGTCTTCAGTCCTATCTTTTACTTTTGTTTCGAGGTCTTCTACATGGCTGCCGATCGTAGCTGCCAGCATATTGAAAGTCGCCGCAAGCTTTCCGATCTCGTCTTCCCTGAATATTTTTGCTCTCTCGTCAAAATTACCGTCATTTAATTTTTTCGCACTGAGATTGAGGCTCTCCAGAGGTTTAAGGAGGTTACCCACATAGCTGATGTAAAGGAACGATAAGGTCAGCATAATTATTGTTGAGAAAATGATAGTCAATCTGATAGTCTCATAAATGTCCCGGGTAAGTATTGCATCAGGAATGGATGTTATCAGGAGCATGTCTACGCCGGTCGTTTTGAATTCAGAGATGTTTATATGGCTGCTTTCTCCATTTACGACTACATGATCTTCATCATTGTTTGCCAGGTAATTTTCATAGCCCCGTATAATGCTGCTGTTATTGATTTCATTTATACCGGTCATTTTTAACGAGCCGTCGGCATCAACTTTAAAATTGGGAATTTGCAGAGAATTTGCGACGAGTTCTCCTGTATTTTTGTCTACTATGACCGCAGATGCTCCGTTTCGCTTAACTATGTCGTTCAGATATTGGTCCATCCTTGAAAGCGTTATATGTGTGCCAAGAACGCCAATAAGCGAGCCTTCTTTGTCATATACGGGTGTACCGACAGATACAGTTAGGTCATCCAATACAAAATGCTTGTAGAGAGGAGAAAAGGATGTCTTGCCGCTTTCCTTTGCGGCCTTATACCAGGGTCTCGTGCGGGGATCGAAGCGCCCTGTTTCAACAACAAGCTCCCCTGCCGTCATATCCTCCCTGACTTTGTAGTATCTGGACTTTCCTCCGGTATCGGTGTTGTTTTTCATGATTTCGACATTGTTGTCTTTGTTTCTTCGAGCACCGTAATATTCACCCTTCTCTGTGCCGATGCTTATGCTGTAAATGGGAGTGCTGCCGTGTGCACTTAGAAGTCCGACAAAAAATTTGTCACGGATCGTTTCATCGTCGAAATCCAACACACCATTTCGGATCTGATTTTCTGTAACTTCGTTTAAGTATTGTGGAAGTTTTACGAATCCTTCGAACTCCCCATATATAGTTTGGTTCATATCTTTTGCTATAGTTGAAAGGATGCCGTCTGCTGTGCTGATCCAGTTAGAGAAAAGGACATAGTATACGATGGCAAAAGTTACCAGTGTCGTCGTAATGTATATTGTCATAATATTTCTCTTGATCGAACTACGATTCAGGAATCTCACAGCACAACACCCCATGTTCGGTAATATATGATAAATATTAATTATGAAAATACTGACAAATATTGAAAACATGATGTTGCTAGTTGACCTGTCTCGTGCTCATGCAAAAGAATATTCAGAAAACCCGGAAATGACAATCAATTTTACATTATCTGCATTGCATTGAATATAGTATTATTAGCATTCTTTTTTGTAACTAAATTTATTTTTAAAATATATGATTTTCATTATGATGAAAACAGCCAAGGAAGATCGCAGCTTTACAGCCTTGACCATCCTTGGCTTCTGTTGATCCATAATAGTTTGATTTGTTACGCTTTCAAGCGGTTTTTCGGTAATTTAAACTAATATCTCAGTTCCCGCATTCATCGTGGTGCGCATGCTCATGGCAGACAGACCCGGTAGATTTAAGTTCGCCCGCAAGATATGATTTGGCTGATTCTTCTGAAGATCCTGCCGCTCCAATTATTACCTCTATGTTGTGCTGGTTGAAGATATCTATCGCTCCTCCGCCCATACCGCCGGAGATGATCACATTCACTCCCATGTCATTGAGGAAATTGGGGAGGAATCCGGGCTTGTGCCCCGGATTTGGAACTGTTTCTGTGCCGATGATCTTTTCATTCTCAGTGTTGAATATCATAAAGTTCTCACAATGTCCGAAATGACCTGTAACCATACCTTTTTCACTTGCGACTGCGATTTTCATAATTACTCATTCCTCCGTAATTTCTAATTTCGGGACACGATATCCCGTATGTCAAATTACCTCAAATACGCTTCCTGCGGAAATTTTGTGGAGCATCTGCCCCATTGTTCTTTTTAGGATATTGTAAGCTTCGTCCCCAGTGCAGTGTCCCGTGTAATATTCTGCAGCTGAATCCAGCAGATACCTTCCTATTTCAAAGACAGTTATCGGATCTTCGCTTTTTCCCGAAGAATGGCTGTAGAGATGGAATCCGCCTATAACATGCGTGGGCAGTTCTCCATACTTTTCTACATAATGCTCAAGTATGTTTACGATACCGCTGTGAGCGCATCCTGAAAGGAGGACAGTGTTGCCTTCTTCTCTGATGATGAGATTCTGTTCGTGTTTGAATTCGTCAGCTCTTGATTTCTCATTTCCCTCTTCCTTCATAAAAAGTGAAGAGTTGCATGAAGGAGACAAAATTTTCTGCCGTACACCGGAAAAGATCTCAAGTTCATCATCTATTTTTGCGTCGCCGTCAATAAATACAAACCTTTCCTGTGGAAGCAGTTTTTTATCAAGTCCTATGTACTTTTCTTTTCCCTCCTTCACTGAACAGTAATTTCCAAAGGCAAATTTATTTAAATATACCAATGCTTTTTTATTCACTTCAAGAAAAGGGTCTAACCCTCCTCCGTGGTCGTAGTGTCCGTGAGAAAGGATAACTTTGTCTACCGATGGTATGTCTATACCGAGTTTCTCGGCATTCTCAATAAAGATCGAGCTGGCTCCGGTGTCAAAGAGGATGCTCTCTCTCTTTGTTTTAACGTGGATCGACAATCCATGCTCACTTTTTATTTCAGGTGAAATTGATGTGTTTTCTGAAAGAACCGTAACTATCACTTTTGTGAGTGCCTCCCTTCAGCAAATAGCAACAGCATTGTCTTATTGAACACTTCCTTAACTGCCGCTCCGGAAGGGCAATCGATGTCAGCTATGCTCATTCCTTTGTTAACAGCCTTGACCGCCATGTAGTCAAAAGGAATACTGCCGGCATAAGGTATCCCCCCAAGTTTGCAGAAATCCTTTATCCTATTTGCATTGTCAGGGTTTGTGTCAGATTTGTTCACACAGACTGCAATTATGACCCCAAATATTCGGGCAGTTTTGATTATCCTTTCCATGTCGCTTATACCAGAAAGAGAAGGTTCTGCAACTATCAAAACCATATCAGCACCACTGAGAGAAGCTATTACAGGGCACCCTATGCCGGGAGAACCGTCTACTATAGCCAGCTCAATATCCCCCGAAGCCTCTTTCATCTGTTTCTTTACTTGTGAAACAAGCATTCCCGTTGTTCCGCTTCCCATTTTCAGCTGGGCCGTTGAAAATGTTACAGGGCCTTCCTTAAAAAACATAAGATCTCCCGCAACAGAAGGATGAAGCGATACTGCATTTACAGGACAAACAAATTCGCATACTCCGCATCCTTCACATCCAAAGGCATCAACAAAGTGAGATCTTTCATTTACTCTAATAGCGTCAAATCTGCAGTTCTCCATGCATTTGCCGCAGTTTATGCAAATGTCAGGATCGATCTCTGCCTTTGGCATCCCATAATAGTCTTTCCTTGATGGTGTTTTGGAATGTTTCGTTATCAGATGCAGGTTAGGTGCGTCAACATCACAGTCAGCGTATGCTTTGGCTTCTGAAAGCCTGATGAAAGCACTGGCAACAGTTGTTTTTCCTGTGCCGCCCTTACCGCTCAGAATTAACAGCTGCTTCATGAGACACCTCCCTGTAGATTTTTTCAAGCAGGGAAGAGAAAAGATCCCGATATTTTTTGCTTTCTCTTGCTGCTATCTTCCCGTTCGAGTTAAGTGTGCCAAGTTCAACGTCAAAAGGAATTTTATCCAGGATCTTTATTCCGTTTTTCTTGCAGAACTCCTCTGTTGGGTCACTTTGATCAACACATTTGTTGATAACGACAGAATGCGGCTTTTTGAAAAGCTTGACCAGAGACCAGACCATCTCAAGGTTATGTCTTCCGAATATAGTAGGTTCAGCAGCCAAAAGACAGTAGTCTGCATCTTTTATGCTTTCCATAACGATACAGGCGCTTCCCGGAGGGCAGTCTATGAATATTGGACGATCATCTTTGTAAGATCCGCATTGATAAAGGAGCTCCTTTATTATTGGAATCCCCGAAGCTATTCCGGTTTGCATCATTCCTGAGAGAACGTGTACTCCCTCTGAATCGCCGACAGAAAGTGTTCCCACGGCCTTTTTCCTTTCAGTAAGAGCATCCTGTGGACATACAAGCAGGCATCCTCCGCAGGAGTGGCATACATCATCAAAAATTTTCAGTTTTTCGTTTATGTATGCTAATGCGTTGAACTTGCAGAATTCGACACATTTTTTACATCCGTTGCATTTCTGCGGGTCGACCTGTGGGATCTTTACAGATATCTCCTTTTCAATGTTCCATTGAGGCTTGAAAAAAAGGTGACCGTTTGGTTCTTCTACATCACAGTCAACGTATACAGAAGCTATCGCAGCTGATGCCAGATTGACAGAAAGCAGTGTTTTCCCTGTTCCGCCCTTGCCGCTTAATATTGCTATTTTTAAATTCTTAACCGCCATGTCCGTGAAACCCGGCATGGATCTCCTGAAGCAGACCAAGACGTTTTTCTTTGAAAGCGGCAATACTTTCTTTTATAGATGAACTTTCTGTTTTATAAATCAAAATACCGGCTGCGGTAAGCACTTCGGCAGCATTCTGACCGCATCTGGGTGTCAGGATTGCGGATACTTTTGAGTCTACTATTGCCTGGGCAGCCTTTATTCCTGCCCCGCCCTGGCTGGAAGCAGCAGAATTGTCAATAAACTCAACAGTCTCTGTTTCTGTGTCGTAGGTAAGAAAATATGGTGTCCTGCCAAAAGACTGACAGACTGTAGAATCAATGTTTTTGTCATCTGCAGGGATCGCTATCTTCATTTTGTATCCTCCGTCAGTTCAATATTATTTTTGCTGCAGTAGTTTTTTAAGGCGCACCGAAGGGCACTGACCCCAAGGAGCGAGCAGTGGACCTTGCTTTCAGGGAGTCCGTCAAGTGCATTGACGACATCATCCTCTGTTATCTTCATTGCCCCTTTGATCGTTTTGCCTTTGGCAAGAACTGATGTCGCGCTCGATGTTGCTATTGCAGCGCAGCAGCCGAATACCAGATAGCTGATATCGCTTATAACGCCGTCTGATATCTTGAGGTAAAATGTCAGTGTATCCCCGCACTCGGGGTCTCCTACGCTTCCTTCTGCGTCAGCATCAGGCATGTTTCCTGCGTTTTGAGGAGACATCAGATGTTCAATTACTTTATCGGAATAAATTTTGATCCACTCCCTGTCATAAAAAGTATCAGATCAATTATTGCCGTGCTTCCTTCTTTGGCATCCCGGATGTCCGCATTCGATTTCGGATCCGTCACAAAGCCTGTACTCTCCTCCTTCGATAAAGAGTACCTTTCCGTTTACCAGTGACTCAGCCAGCTTTTTTCTGGCTTCGTTGTAGATCCCCTGCACAGTAGTCCTTGCAACGTTCATGTGTGCTGCACACTCTTCCTGTGTAAACTGTTCGAGGTCGATAAGCCTTATGGTCTCGTACTCATCGATAGTCATGTTTACAGATTCCCTGGACTCAGCCTCCATATTGAGCGGTCCGAACTGATTGCTTTCAGGCATACAGCAGACTTTTCTCCATTTCACCGGTCTTGGCATATGAGCCTCTCCTTTTTGAACAGGGAAAGAATGACATTCTTTCCCTGTTCATCTAATTCATCTTTTCAAGTTCTTTTTCAAGTGATTCCAGGCGTTTTTGCAGAAAATTCTTCTCGTCTTCAAGAAATTCTTTTTTATTCTCAGTAGATGCATTCATTACTGCACATCCTCTTCCAAACCATCGTCTGAAGCCCCTTCTTATGCCTCCTCCGATGTAAGAGGTCTCTCCTGTTTCAAATGTCCTGACACAAAAACCCATACCTCTTCCGCTCATAGGACCGCGTCCCGTTGGGCCTGTACCGTCTCCTCTTGGCATGATCATCCCTCTTTTGTTATTGACATATGTCATTTACTACTTAATTATATAGCGTTTATGACATATGTCAATAACTGTTTTATTATTTCATATAAAAACGGGAAGACATCTGGTGATGTCTTCCCGTTTTTATAATTATGGTAACTTTTAAGATATCTATTTTGGAGCAGGTGCCTTTACGACGATTAATTCCAACGTTTCGTCATGCAAGTTCTTGAAGTTCATCTTTATGCCCATGGGGATCTTCAGTACGCTTGACGCAGGGTATTCATGCATGTCCTGTTCATTTAATGTTATTGAAAGATTACCTCTCACAACAGTCATATAGACGTTTGAATTTGAAAAATGTTCAGGAGCGCCCTCATTCTTGTTGAAGATCATATGCATGTAGTGTACGTTTTCGTCCTGTATGACCTTTTCAACTACTTTGCTGTCGCCGCCCGCGATCTTGAATACCTGTTCGATCATCTCGTCATCTCCTCTTTTTCTTAATTCATTTATTTTAATATCGTAACATCATATTGAATCCTGTGAATGTTAAAAATGCTTAAAAATGCAGCCTTGGGGTGCGGGGCTGCATAGATCTGGATCATTGATACATCGTTATAACGATTTAGATTACCAGGCCTTCGTTTAGATGTCTGCAGTTCTGGGCGATGGCGTTCATTGAGGCAGCGTTGATAGGATATGCGATCGGCGATGCCGATAGAAGCGGATGCGTCGCTACCTGGAAAGTGTTGAGTTCTGTCGCAGTTAGTCCCTTCTGTATCGCCAGGCTGAGTATGTTGATCATCTCGCCGACACTGTCTCCGCCTGATATCTGAGCTCCGAGAATGACTCCCGAGCACTTGGAGAAGATAAGTTTGATCTGTATAGTGCTTGTTCCCGGGAGGGATCCGGGATGACGGTCCATTGTCGTGAACTCTCCGAGATTGATCGTAAAGCCTTCCTGTCTGGCCCTCGCCTCTGTCAATCCGGCAGCGGCGAATGTCTTGCCGAAGATCTGCGTAGAAAACGCGCTGATCGTACCTTTGTTGGCTCTGATAAGCCTGAGCTGGAATGCATTGCTTCCTGCGATCTTTGCTTCCATTGCCGCAGTTGAAGCTAGAAGGACTGGAACATCCTTGTTTGTGAAGAAACACTTCTTCTCAGCACAGTCTCCTACAGCAAAAATGTCGGGGTCGCTGGTTCTGGTGTACTGGTCAACGATGATCGCGCCCTTCGCGTTGACATCAAGCCCCGCTTCTTTCGCAAGCAGGCCGTTTGGTCTTACCCCAAGTCCAAGAATTACTAGTTCCACAGGGATCTTGTCACCGTTATCAAGTTCAATCGCTTCGGCCTTTTTATCACCGATTATTTTTTTGACTTTTGTATTGGTGAGGACATTGATGCCTTTTTCCTTCATCATCATCTCTATGTCATCCGTATAACTCTTGTCAAAGGCCTGCCAGAGACATGCGTCAGCCATTTCTACTAAAGTCACCTTTTTACCTGTCATGCTTATCTGTTCAGCAAACTCCACTCCTATGAATCCGCCGCCGATAACAGCAACATTATCTACTGTCTCCAGCTTCTCCAGGATAGTGTTCAGATAATCCTGGTTCTTGTAAATCGGAAATACATTTTCGAGTTCATGTCCAGGAATAAATGTAGGGATGATGGGAAGTGAGCCTGTTGCGATAACAAGTTTCTTATAACCGTACGTGTCATTATTTTTTGTGGTTACTGTTTTGTTGTCCTTATCTATCTTCACAACTGTCTCAACTACAAGGTTGATTTTGGCGTCTGCCAGCATCTTGTCAGGGATGACATTTTTGCTTGTGCAGTGAAGAGTACCGTAAATGTATGGGATACCGCAGGGCACCATTACAGCGTCTGTATCCCTGATAACTGTGATGTTGATATCGCCGTATGCCTTACGTGCCATAGTTGCGCTCAGGATGCCGCCTGCGCTTCCGCCAATTACCAGCAGATCTGTCTTCTTCATTTATAAATTTCCCCCTTTGATAAATTACTTCTTATGACGCATTATTTCATCAAGGGTGTTTTACGTCTGTGACAATGTCACGCCTCTGAGGAAAGAAAAAGGAAAAATATAAAAGAGAGGTCACAGGTTGAATTCAGGGGCAAAATTGACTGTTCCTGAGACACCTTCAAGGCCGTTCTTGATCAGTTCACAAGCCATGAAGACACGAGAAGGGAGTTCAAGGTAGGTCTTGATCCCAAAAACTTCAGCTGGCCTGTATCCGAAACGGGGATAATATTCCGGATGGCCGACAAGCAGGGCTGATCTGTATCCAAGGCGTCGGGCCGCATCATGCCCCTCCTCTATCAGCCTGCTTCCTATGCCCTTTTTCTGATATTCAGGCAATACTGAGACGGGGCCGAGGGTCAAAGTCTGATGATTTTTATCACCTTCTCTGATCACAGCCTCTGTGAACATTATGTGTCCTATGGTCTCTCCGTTAAACTCAGCAACAATGGAGAGTTCCGGTAAAAAAGAGCTGCTGCCTCTGAGTCTGACCACGAGATCCTGTTCATCTCCGCTTGTGTACTCCGTGCCTCCGAATGCAGCCTTTACGACTCTATAGACGCTCAGGTAGTCATCTTTTCTTTCTTCTCTGATGATCAAGTCATAAAGATGGATCAGTTCGGTCTCTGCTCCCGCAGAAGTCGCGCCCTCGAGGGCTTTGTTTAAAAGCGTGGCGGTGTTCCAGCTCTTTCTGGGGCTTCCATTGAAGGCAATTATATTCATTTATATTTCCCCCCATTATGTATCTTGGATAGGTTCGCTTACTATCTAGATGTTAACTCACAGTATCAAGAATTACAAATTTCCAGCAGCATAAAGCTAGTTTTAGGCAGATAAATAAGACCCCCGGTCTCTTGTCATAAAGACTTGCCGGCGGTCTTATTTAACGATCATTCATATTGATGCTGAGGCTGTCGCTTTTAAATCAATTTATCAAGCAGGGCCTCCGGTTAAAGTATGGTAGATCTGAGCTGCTCCGGGGAAAGCGGAGACAATAATGCCGGAGGAAGGTCAAAGACTGTGCGGCATCCGATCTCACCCCTGCTGCTAAGCCTGTGTACCGCTCTGGCACATGCGACCAGGAAGCTGGAAGTGAATTCAGGGTTTGATTCCAGCGCCAGTCGGAACTCTATGGTATGTTTATTCTCTCTGTTGACTCCTGTCCGGCCGGTCCGGATCACAAACCCTCCGTGAGGAAGTGTGCAGTGTTCTGACTGCATCTCTTCAGTTGAGATGAATGTCACGGTGGTGTCGTAATCGGCAAAATAGTTTGGCATGTTTTTAATCTTTTTTTCTATGCTGTCTTTGTCTGCGCCTTCTTCCACCACTACATAACATTCTCTTGTATGTTTTTCGCGCGCTGTCAGGCTGGGACATTCTCCATTACGGACTGCCTCGACATTGCATTCCACCGGGACGGTATATTGGGTCGCACTGACCACTCCGGGGATCCTGCGGATCGCATCTGAGTGTCCCTGGCTTACCCCGGGTCCCCAGAAGGTGTATCCGTGCCCCTCAGGCAGCACAGAAAGGGCGTAAAGACGCATAAGGGAAAAATATCCCGGATCCCATCCAGCGGAGATGAGAGCAATATGTCCTCCTGCTTTGGCAGAATTGTCAACTGCCTCGAAATACTTCGGTATGTTCTGATGGGTATCGAAGCTGTCTATTATATTGAACATGCCGGCAAGTTTTGGTGACATCTCAGGCAGGTCAGTTGCGCTCCCGCAGCATATTATCATTACATCGATCCTGTCCTTAAGCGTCTCTATATCGGACATAGCTATGACAGCCGCGTTTTCTGTCATGAGTTTAAGTGAGGAAGGGTCTCTCCGAGTGACTACTGCGACCAGCTCCATGTCCTCATTTTGCATGATGGCTGATTCGGTGCCCTTGCCAAGGTTGCCGTAACCTGCGATAGCTACGCGAATTGGTTCTGTCATCTTATCATGTCCTCCATTCTGTAATATCCTGCAGGTTTTCCCTGCAGGAACTTTGCTGCGCAGATAGCTCCCTCTGCAAAGAGAGTACGGCTGAATGCCTCGTGTCTTAAAACAAGCTGTTGTGAATCTGTGGTTATGTAGACTTCATGATCTCCGACGATATCACCCATACGCAGAGAGTGTATGGTTATATCGTCAGGGTTTCTCGTCTCAAAGCCGCTGCGGCCGCATTTGATGACAGCACCGGGTCTGACGGATGTGAGCGCGTCGGCGATTGTCATGGCCGTGCCGCTGGGGGCATCCTTCTTGCGGTTGTGATGTTTTTCGACTATCTCAATATCTGCTTTAGGAAAAACACTTGCCGCTTTTTTTGCAAATTCAACCAGCATCGCCACGCCGATGGACATGTTGGATGTCTGGAACAATGGGATCTTTAATGCAGCTTTTCGGATAACTGCAAGCTCTTCCTGCGTGTGTCCGGTCGTTGCTATGACCAGTGGCAAACAGCGGGTGATGGCATATTCAGTCAATGCTTCAGCAGTCGTGTGAAATGTAAAATCAATAATAACGTCTGCAGGGCCGGTGTATTCTGCCAATGAGGAGAAAACGCCCTGGCAGCTTCCTGTTACATCAACTGCCGCCGCAAGTGTGGCGTCAAGGTCTGCAGACTCTTTTTGTATCATGGACACGATCTCGCTGCCCATCCTTCCGTTTGATCCGTTTACAATTACCCTCATCATGCTGATATCCCCTCTGCTCTCATGAGATCTATCATTCTATTGAACTTGACCTCGTCCATTTCCGTAAGAGGCATGCGGATATCAGGTTCGCAGAATCCCATAGCCGTCATAGCTGCCTTGACAGGTATAGGGTTGACTTCGCTGAAGATCGCGTCTATGAGAGGCCGGTAACGGAACTGTAGGGCTGCGGCTCCCTTTATGTCACCGGCAAAGAACTTCTTGCATATCTCCCCCGTCTGTGCCGGAAGGATATTGGAAAGGACAGATATGCAGCCCATTGCTCCAACTGCCATCAGAGGCACTATCTCTCCGTCATTTCCGGAATAGAGTGTCAGCCCGCCTTTTAGCCTGGACATTGTATCTACGATCTTGTCTATATTGCTGTTTGCTTCCTTTATTGCAACGATACGCTCATGTTTAGCAAGCTCAGCATATGTCTCCGGTTCGATCGCGGTTCCGGTCCTTGATGGTACGTTGTAAACAATGAGAGGAATGGAGCTTGCGTCAGCAATTGCGCTGAAGTGACGGACAATCCCCTTCTGTGTTGTCTTGTTGTAATAAGGGGTCACCGAAAGGGATGCGTCAGCTCCGACCTCGCCGGCAAAGTGAGTCAGTGAAATGGCATAGGCTGTATCGTTGCTTCCGGACCCTGCTATCAGAGGCACCCTGCCGTTGACACGGTCGACAGCAAACTCAATGACACTCCTATGCTCCTGATCCGACATTGTTGAGCATTCTCCTGTTGTGCCACATACTAAAAGGGCGTCGATGCCTTCTTCTATCTGCCAGTCGATCAGACGGCCAAATTTATCGAAGTCAATCCCCTGTCCTTTAAAAGGCGTAATAAGCGCCGTAGCGATCCCGGTGAAAATTATTTTCTTTGACATCGATCTTAACCTCACTTTCCTATGCAAATAAGGCAACTGATAAATTATTGGCTGTCTTTTATCGTCTTCGTACAAAGTTTATCCTCTTCATGCATGATGACTAAGAGAGGATGAAATGCGCTCCAAAAATATAAATTTTTGGGGTGCATAAATTATTGCCCCTTAAAATTTGCAAAGATTATCACATTAAATGAGAGTTGTACAGCACTTTTGGGTATAAAGAGAAAGAAAAGTAATGTTTTGCAAGCAAGTCTGTACTGATAAACTATTTAAGTACTGTAGACTGTCCCCGCCTTGCTTTGATGAATTATAAGACCTCGAATTGATCTGATATAAAATATTTTATCTTCTAATAGTAACCTTATGCCGGCGGCAAGATCGCCTTGTGAAGCTTAAGTTTCTGTGATTTACCAAAGACTCCAGCAGAAAGGAGTTCGATTTCTTATGAGACAGGCATTCCAAAAATACAAGAAAGTACATGTAAAATTCTGTAACATGTTTCTCTTCCGGCAATGCCAGCCAATCCACAATCTAGACTTATCGCTTCAGTTGATTCTTGGAACTTTTTACTGACAAATCACTAGAATCAATCCCAAATAAACGTTTTACACGATTTTCCAGGTTCCTTGATATCGTCTTTATCTCAAGAATTAGATTTTTCAAGTCTCTATCTTGACAGTCTTGCTCGAGAATTTGATAAAACTCAGATATTTTTTTAATGAAATTAGTTACCTCAGCGGGTGCATGTTTCCAGCGACTAGATTCACCATATTCCCGTGTAAGCCTTACAAATGCCGCGCGCTGTTTTTTAGTATTCGCGGCACCGAGTATTCTTTCCACATGCTCAAGCGTTATTCTGACCGTATCATAGCAATTGTTAAGCAAATGGCTAGCTTCACGCTTAACCTGTTGCTCCCTTATTTTTTTATAATTTATAATATAAAAGATTTTCTTTTGCTTGAACAATCGACGAGCTTCTAAAACAAGAACGTTTCCGACTTTCATTGTTCGTCTTTGCGGACGATTAAAATTATTAAGCGCCACACTCCTCCAGCTGGGGCTCAGTTCTTCAAAAAAAATACGGTCATCGCCATAATATCCGGTCAGTTGTGCCTTAACTTCTGATTCAAGACGATCGATCGCATTATTGTTTATAATATGCGCAAATGACCTTACAGGCTGGCCCAGGGAAAGTGGAAACCGCGAGAAGCGGTAAGGTGATTGAGAACTTGTCAATCGTCTATATGCTACCAATTCGGTGCAGAAACCGGGAACAGCTTGAAAAGTTTCACGTGCTTTTTCAAAAACATCCAGCGGCATAGTATAAAAAAAGTTTAACTCATGAAGTTGTCCCACATAATATCCACTTGCCTCCAGAATTCTTTCAGCATAATCCGCACAATTTGATTTTTTTGCATCATACTTACACTCTCCCATGCTGAATTCTTCCTCAATCTTTGCCGCCTCTGCATCCATCCTTTGAATAGCTTCCCGGGGAACTCCTTTAACACGTAATCCCAAAGTATCGCGGCCATATGCCATCCCATATGTACTTGTATGTTCTTGATTGCCCGATGCAGGATAAACACCGAATAAATAATTCTTCACGTTCATATGCTGGAGCAAAAGTGTTTCTTTTGCCCGATCTGCATGATGGTTGGAGCTATATACGGTATCACCGATCCGAATTGCAATATGCCCAAATGGGTTTTCCGTGGCAATGTGCTCATTTTCTTTTGACGAAGAGTAGGAAAGCAAGATTTCCAAATCAACAGGCACGTCGTTTTCCAACTGTGCCAGCGCACTTCCAATGTTGCGTGCTGAATCTCCATTTTCCAAACCAAATTTCGGACTTAAGCTCCGCGGCACAATTTTCGGATTTAGAAGGAAATCCGCTATCTTACTAATATTCATGTTTTCTCGGAATACTCGCTGTGCTTTCAGCATGGAAGTCTGTTTTGCCGCATCCTTAAGAAGTAATTGTGTCTGGCTGCCAATTTCCTCCACTGCAGAATTTATTTCAGCTAGCCCGAGTCTCGCGAAGAATTCTGCATTTTCTTTTTCGTGCCCGCTGATCACACTCAATAATATCGTTGGTTTCCCCAATACAAAAGCTTCTGACGGAGCTAACCCTCCTGCCTTGGTTATAAACAAGTCAGATGCACTAACGAACGAAACCAAGTCAGCCTGCGGGATAAATCCCATGATTTCCAATTTAACATGTTTAGGCATCTGTTGCTCAATTTGGTGCAATGCTTCGAATTGTTTTTTATTACGGCCACAAACAGCTATAATTTGCAGCGGTTGCTCTGTTGCATTAGCCAAGCTTATGATAATTCCAGGAAAATCTCCTATTCCCTCCTTTCCGCTGGCAAGCACAATTGTTTTGATTGATGTTTGAAATCCAATTTTGCTTAAGCATTCTTTTGAAACATCTGAATCAGTGTCTTTAACATTTACCGGCATGCCGGAAGTCTCAACCAAATCAGAGAACACGCCTGATTCCAGCCAGCTTGTTTTTAGTGCAGGATGCGCTAAAAAAGTTCGATCGATCATTTTGGATATACGGGGAAAGTACCCGACAAAATAATCGGTATGAAGCCAACCGATCTTGATGTTTGGCATCAGGGCTTTTTCTCTTAAATTGCCCAGTACTTGGGCTGCACCGTAGTGTGTTGCAAAAACAGCATCAGGGGCTTCCTCTAAAAGGTATTCATGCACTCTTTGTTCTGAATATTCGCTTGGCAAGCAAGTTATTGAACCTACACACTTTCCCCGTTTTTGCATGGACTGAAACAAATTATCAAACAAATAAGGTAAGTTCTGGGC
This sequence comes from Synergistetes bacterium HGW-Synergistetes-1, assembly GCA_002839185.1. Classification (NCBI taxonomy): domain Bacteria; kingdom Thermotogati; phylum Synergistota; species Synergistetes bacterium HGW-Synergistetes-1. The sequence goes on along the minus strand of PGXO01000001.1, from coordinate 118,473 downwards.
GACAAACCAATAAAGTTTTTCATTAAGCATTCTTGCTATCGGGTCCATAAATTCACGAATATCTTTTTGCAAAATTATGGCGCAAGGATCCTTTTTTAGAATTTCTTTCTCGATCGAACAAGCGGCGCTAATGTGTCCCTGTCCAATTGAAGAGTAGAATATAATAATTTTCATATTTTTATTCCTTCTGATGTAAAAAAATTTTTTAAAGTTATGAATGGTTTGATTATTTTGACTCAAGTCAATTAATTAGATTAAAAGATGCTCATACATTGTTGAGCTTAATATGATCTCGTCGAACTACACCGGTATATGTAACTCCCCTTCGGGCAATCCCAGTGCATTTTCAATAAGCCGCTTTGCAAACTTTTTTTGGTATTCTAAAATATCAGCCGCCTCTTTTTCATATATGGCTTCAACATAGCATTGAATAATGGACATGATTGAGTTAGAAACGGCTTTGGGATGAGGGACGGAGAAAATTTGCTTTCTTTGTCCTTCTTTAATAACACTTAATAAATATGGAGCAAGTAATTTTTTTGCCTGTCGAAATACTTTATCCATAAGATGAAGATATTGATCATTGTAAAGGAATTCCAATAATAATCCTTGTTTTCCCTGAATTGTAGCAGGCAAAATATTTGCCATTAACTCGATTTTTCGAGGCAGAGAAATGACTGTAGAGTTTGCTACCGCATCAATAGCTGTCCGAAATTTCGATAAATGTCTATTGATGAGAGCCTCAACAAGTTCTTCCTTGGAAGAAAAATAGTAATAGAATGTGCCTTGAGCCACCCCGATTTTTTTTACGATATCACTTATCAGCGTAGGCTGATAACCACGCTCATAAAACAGTGCCTCTGCAGCATCTAAAATCTCATTTATTCTAATTTGTGGATCTTGTGGCGGTCGGGCCATATTATACACTCCAATTATTTGACTTGAGTCATATTATAAATCTAATAATCAGTCTCGGTCAAGATCTTCTGTATGCCTTAGATTGACTTTTGTTGATCTAGTGTAAACGTACAGGGTAATGTTACCGTGCTGTATCTTTTCTTGCCGATAATTCTATTTCTATCGAAGCGCCAAGAGGAAATTCGACCATTCCGACAATAGTTCATGCGGGATAAGGAAAAATTTTTCGTACAATTTGCCACTGTTACTGCGGTGTGAAAATTCAAAAACAGACCCATAGCTTTGTACTCATTTTCAAGATCCTAATTTTTCTTCCTATAAGGCTGGTCCTGATTAAGTTCATGTCAACTTCCTGTTCGGTTTCCTCTTGATTCCCAAGAGTTTCAGCAGATCTTCAAAGATCGATGAGTCCTCAAATTCAAACATGACCCATTTGCCGTCATGATAAGTCTTTGCGTCGTCATAGACCTGCATGACTCTCTTCGAAAAATTTTCCTTCCCGGCTTCGATCTTATCTCTTTCCTCTTTTCCGAAGATCATCATCAGAGCGCTGACGTCAGGCTTTGCATATAGAGCACAAAGGGTCTTTCCCCCGCGGCGGTATTTGTACTCATAATGCCATGCCTTTCCTCCGCTGCCCCACGTTCGGTCCATTTCATACCGCGTATCGATCATGGTACACAGCTCAGTCCAAGCCTTGAACCTATTTGCTCCTATCAATGACTTTAGCTCACACTCCGATGGTATTTTTTGTGCCATTAACAGGCCACCACTTTCAATTTTAATCGGGGTCCATCACTTCGAATACAGATCCTTCACGTCTGTACCCCAAATTACTATAGTATTCATCAACATCAGACATATCACAAACGGAAACTTCAGCAGTCGCTCAAGATACCCCAAGCCAGCTGTTGTATAGATTGCATTAGCATCTTTTAGCATTACTTATAGTCAGGATATATTTCAGCTCCAGCTTTGAAGTTCAATTATGTTTCCCTCAATGTCAGCCGCATAGATAAAGGTTGCTTTGCGTCCGTTCGGATAATCAGCGTTAACGATTTCGCCAACCATACTGCCTCCGTTCTGAAGCAGTTTATCAAGAGTATCAACTACACTGTCCACTTCAAAAGCGAGGTGTGCGATACCGTACTGGTTGATCTTATGGGTAAGTTCGCCTTCCATGCTGTCGTAGGAGAAAATTTCCAGTGTTGGATGGTCCTCGTCATATCCAGGCAGAACCAGATGTTCCCCGATGATATGGGCATTTTCAAGTCCGGTGACTTTATCAAGCCATGCACCCGTAAGATCTCTTTTTTCACCTATGCTTCTGCAGCCGAATACTTTCTTATAAAAAGCTATCAGCTTTTCAGCATCTTTGGCTATGATATTGGTGTGTACGTAGCGAGTCATGTTACCGGGCTTTCTGTTTTCTTGCTGTCAATTCAATTTCTATAGACGCGCCAAGAGGCAGTTCGACTACTGCGACCGTAGTTCTTGCAGGATAAGGGGCAGAAAAATGCTCTGCGTATACGGAGTTCATCTCCTGGAAATAACTCATGCTTGTTAAAAACACATTGACCTTTACTACATCATCTGACGTTAATCCGGCACACTCCAAAACGCTGAAAAGGTTTTTAAAGCACTGCTTTGTCTGAGCGGCAATATCGCCTTCCACCATTTTCCCTGTTGATGGATCAACGGGTGTCTGTCCCGACAGAAAGACAAATTCCCCTGATTCTACTGCATGAGAATAGGGCCCTACAGTGACTCCATCTTTTGCTGTGAAAGCTTTTCTTGACATCAGAATTCCTCCTCTGTGATTGATCAAATTCAAGTATAAATATTGATGTTAATAGGAGATGACCTTTTGCAAAAAAGTTCCATTTTTCAATTCCTCAAATGCTTTGCTCAATTCTTCCTTAGTGTTCATTACTATTGGTCCTCCCCAGGCAACAGGTTCATTCAGGAATGTCGAACTGACAAACAGGACCTGGGCATTTTTATCTGTTGCCATTATCTCAACATAGTCGCCGGGTGTAAGTTTTACTGCCGTCTTTTCCCTGACAAGTTCTCCCCCTATGTACGCATTCCCTGAAAGTGTAAATATCATTACGGAACGTTCCCTATCAGTATTTATTACATCTGAGGCATTGGTATCAAGATGCAGATCATAAAAGTCCAACGGGAGATATTTGCTTGCGTACCCTTTTGTGTCCTCATATTCACCTGCAAGAAGTCTTAAATTTCCATTATCCAACATAATTTCTTGAATTTGAGAATTCTTGATACTGTTGTATGCGGGAGCTGACATTTTGTTTTTTGCCGGCATATTAAGCCACAACTGGACTCCAAGCAATCTCTCGGATGCAGGCAGTTTTTCCTCATGCAAAATTCCGGATCCTGCTGTCATCCATTGGACCTCTCCCTGGGCGATAGTATCTTCATTACCCAAGCTGTCCCTGTGGGTGATCTGTCCACGATAGACATAAGTTATAGTCTCTATTCCCCTGTGCGGATGCATGGGGAACCCCGCTGTATATTGATCGGGATCAGTGCTGTCAAATGAATCAAGCATAAGGATCGGGTCGAATTCTTCTACGGTATCGTGTCCCAAAACTCTGACAAGGTCTACTCCGGCTCCGTCCCGAGTTCTGAATCCTGTTGCCATATTTTTAATTTTTCGTTCCATTGTCTGATCCACCCTTCGGTAATATAAATTATTCTGCTATTGGAATCGTGGTTAGCGTTTTCGCGTGTCCCATATGAAATTATTATAGAGGAAATGACTCTCGGGTTGTAAATAAAAGCATAAAAAAAGGACAGGCTCGCGCCCGTCCCAAGTTATTTTTATTGCTTAGTCATCAAAGGCTTCTTTGACACTCCACTCTTTCCAGATATTGCCTACCAGGCCGATTCCGGGGGTGAGAACCTTTTTACCCGGCTGCCAGCCACTGGGCGTTACATTCTTGCCCTTGGTCTCACGAACAAGCTGGTACGCCTTGATCTGACGCAAAGCTTCACTTACGTTTCTGCCGACAGGCGGAGTAAGCACTTCAAATGCCTGAATAACCCCATCAGGGTCAATGATGAAGCGGCCCCTTGTTTCAGTGCCAGCTTCTTCATTGTAAACACCGTACATTGTGCCGATTTTACCGCCTTGGTCCGAAAGCATGGGGAAAGGAATATCCTTATTGATCATTTTCGACAGTTCATGATCATTCCATATCTTATGGACAAACGGTGAATCAACAGAAATGGACAGGACTGTGACGCCTAACTTTTCAAATTCGCTAAATTTTTCAGCAACTGCTGAAACTTCCGTGCCTCAGACAAATGTGAAGTCACCCGGATAAAAACATAGCATTACCCATTTACCGGCATAATCAGCCAGATCCACTTTTGTAAACTTTCCCTGATGAAATGCAGACGCAGTAAATGTCGGTGCTTTGCTTCCTACTTTGATCATTTTCTTACCCCCTATATATTTTTATATAATTTCCTGATGCGAGGCTTGGACTGTAAATGCACAGCTTATACCTCTGGTATCCAACTTGTTGCTTCCTGCAAATTGGCAAAATTATTTCGTTATTTAAAATGTATATCATTTAGCATTATAACAATATATCTGGAAATTGCCAGATAAGAAAGCGGCCTCTTTATTTTTAATGTTATTTTCACAATTTGATAGGCCGCTGATTTTGAAAAAAGCTGTTGGGGGTGTCAGAGCTTTTGGATCGTACTTGAATGAGCAAATATTTACTAAGCAAATTTTTGTAAAAGGTTATTATTGATAATTGACATCTCTGCTCCGTATCTGATTTTTACGACCTTGCCATCGTAAGCACTGTCTCAACGTGTGAAACTCAGGCTTTTTCGGAAACAAGTCTACAAATGCTTAAAAGTATTGATTTTACTGGTATTTTAGAGTATGTGAAAAAATTATTATCTAATTCACCGTCTCGCAAAAGTAGGCTATTATATCCATTACATGCTTTATCAATTGAAAATTATTGACTTAATCGAGCTCCCAGTTTATATGCACCTTCCAAATCTGTCGGAAAGTACATTTCATGAACGCTTTTCTTTTCTTCCTCGTTAAAACTGCTCATATCAAATTCTGAATAGTCTTTCACCTGAAGAGTGTTATAAACCGGATATAGGCAAACCTCTCCATTTAAAGCCTTTAGTTCATTTGCATATGTTTCAAATTGTTCCTTATACAATTTTTCATAGAACTCTTTCGTAGCATTCATTGTCAAAAACATTCCGACATTGACTTTTCCTTTAAAATAGTTACTGTAGTCATCGTAGGACAGAGCACAAAAATGCAATCGTTCTAAGAAAGCAAAATATTGACTAGTCGGCCTGCCCAGATAGATTGGTGTTCCAATCAGAAGTGTATCTGACGAAAAAACCTTATCTATTACAGGTGAAATGTCATCTTTCCAGTAGCAGTGACACCGCTTCACATCTTTTCTTTTACAAAGCATACAGCTTCTGCAGCCTGTAAAAATCAAGTCATACAAATTAATATATTCAACCTCTGCTCCAGTAGATTCTGCGCCCGCCATTGCAGACTTGAGCAATTGAGCTGTGTTCCAATTTTTTCGTGGACTGGCATTTAAAACAATTGTTTTCATCTTTATCTCCTAGTTAGATATTCTTTTTTCCTTTGAACTATATTTTTTTCTACTTCGATGAGTCCAGTCATCGTCCGTCACAACGTTACTCCTTTTGGCTCTTTCTTCCTGCACCACCCTAAATTCACTTTCTGTTATTATCGGAGGATGGAACTCTTTCATTTGGTATTGATATTCCTGTGTTGCTGAGTCCAAGAGTGTAACTGTACCAGTATATTTTTCATTTGCGAGCATCGTTTCTTTGGCTCGTTTATTCCATTTTTCTTTCCCTGAAGGAGAGGGAACCCCGGCTTCAGACAGTTTCTTAATGATACCCAAAACACTCGCCCCATCAAGGTACCAGCGGAATATATAACGTACTACCTTGGCCTGCTCTTCATTAATGATAAGCTCGCCATCTTCATTCTTGGCATATCCTTACACCTTCGCTTATATAAACCAGAAGTTCCATTAGCTGCTCGGAAGGAAAGACCCATACGAATATTTTCGCTTCTGCTTTCATTCTCGGATTGTGCAACAGATTCCATTACAGAAATCAGAAGATTACTGTCAACATCATCCGTAGCGATGTTTTCCTCTTCAAAAATCACTCGCACACCTGCAACTTTCATTCTATTTAAAGCAGTTAATGTATCAACCGTATCCCGCCCAAATCTACTGATGCTCTTTGTCAGGATAACAGAAATGCGGTGGGCCTCACATTCCTGAATCATACGTTCAAATTCTCGGCGCGGTGAATCTCCTTTATCTGATGCATATCAATGATATGTATCGCTAAGTTTCCATTGGCTCACGTGTGAAATTGCTCTCGTTAATGTTGATATCTGTGCAGATAAACTATTTAATTGATCTCTTTCACTTGTGCTCACTCTACAATAGATTCCGACGTTCTTTTCCAATCGGTCATTCTTTGCTGTGATATACCAAATCTTTGAATCCATCTTTTCACTCTTTGTTCAAATATAGCCTAATTATAAAGGTTGTAGCGCGAATGCTAAGTAGGCTATTATTTGCTTTTAGAGTTGCAAAATCACAATATATAGTGTTTGATGCTTTTACTTATCCCCAGATGTACGTGACATCAATACGACCGTCTCCACATGTCCTGTTTGGGGGAACATGTCGAAAGGCTGGATGGTTTTGATAGCGTAGCCGTTTGATATCAGGCTCTTTATATCACGGGCCAGTGTTGCGGGGCCGCATGAGACGTAGACTATTTTTTGCGGTGATATCTTTATTATTGAGGCAATTACTCTGGGATCGCATCCTGTCCTTGGAGGATCAAGCACCACGGTATCGAATTTTTCGTCTGAAAGAGCCTCTGAAATATCTTCGGCTGACCCGGAATGTCCCGTGATGTTGTCAAGTCCGTTGAGTTCCGCGTTGATCTTGAGGTATTTCGAAGCCTGGGGCCACTCCTCCACTGCTGTTACGTGTTTTGCTTTATCAGAGAGGAATGCAGTCAGAGTTCCGGCTCCGGAATACAGTTCAAGGATATTTTTGGGAGATCCCCCTGCCGCCATCGTTGAAGCGTATTTGTAAAGCGCATGAGCCTGCTCTGAATTGATCTGGAAGAAGGAGGATATTTCGAAGTTGAATCTGTACTTTCCAAGCACTTCCTGCATAACTGTCTCGCCATAGATGGAAGAGAACTCATCTCCCCAGATGAAGTTGCCTTTTGAGAAGTTTTTGTTGAAGACCATGCCCCTGAGATCATCTGAATGTCCGGCAGCTATATTTTTAAGCTGCCGCGCCTCATCCCTGTCAGCAGATCTGCCCGCAACAACTCCGCATAAGCTGTGATCTGTAAATTTTGCAGTCCGAAACACCAGGTGTCTTATAAAACCCATAAGATGGTTACTCTTATCGTTCCATCCCTCAAGCCCCGCCTCTTTCAAGTCCTTGATAAGTGAGATTACGTTTGATTCCAGTTTTGGAAGCAGGACAGGACAGCCTGTAAACGGAACAATATCGTGGCTTCGGTTTTTATAGAAGCCGGCAAGAAACTTTTCCCTGCGATCACTCTGTACCGGTAGGGAGGCCTTGTTTCTGTAGCCCCACTGGGATGGCGAGGGAATGCAATTATTAATTGAAGGATCCGGTACTCCCCCGATCCTTTTGATAGCGTCGAAGACAGTTTTTGTCTTAAGCTTGAGCTGTGACGTGTAATCTATGTGCTGGAGCTGACATCCTCCGCACTTTCCGTAAACCGGGCAAAGCGGCTTTATTCTTATCGATGAGTCATTATGCCTCTCGATGACTTTTGCCGTCGCGTAATTCTTCTTTGCCTGGACTATACGGCATGTGACCTCTTCTTCAGGAAGCGCATCGGGAACAAAGACAACGAAGCGTTCATCCCCGAGCCTGACTATGCCCTCCCCTTCGTTGTTTATATCTGTAATTTTAAACTTCTTTATTTCTCCCTGAAGCATGTTCTCCCTCCAAAAAGGCCGTATAGAAAAAGGGGCAGGGAAATCTCCCCGCCCCCTCTGACAGATTATATCAGATTGCTTCTACTTCCTTGCAGCCATTGCCTCGTCCATCATTTGATATCCGTATTCAAAGGCCTTTTCGTTGAGTTCTTCTGTGCCCTTGGGGACTCTTGCAAGAATAGCTTTTTTGATCGCTTCGGGCTTTGTCAGGTTCTTAACTTCAAGGACCTTCGCAGCTGTGCCAAGTGCCACCATGTTGACTACGAGCTCACGGCCGAGCTTCTCTCTTGCTGTTCTTACTATTGGGAGAAGGTATACATCGGCATCAAGCTTGGGGGGCTCTGTTACAAAGAAATCGTCAAGGATGACGGTTGCGCCCTTTGCTGTGTCGTGGCTGTACTGGTCACATGCCTTCTGAGTAAGGATGACCTGAAGGTTGGGATGTGCTGCCTTCGGGTAGTCTATCTCAGCGCGGTCATATACGACTTCTGACTTAGAAGCTCCACCGCGGGCTTCTGGGCCGTATGCCTGACTCTGAACAGAATTGAGGCCCTCTGTATTAAGTGCGGCAGCCTCACCCAGGATCACTGCGGCGAGGATGACTCCCTGTCCGCCGGATCCAGCAACGCGAATTTCAAAACGTTCGCTCATGATCCGTTACCCCCTATGCCTTCTGAGCGCGGGCGATGATTTCATCGTAGCGCTTAGTGTATTCACGGGCATCTTCAATATTGACGAATTCGCCAATAATGATCTTGCCCTTAAGTTCTTCAGCAGTCATTGTGTCGGCCTTGGCCTTCATGACAGAGTTGTCTTTAAGGTAATTGATATTGTCCATCGGACGGCTGCGCTTGTTCTTACGGCCAAATTGAGTGTGGCAGAAAGAGACGAGTTCGACTACTGCAAAACCCTTCTTCTGGTGCAGGATGGCCTTTTTGAGTATCTGCTCGCACATTGCGGGCTGAGCAACTGTTGCACGTGCAACGAATGTGGCTCCTGCGCCTTCAGCCAGTTTGCAGATGTCGAATGTCGGGTCGATTGCACCGTAAGGAGCTGTTGATGCAAATGCGCCTTCAGGTGTTGTCGGGGAAGCCTGTCCGCCGGTCATACCGTAGATATTGTTGTTCATTACTACAGCAGTGATGCCTATGTTGCGGCGGCATGCGTGGATAAAGTGGTTTCCTCCGATAGCGGTTCCGTCACCGTCTCCCATTACGTTGACGATGGTGAGAGCGGGATTTGCCATCTTAACTCCTGTCGCAAAGGCGAGCGAACGTCCGTGCGCCGTGTGGAGTGTGCATGCGTCGATGTATCCGGGCATACGGCTAGAGCATCCGATACCTGAAGAAATGCATATTTGATCCTGGGGGATCTTAAGGTCTGCAAGGGCGCGGAGTATTGCGTGCATGATTATTCCATGTCCGCATCCGGGGCACCAGATGTGTGGCATAAATTTGGAACGTAGGAGTTTTTTTACATCTTCGCGGGGCATAATTACGCCACCTCCTTGATGAAGGACATGATCTGATCTGGTTTGTAAAGTTCGCCGTTGATGAGGTTCTTGCGATGTACTTCGCATCTGCCTGCGACTGCTCTCTCTACTTCGTTCACCATCTGTCCAGCGTTGAGTTCGGGTACGATTATATGTTTAACTCTCTTTGAGAGCTCTGCGATCTCTTTGTCAGGGAAGGGCCAGAGTGTAATAGGACGGAAATGTCCAACTTTGACGCCCTCAAGACGAAGTTCGCGGATCGCACGGAGTGCTGAGCGTGAAACGCTGCCGTAGGAAACTACTACGACTTCTGCGTCATCCATGCTCTCTTCCTTGAATTCCACGATGTCGTCACGGAAACGGTCTACCTTGCGGATTATGCGGTTTGCCTTCTTGTCGATCTCGTCAGCTTCGTTTGTCGGGAATCCCCAGTCGTTACTGGTAAGACCTGTAACATGCCAGCGATATCCGTCACCGAATGCAGCCATCGGAGGGACATCGTCATCGTCTGCCTTGTAGGGAATAAATTCTTCCGGGCATACGGTCGGCTTTTTGCGGTTTACGATCTCAAATGAGCCGGGTTCGGGGATGACGATCTTTTCGCGCATGTGGCCGATGATCTCGTCAGCCATTACAAGGACCGGCTGACGGAAACGCTCCGCCATATTGAAAGCTTTAACTGTGATCTCATAGCATTCCTGGATCGAAGAGGGGGCATAGGCTATCGTTCCATGGTCACCGTGTGTTCCCCACTTGGCCTGCATTACGTCGGCCTGTGAAACTTTTGTGGGAAGACCTGTCGAGGGACCTCCGCGCTGTACGTCAGCAAGGACCATAGGAATTTCTGCTATATATGCATAGCCCAGCAGCTCCTGCTTCAGTGAAATACCAGGGCCTGAGCTTCCTGTCATAGATTTAAGTCCGGCTATTGAAGCGCCTATTGTTGCTGCGATACCGCCGATCTCATCTTCCATCTGAACGAACTTCCCGCCTAGTACCGGAAGCTCTTCAGACATAACTTCCATGATCTCTGTTGAAGGGGTTATCGGATAACCGCCAAAAAATCTGCATCCGGCGGCAATTGCACCCATGGCGATAGCTTTATTGCCCTGCCAGAATTCAACCTGAGCCATATTTAGTCACGCTCCTTAACTGTTATTGCCATATCAGGGCAGACGTTATCGCACTGGTGGCAGCCAATGCAATCGTCAGGACGTACAGGCACAGACTTAACCTGTTCGTTTAGTTCAAGAACTTTCTTAGGGCATATAGCGATACAGAGACCACATCCTTTGCACCATTTGTTAAAGACATCGATGTCGAACTTCTTCGCCAAAAAACCCACCTTCCTTCCCCGCATCTAATCAGTATTTGTTTGTCAACCATTAATAGTATCGATTGGCATAACCTTGGGTATTATGACAAACATTTCACATTTATTCAAGGAAAAGATTAAATTCTTTATATTCTGACAATAGTGCTCATAAATATGAAGTTGGACCTATATCCGGTTCACGAAGATAGGCACCCTGTATCGTATCAGGTGAAATTGAAAGTTCTTTGTAATATTCTCCCATCAATGCAGTTTGACCCGGTCTTCCGACAGTTCTTGGCAAAACATTGTTAGGCAAGGCTGAAAATTCATTGAATAAGTTCACGTCTTTGCCTACCAGCATGGCATCAGGGTAAAGGCAAAGGAAATCAGCAAATTCTGCAGCAGTGCAAAACTTTGGGTATACAAATGGCTTTAGTTCACTTCCATCAGAAAAATAGAGAGCGCAGTAAATGCAGTTCTGTCTGGCTTTTATAACCGGAGCCAGAGGGATCCCCATAGTCCTTAGATCGTGGACGAAGACATCAAGTGAGGATACCGGGAGTATCCTTATTCCAAGCGCTTTAGCAAGTGCTGCGGAATATGCGATTCCCGTCCTGATACCGGTGTAATACCCCGGGCCATTTGCCGCTGCGATAAGATCCAGCTCTGAAATATCAATTGAAAGATCAGTAAGCATCTCTTCTACAATAAGCGGAAGGCGCGAAGATTGCTGCCGTCCGAGTTCAAGGCTTATTTCGGAAAGGAGGGCTCCTTCAGAGGCGATCCCGATGTTTGTGAATTTAGTTGTGCAGTCTATTCCCAGTACCTTCATAATTCCCCTCTTTTTCGCAGGCCGATCCCAGGATATCGTCCGAAAGACCTACCAGCAGATCTTCCGCAGTTTTTCCCAAGGCCCTTACCGTGATGACCCTTGAATTATCATCATCGCCGTATTGGTTTATCACGATGTCAATAGTATCTTTTAAAGGTGGTGTGTGCCATCTTTCAGCCCACTCCACCACAAGAACGCAGCCGTTATCGATGTAATTTTCGAAATCAAGCGCATCTGCCTCAACATGTGAATCCAGCCTGTAGAGGTCAGCGTGTATCAGGGGGATCTCCCCTTCATGTTCCGCGATGAGTATGAAAGTAGGGCTCTTTATCTTCCCGCAGCCCAGAGCTTTGCCTATTCCCTGTGTAAGAAGGGTCTTCCCCATGCCTAGTCCGCCATGCAAAAGTATAGTAAGCCCGGGGAAAGAATGTTTTCCTATAGACATTCCAAAGGAGCATGTCTCATCTTCAGAAAAGGTAACTATTTGCAGTTTTCTAGTTGAGTGTGAAAGGCAGTGCATCTGCTATCTCTCTCGCCAGTGTTCCTCGGATCCCTGATCTTTTCTCAATAAATGACCCCGCAGCGGCATGTGCGGCAGCTCCTGTTACCACAGCATCGTATATCGGCATCCCGCATGCCATCAATGCGCCCACAGAGCCGCTGAGCACATCTCCTGATCCCGGTACAGCAAGAGATGGGGAACCTCCCTTAATGATCGTTATGCTCTTTCCTTTTGAATATACAACAGTATCCATGCCCTTCAGCAGTATTGTTCCGGCTGCACACGACATTGAAACCGCAGCACCGATCCTGTCATTGTTAATATCTTCCGGTGTTGCTCCAAGCAAATTTGCGGCTTCACCGACGTGAGGAGTTATAACAGCATTGGCTCTGAAAGCAGGCTTGTATTTATCAAAAGAAAAAAAGTGCAGTCCATCTCCGTCAACAAGGAGCGGCTTTTCCCATTTGTTCCAGAACCAGTCAATTATAGATCCGGAACCTTCATTCCTTCCCAGACCCGGACCAACAGCAGCCGCATCGCATCTCTTTTCCCACGGTGCTATAGCTTCCGCAAGGCTCTCAGGCAACACAGCATCTCCCCTTGTCCTCAGCGGTACGAAAATGGCTTCGGGCAGGAAGAGAGATGCACTGTCTACCATGAAATCAGGAATAGCAAGGACGATCAGGCCCGCACCAGAACGCAAGGCACCAAGACCGGCAAGCAAAGGCGCTCCCCTGTAGTTGATGCTTCCTCCGACTACCAGCAAGCCTCCCTTTTTACCCTTATGTATGTCTTTTGGGATCTTAGGTAGCAGTTTTGGAATGTCTTCCCTCCCGAATGATAGGATACTCTTATTGTCATCAAGGACCTTGTCAGGAGATATACCGATGTCAGCGACCACAACTGTTCCGCACATATCATACGCCGGGAAAAAACACATCCCTCTTTTTGCTGCAAGGAAGGTGACCGTAAGATCAGCCTTGACGCAAGGATCATAAATATTGCCAGATAAAGGGTCTATGCCACTTGGAATATCAAAGGCTACAACTGCCCTATTGCTGTTAGAGTGCCTTATAAGACGTTCAACTTCTCCCCTGGGGGCGCCTTTGGATCCAGTTCCGAGAAGTGAATCGATCAGGCAGTCAGCATCGTTTGCCTCTTTGCTGATCTCTCTGTCTGTAAGATTTTTGGAGTATTTTATCGTGCAGTTTGGATCATTTAAATTGATAAGGGCCTCAAGGTTTATTTTGGCATCGCCCTTGTATGTCTCTAAGTCAGATGACAATATCATTGTCACCTTCAGTCCTTTTTTCAAAAAAAACCTTGCTGCTACGAAGCCGTCACCGCCGTTGTTTCCCGGACCTGCAAAAATAAGGAAACTTTGTGAATCCGGACACCTCTTTAATGTCTCACTGGCAGCGTTAGTTCCTGCGTTTTCCATAAGTTCGAGCGAAGCCTTGCCATAATTCTTTATTGCAAGAGTATCTGCCTGTCTGATGTCTTCAGGAAAATAGTACCTCATCATTGGTTTTTCTCCAGGATAACTACTGCAACAGCGATCCCCGCTTCATGCGAGATCGAAAGGAAAATATTGTCTATACCCTCATTTGAGAACTTTGAAAGTGTGTTTTCGTCAAATATAAACCTTGGTCCGGACGCAGTTCGTTCTATCGAACAGGAATTAATGCCAAGTCCGGCTATTCCCCATCCGGTTGCTTTGGATAAGGCCTCGCGCGCAGCGAATGCTGAGGCGTAATGAGCAGCCGGATCCGCGTTTGATTCCGCATAAGCTATCTCCTCTTTGGAAAAGACACGCTTGCAAAATCCTTCTTTGGAAACAGCTTTACGCATTCGGGAGATATCACATACGTCTATTCCAATCCCGCGTATCATCTTATACACCTGCTTTATTTATTTCAGATTTTGATAACAGTATCTGGGGAAAAGTCTTTCTACAGTACGTTGGCTTTTTTTAGCTCGCTGCGAATAATGTCCTTCTGCCAGTTCTCAAGAGAATTTCTTCTTGCAGCGACTTTAAAATCTTTTATAAGTTTGTGTTTCCATTTGGAGCTGTAGATTTCAGGTGCAAGTTTTATTGCCTTAACAGTCAGTTTTTCGTAATATTTGTGGTCAGTCGCCCATTTACCAATTCTTCCGTCATAAAGCCCTGCGAAATATCCCCATATATTGTCGTGGTTTCTGGCGCATCTTGGATAGTCCTGTCGGATCTTTTTTTCATAATCCTTCAGAAACTCACCCGGCGATCTGTATTTTCTAAATTTGGAAGCCTCATTACCATAAACACCGTTCCTGCTCTCAACGCTATTCTTGGTAATATATGGTTTTCCTGCATTGAGCCACTCTGATGAAACCTTGATTCCTGCACCGTTATAACCAAGTTCCCACAGTTCACTTGACCAATAAGCCGTTTCACAGGCGCTCTGGACAGTTACAGCGAAAGGCTGGATATGCTTCTGTTTTCTCGCGAGCCGGTAAAACTCAATCGTGGTCATTGCATGGGCGCTCTGGAAAGAGAGCAACATGGCAAGTATGGCCAGTGTCAGCACGCTAAAAAACTTTTTCGTCATTTGTTTCTCCTCCGCATTGTAGTTGCGTGTTTAATAATAGCATAACAAACATCACTGACCAAGGCACGAACGTAAAAAGGCGCCGCTTTGAGCAACGCGGCGCCTTTGTGATAGGTTGGAAAATATTTTTTAAACTGGAAAGACCGGGAGTTTCTGAAGATAGATCAGATCCTCTCCGCTGTATCCTCCCTCTTCAAGCAGCACGGCAACCTTGCAAATGACAGTGCATCCTGTCTTTGCAAGAACATCTTCAACTGAGCGGAGGGAACCGCCGGTGGAAACAACGTCATCCACTACGCAGACTCGCTTTCCATCCAGTTTTGCTGCATCTGTCTCATCAATTACGATGATCTGTTTTTCATTTGTCGTTATGGATCTGACTTCAGAAGTTATCGGGTTTTCCATGTATCCCTTGATCGATTTTCTGGCGACTACATAGTCGACACCCAGGCGAACAGCCAGCGCATGTGTAAGCGGGATACCTTTGGCTTCAGGGCATACAAGCATGTCTATCTCTTTGATCTCCTTCATCTTATTGAAGAGGGCGTCAGCGCTTTTTTCTATCATCTGTGTGTCACCCAGCATGACAAAAGATGCTATCACAAGATTTGGGGCAACTTGGACTTTTTTGAGGCTTCTTGTAAGACCGCAGATCTTTAGTTCGTAATGTTCGTTCATAGCTCTCTCCTAAAGTGAGAATATCATTTTGATCAGGACTCCCGCGAGAAGTCCAAAGAATGGGTTCCATTTGGCTGAAACAAGTACTGTAGCACCGATGACCATGCCCCAGGGAGAAAATCCAAACGGTCCGTTGGCCGCGGGCACTGTAGCTATTGCTCCCTGTATGTTGGAAGCAAAGGTCACAAATGTTCCAAGAACGAAGAGGAATCCTGCTATCGAAGCACTGTGGACATATTTGCCGATTGTAGGAAGCAGTTTGAAAAGCAGTATGGCTGCCATGATGAGCATCATGATCACTGAAGATCTCAGTGGATTCGGCGCTGTTGCAGTTCCGGATATTATTGCTTCGACAGGGCCGCCTCCGAAGAAGGAAGAACCCATGTCTGCAAGGGATGAGTATATTGCAAGGTGGTCAATATTTGAATCCACACCTGCAATGCTGCCGGTGATCTTTCCAAAGCTTATGTTTGCTCCTATGTTGAGACATGCAAGGGCAAGAGCGTGAACGATAAGCATGGGGTTTTCCCATATCTTCCATTCAATGTTGCCGAACGTGAACCTTTCTCTGTTCTTGTCCATTACAAGACTATGAGGTTCGACCTTTCCCATTTTCATCAGTATGTTGTAGACGATCGTGGAAACAAGTACAGAGATGATGATCGTCTTTGCTAGGTCAAGGGTCATAAACCATACTGCTATACCAGTTATCATAGAAATCGTTCCCGATATCTTCTCTGAGCTGAATAGCTCCATAGCTACATACGCAAGCATAATACCTACGCCTGCCATCATAGAATTTACGATCGTCGGGCCAATAAAGGCAACTATGGTCTCATTCAGACCCAGTACTGAGGGAACGAATAAAAAGAGAGCTCCCCAGAAAACAATGCTCAGTCTTTCTTTGATATTCCGACCCATTCTTCCGGCCAGGGTGATCGTTTCTGCCTGAAAAGAAATTGTGGCCACTGAATTGAACGCCAGTGATCCGGCAGCTCCGATGAGGAAGGCAATGCTTGTCGGGAAGGCGGCGAATCCGAAGCTTAGCGCAAGAAGTCCCTGTGGTATGCCGTTTATGACAACGGCGAATGAAGTTAGTAGATCAGTCATAAAAGTGTCCATGATACATCCCCCTGAAAAGTGATATCGCAGTTTCAATGCCTGATAAAATACCCTTCTGTGAATTATTTGTCAAGGCAAAGCTAATCTAATGTAGAAGATATGAGTATATTGTAAGGTAAGATAGTGTGCAGCAATGATGCAGCAGAAATTATATTGGAGAAAATAGAGTCAGGTGATTCAGTCCTTGCAGCAGTAGTTTTTATTTCTATTCCCAAGGCAGTTGGTGCCTATCACTCCTAATATGATGCATATAGAGCCAATTATATGGTAATAATATATTTTTTCATTCAGGAAGACGACGCCTGCCGTTATTGATATAACTGTGCTTAAGTTTGTAAAGACACACATCTTGGACGCCTCGATCCTGGAGAGGATGTAGTTGGTCAATAAAGATGTGACCAGTGAAGAGAGCACGCCCAGGTACAGTGCTGAAATAATAAACCTGTAGTCTTTCAATGGTGCAAAAAAACTGCTCAGAGTGCCCTTTAAAAGGTGATTTGTTACAGACATTGCATTGAAGCATAAAAAGCTGATGATTATCATAATACAGCTCATTTCTGTCACAGAGAAATTCCTTGTCAGTTTTCTCGCAACAATGCTGTAACCGGAGAAAGACAAGGCAGACAAAATAAGAAGCACTATCCCCTTCATGTTTGTGAATCCGACAGTGGAACCTTTGTTAAGTATGATGTATATGACACCCAGTACCGAGAGGACTATTGACATCTTCTGCAGCAGAGTTGTCTTTTCTTTCAGTAAATATGAAGCCAGGATCAACGTGAAGACAGGGATCATAGCGAGAAGGATACCTGATTCAGAGGAAGTCATATACTGCAGCCCAAAGGTCTGAAAAGCAAAGAATGACAAGGGATAGAAGATAGCCAGAGGCAGTATGCTCTTTATTTTTTCTTTGCTGAGGTCCAGTCTGATCCATTTGAATAGGACCGGGATCAAGATAGCCAGAAATGAAGCAGTAAATCTGTAAGCCAGCAGATCCCATGGGTTGCTAAGATTCAGTCCCATCTTTGAAAACAAATAGGATAGGCCGGTAATTAAGGAATGAAGCATGGCAGCAGCGTATATAAGGCTTCGCTTGTCGTCTTCCATAATTTGCCCTCCCCTGCCGTCAATTTTGGGTTCTGTCTTTTCTTATCCAGGAAAGTCCTGCTAAGTAAATTATATAGGCAGACCGGCCGTTAAAGGGACAAATACAAAATCATCTCAGTAATATTGACCTGAGAACACTGTATTATTTGGGCAATATTGAATTTAGTGGTTTATTGGAAGGAAGCAGATTACTTCATTGGGTATATCTACATCTGCTTAAAATGGTTTGGTGCGAGAGAGGGGATTTGAACCCCTACGTCTGGGACACGGGATCCTAAGTCCCGCGCGTCTACCAATTCCGCCACTCTCGCATTCGCCTGAAATCAGAACAGGGTAGATTTTACCTTGCTTTTATTTAAAGTGCAAGAAAGAGCTGTCTTTATATTATTAAAGTTGGTTTTGAAACAGTGTACTTACCTCAAAAATGGATATTGATCCTAATTTTGAGTACCTTCATTATATAAAACGTCCTTATAGTCCTCTCCCCTGTTCATCACCTTTTGAGCATAGGTGCATTCTGGAATGATCTTAAGTCTCTCTTCGCGTGCTTTCTCTACGACCCTTTGAAGCAGTTGACCTGCGATGTTCTGCCCTCTAAGCTCTTCTGATACAAAGGTACGCTCAATAACAATGATGTCACTTTTTTTGAAGCAAAAAACTATTTCAGCAAGCGGATCTTTCTCGCTCTCACCGATATAAAAGCGGTTCTCTCCAACTTTGATGTCCATCAAGACAAAGACCTCCCCGGAAGCAGCATGAGAACATACATGCTAATATTCGGAACAAAAAGGCAAATGGTGTATATAAGCACCAAAAATATTATACAGGCAATGACAGGGTTACTAGGGCTGAATAAACGGGAATTTTTGAAAGATATATTTGTATTTGGTGGATCGTACAGGAATCGAACCTGTAACCCCCTGATTAAGAGTCAGGTGCTCTGCCAGTTGAGCTAACGATCCACGCTAAAAAGTGCGGGGGAAAGCAGGATGATAAAGACAAAAAAATGGTGGATCGTACAGGAATCGAACCTGTAACCCCCTGATTAAGAGTCAGGTGCTCTGCCAGTTGAGCTAACGATCCAAACCAAAAAAGTGGGGTGAGCAACGGGAATTGAACCCGCAACCTCTGGAGCCACAGTCCAGTGCTCTAACCAATTGAGCTATGCTCACCGTGTAAACGATATAATTTTTTCAAGTAATGGCGCGTCTGAAGGGACTCGAACCCCCGGCCTACTGCTTAGAAGGCAGTTGCTCTATCCAGCTGAGCTACAGACGCACGCCCGACACTGCCTCTGCCGAAGCACGAGAGACATTATAACTAATACACCGGCGCTGTCAAGTCATTTGAGCTCTGTAAAAATGGCGTTTTATCACCCCGCAGACGGGAAAATTCGGAGCAGATGCCTTTTGAGCGATTTTTCTCAATTCTGGTACTTTTTGTGCGCAGACAGAGCAACCTTATTTCTGATATTATAAACTGTGTACCCCGCAATAGAAAAATATGGCACATCAGGAGGTAATAAGGATGAATTGTTTCCAGATCATGGCTGTAAGAGTTGAACAGAGGGATACAGCAGCAGTCGAAGTCCAAAAGATCCTTACTGAATATGGATGCTCCATAAGGACCAGGCTCGGCCTCCATGACCAGGCTGATGACAAAACCTGCTCACCGTCAGGTATACTTATCCTCCAGCTGGCTTGCGGAGAAGAAGTTGCGGAAGGGCTCAACAAGAAGCTGAATGCCGTTTCAGGCGTAAAGGCAAAACTGGTAAATCTGTCCTAAAATTGTTTCAGGCAAAAATATCAGCCATTTAAAACCGGCGTGGTCTTTTAGACCGCGCCCTTATAATATTTTTTGCTTATGGCAAATAGCCCGGGCCAAAGCGAAGGGAGATCCTGTTCAGGATAATCTTCAAGCTTCTTGCCTGTTGCAGCCCTTAAGAAGTTTTCGACCCACCAGAATACATCCTGCCTTCTTATAGATTCCCTCATCGACCTCATCCTTATTTTTTTCTCATGCTCATCCATCGAAAAAGCACGATAGATGGAATCAGAAATGTCATTTACGTCGAATGGGTTGACCAACAGGGCTCCCCTGGAAAGCTGTAATGCGGCCCCAGCGAACTCACTCAGAATAAGGACACCACTCTCTTTCCCTTTACTTGCACAGTACTCTTTGCAAACAAGATTCATTCCGTCTTTAAGAGATGTAACAAGAGCGATATCTGAAGCCCTGTATATCGCATAGAGTTCTGATTCCGGAAGAGTGCCGTGGCGCCATATTATAGGGGTCCACCTCGTTGTGGAATATCTTCCGTTTATCTCGCTGATAAGAAGTTCAATTTCATGTTTCAGCTCTTTATACTCAGAAATGGTGTCCCTGCTTGGAACTACAAGCTGGTATAGAGTGATCCTCTCCCTGATATCGGGATAGGAGGCAAGGCATTTCTCAAACCCCCTGAGCTTCTCCGGTATCCCCTTTGAGTAATCCAGGCGGTCAACCCCAACGATGATCTTTTCTGCGTATATCTCTTCTCTGATTTGCCTTGCTCTATTTGCTACATTGGAGGCACTGCTAAGTGAAGAATAATATTTATAGTCTATGCTTATAGGTAAACTGCCCGTAAGAAAGGCTCTGTCGCCGATATTTACCTTGACAACATGTCCTCTGCCGTAGATCACAGCCTTAGGATAAAAGGTCCTTATGCAGTCAATAAAGTTTCTTCTGTCTCTCAATGTCTGAAAACAGACAAGCGAGTAACATGTTAGTTGGTGAAGTATTTCTTTCCGCCAAGGGAGTTTCATAAAAACATCCACGCTTGGAAAAGGTATATGAAGAAAGAAAGAGGAATTTAATTCTGGATTTTTCTCCAGCAGCATAGATCCCAGCGGAATTAACTGATAGTCATTCACCCATATGAAATCATTTTCTGAAGAGTGTCCAAGAACGACCTTTGCAAATTTTTCATTCGCGGCAATATAACCATCCCAATATGCCGGCAAGAAGTTGCAGCGTGACTGAAAATCATGGAAAAGGGGCCATAGAATGGAATTTGAAAAACCGTTGTAAAAGGTTTCTATGTCCTCTTTTGTCAACAGAATGGGCAAAAACCTATAGCCGGATTTTTTAGAGAGTGGACCCAAAATCTCCTTCATCGTAGAGATCTTAAGGTTATCGAATGCCCCGGGCCAGCCAATCCAGAAACCGCCCCTGTTTTTGAGGACAGGGTTAAGTGCGTTGACAAGTCCTCCGGAGGAAGATTTTGCTTCCCATTTTTTCTCTTTGCAGGCAAGGGTAACGGGCAGCCTGTTCGATACTACCAAAAACCGTCCTTTATTTTCTGACATGTCCGCTCCCTCCTTTTGGCGTTAGTTCATTGAGCCAGAAATCAAGGAAACTATCAACATCTTTCCTGGATATATACACTTTTGCAGCGCTCTCTTTTTCACCATTCGAAACCAGTACCCCCACACCTGACTTTATATTTCTGATTTCCCTAAATGCGTCTTCGTCTGTGGTATCATCTCCCAGATAACACAAAGGGCTGGCGTTCTGATAAATAATACTGATATCAGAGAGAGCGGTTCCTTTGGAAAAATAGGGCAGCATAAACTCAACCCCGCCATTGAAGGGCATCACCTTTAAAGAGTGCGCAGAGGCTTCAAAGAGCAGTTTGCCGGAGACCTCCATGTACATATCGAAGATTTCTGCCCTCTCTCTCCAATGAAGTGCTATCCCTGAAGGTTTTTTTTCAACTGATCCACGGGGAAAATAATCAAGCTGTGATGAAAAGTCGTCCAGCTTTTTAAGATCTTCTTCAGGTATGTATCCCCTTGTGGATCTGCCATATTTATCTATTCTTTCCATACCGTGGCAGCCCCATATTTCGAAGGGAAGCTCTATAAAATCATATATTTCTTCAGGTTTCCTGCCGGAAACAATAATTACCTCTCCCCCGGCTTCGCTTATTGACTTTAGAAGAGACCTGGTCTTTGGCGTAAGGAAGGCCTTCTCTCTTTCTCTTGCAAAAGGCGCCAGAGTCCCGTCATAATCACTCACAAGCAAAGGAGATGCTTTCTTATACGAGGAAAAAAACGAGCTATATTCTCCGGGTTCCAACCGGGTTGGAGCTATACCCATCTTTCCCACGTTCCCCCCTGCGCTTCCAGCGATATCAGCAAAGTCATGTATCTTCTGAGATGGCCGGTTATAAGGAAATTTTCAAGCACGTATTCCCTTGCGTTCCTTCCCATTTTTTCCATTTTCCATGGATGGGACAGCAGATAACGTGTCCTTATTGCGGCACCCTCAGGAGTCCTTACCCTAAACCCGTTGAATCGGTTGATCACCTGAAGCCTTATTCCCCCAACATTGCCGCCTATGACAGCTTTCTTCTTCCACATTGCTTCTGTTACAGTCAGTCCGAAGCCTTCCTTCAAAGATTTCTGCATAACAACATCTGCCCCGGTCTGGAGAGCATTTATCTCTCGATGAGAATCTGAAGGCAGCAGTAACACAGAAATATCTTCGTCTCCATCAACGGCTGCCCTGACCTCGTTCAATATTTCTGAAGCCTCAGGGTCATCGTCAGCTTCTCCGCCTGCCAGCACAAGCCTGACATCCACATGTTCCTTGATAATTCTGTAACTCTCGATCACACCAAGAGGATCCTTGAATTTATCAAATCTTGATACCTGAAGAATTATTGGTTTATCCATCGGTACCCCTAATTCTTCATATGTCTTCTCCACTTCTGATCTCTCAAGAGGGATATTTTTCTCGGCCAGAGGATCTATGCTCGGCGTTATCAGAAATTGAGGATGGGGCAGTTTCTGTGCAAAATCCGGCAATGAAAAGATAGAGGCATCGTATCCGGAGACTTGATTTTTGATAAATTGCCAGACCCATTTGTTTGGTGCGCTGACGTCTATATGGCATCTCCATATCCATTTGCCCTTCCTCTGCGGGAAGCTCTTGATAAGCGCTGCCGGCTGCGGATCATGTATAAATACGTAATCTGCATCCTGAAGAGCATCCTTCAGTCTTTCTGCGTTTCTTGCGTTTGTCTCTGCATAGATATCCATCTGCCGCCCAGAAAGCGTGCCGGGCATCCCCTGAAGAGTGTTATGCAGCATCTTTGTGCAGTTGAAGAAAGACTCGTCCCCTTCAATGACCTCCCAGGAGACATCAAGGCCAAGCTCCTTAGACAGGGGCACCATCGATGAAAGGATCTCAGCGACTCCCCCGCCTGCACGGGTAGAATTCACATGTACGATTTTTCTGTCTTTGAGCCTTGCTGCAATATTTACCAGGCTGTCCATAGCAGCCTCGCCGATAATTTCTGCATATCTATCTATCATTTCGGACATGAACATTTACCTCCTTTGCTGTTCTGCCAGTCGTCAAAGATCGAGAAGATCTGGCGCTGGAGTTCAGTGAGGGAGAAGAGGTATGAATCGACATTCTTTAATTTCTTTCTTAAATCTGCCGTTTCGTCAGAAAACTGCTCAAGCCAGATCGTGAAATCATCCTTGCAATCAGAGGATCTTCTTCTTCCGTCGATAAAGTGATAGAAAAAGCTCTCCCTGCTGGTATGTTTGACAGCAGCAGGAAAATCATCCAACGCTGATGTCTCCCTTCCTGTTTCAAACATAAGTTTTTTACAGGCAATGAAGTGAAAGTCCCGGTCTGACTTTTTCCAACTGAGAAAATCTTCATTTTCGAGCCGCTTTTCGAGAATATTCAAAATCACGGCTCTTATGTTGTCTAAATTTTGGAATTTGACTGGGTTTATTCCGCCCAATGCCTCTGCCAGCATGAAATCCCTAAGGCTGCTGTTGACCCATGATGCGAAGTCATTGTTGAATTCAGACTCTGAAATGTGGGGCCTCACCATACGTCCCCAGAAATGAAAGTAGATCGAGCTGTCCGGGACCTCTGTAAGGCCTGAATGAAGCTCACGAAGAGTTTGCGCCCTTATGCCCGTGGCAAGGGGCAATACCGCTGATTCCATAAATTTGAATGGTTTGATGTTAGAGCTAGTCATTTATCTTTTTCCTCCTTTAATTAATGCGCTCATCTCCCTCTAAATTTGGTAAATATCTAAGTAAGTATAACATAAAGTGAGCTAATCTTAAAATTATGCTCATTTTGTGATCTTTAATGTCCTAAAACGTGAAAATTATGAGACGATAAAAATATTGCCGCAGACCATATAAATATGGGATCTGCGGCAGCCTGCAGTCAACAAAATTAGATGAGTAACAGGGGAATGATCAATTCTTTTTTTGATAACTTGTCGGACCCTTTTCATAACCTACCTCTTTTAGCCACCAGGATGGATAAAAGAGGGGCTGTCCGACCTCTTCTTCAGTGTTCAGATAACCGTCGTTGTATTTGACGTAAAGATTTTCTGCGAGCATGTGCCAGGCATTAAGGACTTCTGCCGTATTCTTCTCACTATAATTAGTAAGCATTTTCTTCGCCTCATCTGTTTTTCCGTTCTTACAAAGTGCAAGTGCATTTGCCTCAATAAGGCTCTGAAGATTGAATACAGTATTCTCTAATCTCGCCCTTTCTTCCCTTATATCCTTGATCATGTAGGAATATTTTATGGTGCAGAAATTTGCGACAAAATTAAACGCGGACCAGACACTGTCCCGGCTGAGATCAAGAATATTTGCCTGCTGTATTTGTTTTGGAAGGTTTGTTGCACCTGAGTAAAACGGCATAAGCACATTTGTAGACGGCCTGTCCGGACCGTACCAGAGAAGACCTCCTATTGTATCAGGCAGCCAGCTTCTGGACTGGACAACATAAGAATATACGCAGCGGTAGATATCCAGAGGTCTTTCAAATTCTCCGACCAATGATGTGAGCTTTCCCTCAGTATCAGCAACTGATTCCGCATTTCCCTCGTACCTTGTGGGATTTCCGAAAGGCCCTGCTGCAAGACCTACTGTCAGATCAAATTCAGTACCTTCATAGTTGTCTCTGTGGATAGAAGCTATATCCTCTACAGAAACTTTTTTATCCGGTTTGACTGCAAATGGGTAATCTTTTGTCAAGCCATCCTTGACCCATGGTGAAAAATTCATCGACGGAGCAAGCAGGGACATTACCCTCCATACTCTTCGCAATGAATAATAAGGATGATGAAACTCTCCATCGCCGTAGACCTTTGTAAAATCAAGGGGGCCTTCAGATGGTTTCCACCATCCCTTCTGCTCAGCTATCTCGAATATATTTTTTGAAAAGATCAAATCCCTGTTTTTGGGGTCGATCTCCCTAATACGGAACTGGTTGGCGGCTACAAATATCTTTTCGTCTGGGACGCGCTGGGCGACCCAGACTCCCCCGGTTCCATTCATATCGTAACCAGCCATCTCCATTACCCAGCCTTCGTATGGATCACCGACAAGCAAGGTTTCACCGGTTCCGTAATAACCATACTTGTCGATCATTTCTCCCATAAGCATTACAGCTTCCCGGGCAGTCTTTGTTCTTTCCAAAGCAACCCTTGATAGTTCAGATGAATAAAATATCCTCTTCCCGGGTTCGGGTTCCGGATGTATTTTTGCTTTGTCTGTGCACTCACCTATCGTTAGCTGATGTTCGTTCATGATCCCATAGTTCGAATCGAAATAGGCATAAGTATGAGCGACCTGGGGAATAAACCCAAGCGGAATACTTACAGGAAGTCCCTTCTTGTCATACGCAGGCGCCCTGCCTTTTGTAATGAGCCTGTGGGTCTGTGTTCCACCCCACTCAGGCTTGAATCCTATAGATTCGTGTGAATAAAAGACTGGCCGCATTGAACCGGAAGCATGGTCCATAGCAGGAACATAGACAAGGCTGGCATCATGTAATCCGTCATCAGAATGCGATACCATTACAGATCCGTCGATCGTTGCGTCCTTTCCGGCTATAGTTGTTGTACAGGAGAAAGCGGGTACCGTGATCATTGTAAAAAGAATAAACAGTATTAAAAAACAAAGTTTTTTCATTGAATATTGACCTCCCATCTTAATATATATGATATTTTACTACCATAAAGCAATAAATAGTTGATCCAAAAATCTAAAAAAACACACTCCATCTAGTAAAAGGGACACCCGGAAGATCAGGGATGTCCCAAATTTAGTCTAATTTTCTTTTTTTTAGAAGAAAGAATTTGTTAGCGCTGTTTCTTTGAAAGCATCTCTCCGCCAACTCCGATATTGTCTTTGCTCATTTCGTTAAGAAGTACTATGTAAGCTGCTTCAGGAATTCCCATAATGCTGCTGGCAGTCTGCGTTAAAGACTTGATCAGTTTCTCTTTTGTCTCAACATTCATGGCTGCGCATTCTACTTTGATTACCGGCATAAAATTCACCTCCCGATCCAATGTTTTAAAGATTGCTATGAAAATTATAAGATAGTTTTATATAAAAATTGCAGAATGACCGTCTGCAAGTATGAGGATGGCTAATGAAAAAGATTTACATGTGATCATAAAAAAATCCCGGGTGCGTTTTATCATGCCCGGGATTTTTTCTGCAGACTGGGTATCATTTAATATCTGCATCATCATCATACGATCAAAGATATGCTACTTGTGTCTGTTGATAAAATCGTCGTACTCTTTTTGAGCCTTATCTTTTTCGTAGCCATACTTTGTCTGAAGGAAACCAAGAAGTTTTTCACTTTCTCCGTTGATCACCATCACATCATCATCCGTAAGTTTTCCCCATGTCTTTTTGACGTCTCCCTGGATCTCGTGCCATTTTCCTTTGAGAATATCTTCGTTCATGATTTATCCACCTAACCTTTCATTCAGCCGACCTTTAAAAGTTCAGCTAACTAATGTTTATATTATAGCATAAAATTAATTAAATTTAATAAAATATAAATAAGATTCAGAATTTTCGGAAATGTGGTATAATACACACAGAGGAGAAAATCCGATTTTGGAAAATTTGTTAATTTGACTTAGTTATCTGAACTTAAAAATCAATTTTATATATAATAAAAATTGATTTTCTGAAATCAGAACACATGATCGAATTAAAATAATATTTCCAAAAACAAAATTGATACGCAAAAAAATAATATTCGTTGAATTCTAATTTATTGCGTTATCAGTGCGCTTACTTTCTATTAACCTGTTTTCTGGATTTGCACGTTTTTTGATAAACAGAGGGAGCTTTTGTTCCCATTTTGAATGGAGGAATAATTATGGTAATTAATAAAAGATCAGGAATAAAGATTGCAATTACTTGCGTTGTTTTACTGACTGTTTGTATGTTCTCTGCGGTAGCGCAGGCTGACACTAAAAATGCAGGAGACTACAACGGAACATTTTTAGGCGAGTTTGATTATGGATGGTTTGCCTTGAATATTCAGCCTGACGGGATTATCACGGGTAACGGAAGATCTACTGAGCGAGACGTATATCTTGAGTATAGGGGTACATGCCAGCCTGACGGTACCTTGCAGTTTACGTCAACAGACGGATCACTCCGATTCACGGGGCATATTGACTGGATGAGCCGAATATTTGGTCGTTGGGAAAGGTTAGACGTATCAGCCAGCGGTTCTTTCACTGCTGTCAGCGCAAGATGGGCCCAGTAAGGACATAGCTGTACAAATTTGCTGCAGTTAGCGGCAGTTCGATTTGTATCGGCCATTTGATTTCGACCGATACAAATCTTTGAAATTGTAATATTTTAGCCCATTCAATTGTGTACAACTGGTTTGTTTATCTTGAGATCTGATACACATAGAAGCCTGCAGTAAATTAAGTTGACATTAAAAATTGAGAAACATTAAA
The DNA here is from genome assembly GCA_002839185.1 of Synergistetes bacterium HGW-Synergistetes-1. Taxonomy (NCBI): domain Bacteria; kingdom Thermotogati; phylum Synergistota; species Synergistetes bacterium HGW-Synergistetes-1. The sequence continues at coordinate 91,033 of PGXO01000001.1, read as the reverse complement.
AGGAGAACAATACTATGAAAAATACATTTTTAAGTTCAATAGCGGTGTTAATTGTAGCCGCCATGATTTCAGTTCCTTCGGCAGCCTTTGCGTTGACGCCCCAAGAACGGATCACATCATCTACAAATTCCGTTCAGGAAATATCTGCTCAGGAAGATGTCGAGACAATGGCGTACCTTGTAAAAAAGTCTTACGGAGTGGTAATTATTCCTAATTTTTACAAGGCTGCAATAGGTGTAGGAGGTTCATACGGAGAGGGTCTTGTCCTTAGGCATAATCCTGCTACTAACCGTTGGTACGGACCTAGTTTCATGAATATTACAGGAGCTTCTTACGGACTCCAGATCGGAGTCCAGTCGACAGCTCTGTTGCTGGTCATTACAAACGAAGCAGGTATGAAGCATTTTTATGGAGATACCGTCAAACTTGGCGCCAATGTTGATATTGCCGCCGGACCTGTTGGACGAAGCGCAGGAGCAGGTACTGATGTCAACCTTAAAGCTTCCATATACAGCTATTCGATCAGCAAGGGACTCTTTGCGGGGCTATCTCTCGGAGGTTCTGTAATGAGCACGGACGAAGCGGCAAATACTTCCTTCTGGGGTTCAAAATATAATTCCAGAACTATCCTGAAGAAACGTGCCACCAGCAATTCTGTTAAACCGTTACTGGCTGCACTTAACAAACTGTCACTCAAGTCAACAGACTAAATGGATCTTGCAGAAGTTGTGATGTTTTGCCTTCGGGCAAAACATCAAGATAGTAAGGGGTGAATTTAAATGCTAAGCACAGTAGCAATAATAATGTTAATTTTGTGGCTTTTGGGAATTGTAACATCAAACACAATGGGTGGTTTTATACACATTCTGTTTGTAATAGCAGTGGTCGTGCTATTGATCCGTTTAATTCAGGGACGACGAGTCCTATAGGAAAACTTTGGATCAGTGCCCAATTACTCTCAACAATGTACGCAATGTAAAAGGAAATACGAAATATCTGTCTCAGTATTGAAAGCAGCAGGTCATAGTGGCTTACGGCAGGCCACATGATCGAAAGGAGAGATCAACAAATGAGTTTTATAAAAATTGCAGCAATTGTTCTGATATTGGGCGGGATATTTTCATTGGCAAACAACGGATTCACATACACAAAGGATACTGAGTCCGCGAAAATCGGTCCGCTTCAAATATCAGTAGAAGAAAAAAAGAAGGTTAATATTCCGATGTGGGCAGGCGTTGGCATGATAGCTCTTGGCAGCGGAATCCTCTTTCTTGAGACCCGCAAGCAGTAAGTCGAAACAATTGGGTATTTGGCCATGAGTGAGAATACATTATACAGACAGATAAAAGATGAAATGAAGGAAAACGAGGAAGTACTTACAACGGTCTTTGAACAGACGTTGAAATGTATAGCTTTGATAGACCGGGTAACAGGCAACAAGTCCGATAAAGTGCCTAAATCATTGAATGCAGCAAGCAGGATAGTTAAAAAGGATGTATGAAATTTTTAATCAAAATTCTTTCAGAACAGCATGCAGTATTAAAATGCAAGAATAAAATGCAGTTGATCCAGTTTGATCCTCTCAAGGGTAACGCATTATGAGATCGATCTGACTGGATCTACTCTATCGCAGATATATATCGATTTATTATGACAGAGAGATGATATAATAACTGTGTGAAATATTACAAACAGTAGCACGATATTGCGGGGAGGTGGTACTTATTGGCGAAATTAAACATAATTGAAGGCATTGGCGGTTCATACGAAGAAAAATTAAATGAGGCAGGCGTAACTTCAATAGAAAAGCTGTTGGAAGAATGTTCCTCCAAAAGAGGCAGGACAAAGCTTGCTGAAAAGTCGGGAATAGCAGAGAAACTGATATTGAAATGGGCAAACCATGCAGATCTATTCCGCATCAAGGGTGTTGGCAGTGAATATGCCGAACTTCTTGAAGCCGCCGGTGTTGATACAGTTCCTGAACTTGCAAAGAGAAAAACCAATAACCTTGTTGCGAAAATGGCTGAAGTAAACCAGGCGATGAAACTTGTCAGAAGGGTTCCCACAACTAGGCAGGCAGGAGACTGGATTGATCAGGCAGGCAAATTGCCGAAAGTGATCAAGTACTGATCTCCGAAAACGGTCAGCTCAGGTGAAGTAAGCAGTGATCACTGAGAGTTTTTCTAAGATGAAAGGAGAGATGATCATGGCTATTGTAAAGATAATCGAAGTTCTTGCTGAATCGAGCGAGAGCTGGGAGGCAGCGGCACAGGCAGCTGTAACAGAAGCTGCGAAGACGGTCCACAATATCGAAAACGTCTACATTAAACATATGCAGGCGATAGTTGAGGGAGACAAAATCACGAAGTACCGCGTCAATGCAAAGATCTCCTTTGTCGTAAAGGGCTAAGGGCAATAAATATTTATCAAATATCTAAAGCAAAGGCCGCCGGTCTCACAACGGCGGTCTTTGCTTTAGGAAAAAGAATAAAACTATTTAATCTAATTTTCCTTTTTCATGGTCAATGACAAAATTAGCAAACCCTTTAAAGGTATAGTCCTGTTTCCTGTCCATGTTCGGCTCAATTTTACGGTAGAAGCATACAGGTATCTCATTTTCCACCAGGCATTTTGCAATACACGGCGTGCATCCATGCGGATGGTTTACGGGGTTGCAGCGGCATTCATGGTCAACACATGTACAGAACGGTACCTTCATAACATTAACCTCCTTGTTCTTATTATTTAAAAGCTGTATATCGGATTCACCATAATTATCGTATAGTAAAAACATCTATAGATATAATATCATAGCTTAATCAATATTAAATGCAAAACTCTTAAAGTGTGCCACGGTAAATTGTACAAGTTCATTACTCAAACAACAGAAGGAACATTTCATATAGAAACGAAAAAGGTCTCTCCTTGTTCAGAGAGACCCTATTCTTTGTGCAAAAAGTTTGGTACCGCGGTTATTGTTTTACTGTTTTTTGATCATTTCTAACGCCGTATTCTCATCAAGCGGTCTTGCAAAGAGATACCCCTGGAAACTGTCACACCCGTTGTTAGCCAGATATTCTTTTTGTATTTCATGTTCTACGCCCTCTGCTATTACCCAATGGCCCATCTTGTGCGCCATAGATATTACTTCAGCGGTTATTGCATTGTCAGGATGCAGTTCCAGGAGCTTGTCAATAAAATATTTGTCGATCTTAAGACAGTCGACATTCAACTCCTGTTCTCTTGCAAGAGATGAATATCCGGTTCCAAAGTCGTCTATTGCGATCTTGATCCCCGAGTTTCTCAACTCGCCAAGTATTTTGTTAATATCCTCATAATTTGAAGAAAATACCGACTCGGTGATCTCAATAATAATATTTTCTGGATTAACGTGCATCTCATTTATCATATTAAGCAAATCAACAGTGAAATTATTCGCCAGCACCTGAATAGCAGATACATTGACAGAAACGTCGATGTTGCTGTATCCGATTTCCTTGAGCCTGTTAAGGAAACGGAAGGACTGCATAAAAACGATTCGGCCAATTGGGACAATGAGTTTTGTCTTCTCTGCTATAGGAATAAATTCAAGGGGAGGAACACAACCTAACTTTTCACTTTTCAATCTGGCCAAAGCCTCGAAACCGCTGATCTTGTTTGATTTGAGGTCAACGATAGGCTGATACTGAAGGAATAATACTTCATTATTTTCAGACACAGCGATTTGGGCAAGTTCACGCTTTATATCCTGTTCGCGGATTATTTCATTTTCCATTTCAGTGTCGTAAAAACAGGCGCTAAAATCTTTCTCGTGAATGATCTTTGCTTTTTCAGATGCTATCAGAAGTCTTTTCAAGAGTTCATCTGCTTCAAGCCTATTGTCATAGTCTATTTCAACGATACCTAGCCTGCCGCTGATCCTTTCAGCCGAAAGTAAAGATTCCAGTGTGTTTGCAAGAGTTTCTGCAAACACAATCAAATCGTCTCTGTTTTTATAACCTTTTAGGTAGAAAACAAATCGATTCTCGTATGTATAGAATAACAGGCGTTTGTCCGTGCAGTATTTACTGATCACACCTGCTGTCCTTGTGATCAATTCCTGAGTGTAATGGAATCCAAATGCGGTAGTAATTGATTGAGCAGCACTCAAATCTATTCCAATCAGGGCTTTTTTCTCTTCAGTTAGCTCTTTGGTATCCCTGTCGAGGAGATTTTCCAGATAATATCTGTTGAATAGTCCGGTCCATCTGTCATGTTCATTATTATATCTGAGTATATTTTCGACTTCTTTTCTGTCGGAGATGTCTATGATAATTCCTTCAAGAGCCTCTACTTCACCATTATCATCAAATATGCCTTCTGCAAGCTCAAGGACCCATTTTCGTTTTCCTTCAGCTGTTATGATCTCGTATTCATGTTTAAATGACAGCCTCTCAGCAAGGGTAAGCTCCCATTCGATACAGAGAGGTTCACGGTATTCTGGTGTGATGATATCGTTGAAAGAGAGATCTCTGTTATTCAAAAGGTTTTCCGGAGCGTATCCTGTCAATTCAGTGCAGCCGTCAGAAATATATTTCATGGTCCAGTCGCGGTCATAGTTGCACCTGTATGCCATTCCGGGAAGGTGTGAAAGAAGCACGGATTTGCTTCTTTCGCTTTCTTTGAGCGACTCCTCCGCTGCTTTGCGTGCAGAGATGTCCTCAAGGAGGCACAAGTGAAAAGCACCCATGTCAGGATTGCCCAACAAAGGAGATATCTTCATATTTGTCCAAACTGTTGATCCGTCTGGCCTAATAAAACGTTTTTCGATGGTGTAGCCGTTGGTTTTTCTCTCTTTGAATTGTTCATATTTTTCAATATTAAGTTTGAGGTCTTCGGGATAAGTGATATCTTCCCAATTAATTTTCAACAACTCGTTGCTCGTCCAGCCTGTGATCTGTTCGAACATAGGATTTGCATTCATCTGTCCATATTCTGACTGTGATACATACCTGTTTTTATCAGCAATTGCGATGCCTATTGGAGCCTGTTCGAAGACGCTTCGATAGAGAGCCTCATTAAATGCCATCTTCTTGCTGAGTTCTTTAAGAGTAGAATTCTGTCTCCAGGTGCGAAGCAACGCAATGAAAAGCATAAGAAGGGTCATAATGATCACAACATCCGGGACCATACGTTCCCATACTCGTGAATTCCACTCAGACGCTGAATAATCGAGCCCGAGGACGGCAATGACTCTCCCGTCAGACGTGTCTTTTATTGGTACAAGAGCGCTGATCCATGTCCCCCATCTGTCAGTTGTCGGTTCAGTAAGAACTGTTTTGCCGGTCTTGAAAGGCAGCCAGTCCGTATCACTGGCTTCTTCATATATCTGTCCGGGCGGCGAGTAGTCCGGTGAATCAGGTGATTCTGAATCTATTAGAAATATCATACTTCCGTTTCGTTCACCAAAAATGTAAGCGAAGCGGATTGGATTATTTGTCTCAACAAGCCTTTTCAGGCTAAGCTGTGTCATAACATATGCAGGTTTATTCAGGTCTTCTTTAGTTCCGGACAGTTCTGTTATATGCTCGGGATGAAGAAGTGACTCCATCGATTGTGCAAGCATGACTGCTTCAGAGGAGGCAATATCGTTGTATCTGTTCCAGGCAAAACGCAGATGAAGAGCAATGATAGATATAACTATCAGAGTGAGTAAGGTCGAATTTATCTTTGCTTTCTTCGTATCCATCCCAATATTGGAAGATGGGTCCTTAGTCTCATTGTTATCTGCTGTCATAAAGGGCTCCTCTTTCTTTTCAGCTGCACTCTTGTGAAAATAATTAATGTCTGAAGACAATGCGCTTTTTTATAGCTTTTCAGTTTAGTACTTAAAGATTTTTTAAAAAAACACATTGCGACTAAATTATTATGACCAGTTGATCATGTTTCTGAGATTCTGGCATCAATATTTTAACTGGTTAACTTCTAAATCGTCTATAAGCAATTTTATATTCTTTCCGAAAAAAGATAGCTTTCAGTCTCGGAATCGAAACCATTGTGAAAAGAAAGAAAAGGGTGATTACTTTAATAATAACCTTAAGAATGAAATGTGCTTAAGTTAACTTTATCGCGCGGGTTTGAAAATAAACAGGACGCTGATGAACGCGGCAAAGCCGATCAGCCCAAACATCCACTGGGGATCGGGGTATATGTACAGAACGACACGCAATCCGCTCCCCCATAAAAAAAGGCAGAAGGAGGTGATAAGGAGGATCGCCCACTTGGTCAAAACGTTCTCTTTCGCAAACAGGTAATATTTTAGAGGCAATACATTTTTGAAGAGGACATATAATCCGAAAATGATAATTGTATTCCCTACAATAAAGATCATCCACGGGGAAAGCCCCAGCCCCCGGCTGAGATGTCCCGTATCTCCTCCTGTGGCGAATGACCTCATCGTTATATAAGCTATCAGTTCCATAAAATTAGCCACTGTAAACCAGTACAGAACGTGGAAAAGCATCTTTTTGCCTTTCATAAATCCTGTTTGGAGAAACCAAAGGCCAAAAGCGACAATGATACTGTGAACAAGCAGAGGGCCGGCTCCTATGATCGCTTCAGTTATGTTGTTTGCTGACGGGAACAGACTGTGATAATGAACTCCTTCATCCCAGCCTGTCATAGTTAAGAAATTACCCCAGATTATGTTGCGAGGACTCATAATATCTCCAAAGAACCATGCTACAGTACTGTGCGTGAATTCGTGCATAACGACGACCGTTGACTGGAGAACGATGAATGTAACTATTACGATAAACACATACACGGAAGTTTCTTTAATGCGCTCACCATTCATCACGGCATTCCCTCCCCTGAATGATACCGGCTGTTGAGGCATTACAATGATAAAGCTCACGAACCAGTTCAGTCAAACAACAGGCGATAATTACTCTAATAGAGGCAATTATCGTTGTGCTGACTTTTCTTGATGCAATTACGGCAGATGGAAGGCCCCAGTACCCGCCCTAGATCTTTATGAAGCAAAGAGCCGTGTTTGCCCAGTGGCGGGCGGATAAGCTTGAGGGATAATAAAAACTACAGGGCTTGGACAAATCCAAGCCCTGTAGTTTTACAGCAGATATAACCACTGGTATCCTTGAAAAGGTTTTGTAATTACTTTATGATTCCTATCTCTTTATAGTATTTCGCTGCTCCGGGGTGGAGGGGGATCCTAATATCCTTTATCTTTGCCGCATCCATGGCGGCCATCCTTGCGCTGATTACTACCAGGTCTTTTTTATTCTCGAAAAGTGTTTTGGTCATCATATATGCTGCTTCGTTGCTGACCTTCTCATGAGCTGCAAGGATGTTAGGACTGCTGAAGGTTTTAACATCTTTTTCCTGACCCTTGTAGCTTCCCGCGGGTATTGTCATCTTTGCAAAATATGGCGTGGTCTTGATCATTTTTCCAACCAGATCGTCGGATATGTCAATTAACTCAACAATGCCAAGGGTCATGGGTTCTACAACGCTTGCGATACCTATAGCTCCTACGGTCACAGCGGCGTCAATATGTTTGTCCATAAAAGCTGAAACAGACTCAGCATGTCCAAGATATTCAAGTTTCATGTCTTTAGCCGGATCAAGCCCTGCGTGTTTAAAAAGGGTTTCCGATGTCATAGATACACTTCCGCCAACAGCTCCTACAGACACCCTTTTTCCTTTAAGATCTTCGATTTTTTTTATTCCGCTTCCCTTAAGCACGACTATATGTACTGCCTCGGGATAAAGAGGAACGAGCGCCCGCATAAATTTTTTAGGCTGATCTTTATAACTGGCCAATCCGTTGTATGCGTCATAGTATAGACCGTCAGCAAAAATAACTTCCGCATCGCCCACTTCCATAAGCTGGATGTTGTTGCGGGTGCCCCCGCTGGCCTGTGCTGAAGCCTTGAGGTCCGGTATGTTGTCGCTCCAGATTTTTGCTATACCTGAACCTACAGGATAATATGTTCCCCCGGTCGGTCCCGTACCTATGTTTACGTATTCCTGGGCCATTGACGGAAGTGCGAATAATGTGACCATAAGTGATACTGCAAGAACCATTACTGAAAATCTTCTCTTGTTCAAAACATTCACTCCTTATTTTATTTCATCAGGTTGCAGGCAAACAAAAAAACAGCGCAGCTATTTAAATGCTTTAAGGGATACTTAACAGACAAATTCCTTTGTCTTCCCCTCTGACCATATAAATATTTTCAATACTCAGTCTGAGTGAAAGAGCTGATGGGATGCCCGACGGTTATACGCACGACGTGTGTAAGAATCCTTTCACTCTGTCAAAATCCCATTATGATCATAGGACCGCCCCCCTTCTTTGACACGTCCATCTGTTCTTTCGCTGCTATCAGTGCAGCACCGATCGCACCGGAGAACTGTGCCAGTTGCGATGTGAGCACAGGCCGGCCAAGGTGCTTCGATATAAGTGATCCAAGTTTTCTATTCAGAGCAGGTCCGCCTGTAAGTACCACAGGTCCTCTGTCTGCAATGCGAAGGACCATTCCTGCGGCTCTTGACGCAATTGAATCAAGAAGACCAAGGGCAATACTTTCTTTTGGCACACCCTTTGACAGTAGGCTTATCACCTCTGACTCGGCAAAGACTGTACACATGCTTGATATTGTCTGGATCTCAGTTTCCGGAGGTATATCGGAAAAATCCTTAAGGTCATAGCCCAACAGAACTGCCATATTACTGATAAATCGTCCTGTTCCGGCGGCACACTTGTCGTTCATCAAAAAATCCGTAACTTTACCGTCGTGATCAAGCGTTATTACCTTAACGTCCTGTCCGCCAATATCCAGCACCGTCTCCGCTCCCTTTACCAAATGAAAGGCTCCCGCAGCGTGACAGGTTATCTCAGTTACAGATCTTCCGGCAAAACGGCACATCTTCCTTCCGTAACCGGTAGCAACAACTTGATGCAGATCCTCCATTTTCAGGGAAGATCTGTCTAACAGGACTTGAATTACAGTCTCCGATGTCTCGCTGATTTCCCATCCTGTAGGCTGGCTCCATACTTCAAAAGAGAATCCATCCCAGAGGGCGGCTTTTATGTTTGAAGACCCGATGTCTATTCCGGCGGTATACATCAGAGCATCTCTATGAAGGCGCCAAACCTTGTGGCAAGCTGACCTGTGTCGCCCTGAGAATAGTCGGTTTCTACAGACATATACGGGATGCCCGATTTATTTAGGTATTCGCGGACGGAATGGCTTTCAACAGAGTACGTGTGGCATGCCTGGAGAATGACATCGATTACACCGTCAACCCTGTATTCCTTTGCGTATTTTTTGATGAGTTCAAGCCTTTTTGTGTTGGGTGACATCACAGAACAGGGAATGTTGAGGTACTTTTCTGCGATAGCGTCTATTGGGGCTGATTTTTCGTCCACAAGACATGAAGAACATTTAAGGTTGCCGCAGTTTTCATATCCGACTACTACTCCGTCGGTTTCCTTCGATTCGATAGCGTCTACGACCTTTTCAAGCGACTTCCCCATTGGACATCCGGTTATTAGGATACGTTTCGCAAAAGGATCGATCCGTCTTTCTCCGGAAGCATGATTTTCTTTAAGCTTCACAGTCAGATCTCTTATAATTGTTATTGTTTTTTCGTAATCAAAGGAAAACTTAAGGTAATCAGATCCCAGCATGATCTCTTTGCCCGTAAGGACCGGCGATGGTAGAGAGGCAAGGCTGTAAAATTCCATCATCGCACTGTGGATCTTATTGCGCAGTTTTATAGATGCAGAAAGCTTTTCGTTGGTGATTTCCACCTTAAATTTTGATTCAAGAAATTTTTTCAGGAGGAGTATCTCATCTTTCCACAATTTCATACTGTTGATACCGTTCACTGTTTGCGGCAGCTGCATTACATAAGTATCTTTTATTTCTCCCAGATATTCATACATCTTTTTTTTGCCATCGCAGGTTGTTTCACCAAGAACCATGTCACAAAAATGAAAGTAAGGACATGTATCTGTAAGTGCATACCCATAACTGGACTTGATGAGCGGACAAAGGTTCCTTGGAAGGTGTTTCTCTGCCTCTCCAATCGGTTTCTCGCTTGTACTGCACAGAGAGACCGGAACTCCGCCGGCTGCATTGATCAGCTCCCATGGTGTGAAAGTACAATACGTTCCTATTATAGGAATGCCTTTCTCGCTTATCTCCTTTATACGGACAGGTCCCATTGCAACTTCTTCTCTCATCACTTCAAAGATTGGTCCGATCTCGTGCATTTCGTATCCCCTTAAAAAAATGTGATCTTGAAATTTATTTCATGCAGACTGTCAGAAAGCAGTTAAAGAAGGTCGGTCATTGCTTTCTCCGCCTCTTTACCTTCCGGGAACTCCTCTTTTGAGAACGAAGCTGCTGCAGTGCCATTTTTAAGCAATACAAAATAGCTTCCAAGCTTTACCGCCTGTCTTACGCTGTGAGATACCATCACTATGGAATATCTGTTTTTCAGGGAGAGAAGATGGTCCTCGATCAGTTCCGAAGACCTCTTATCCAGTGAGGCGGTGGGTTCATCAAGTAGCAGCATCTCGGGTTCAAGAGCCAGAGCCCTTGCAAGACAGAGTCTTTGCTGCTGTCCCCCGGATAACCGGTTAGCAGGTGTGTCAAGCCTGTCTCTGACTTCATTCCACAAACCTGTTGTTTTTAGCGCCGTTTCCATTTTTTCTTCAGCAACGGATTTCCCTGATCCCAACATGAGCTCCAACGGCAGCATAATGTTCCTTCGTATGCTCAGCGGAAGAGGATTAGGTGTCTGAAAGACCATCCCTACTTTTCTCCGCAACTCAGTCGGGGTCAATGTGCCTGAAGAATATATGTTCTTCATTTGGCCTCCCAGAAACAAACGTATGCTCCCGGATCCTTCGTATCCGTCAAAAGTTTCATTGAGCCTGTTCAAAGCCCTTAAAAATGTTGTCTTCCCGGAACCGGAGCGGCCGATAAGAACGGTTATGCCTTCTGACGGCAAGCTAGCATTTATTTCGGTGACAGCTTTTCTGCCGTGAAATGATACTGATAAATTTTGTATTTCCGCGCAAAGATCCATTATTTTGCTCCTTTCCAGCGTTTTTCCATCGTTCGTTGAAGTTTTGATGCAGCATAAAGGAGTCCTGCAGAAAGGACGAGGAGGACCATTGCAGCTCCAAATCCTCTAAGGAGTTCATTCTGGTCTACATATTGAGCGGCAGTATAGAAAATAAGGAAAGGCAAAGCTTCGAACTTGGAACCGAGTCCGGCAGGCAGTCCGGAATTTACGACCACTCCAGTGAGCATGATAACTGCCGTATCTTCAGCGGCCCGTCCCATCGCAAGCATGATCCCGCCAAGTATCCCCCTGCCGGCCGCCGGGATCAGAATATGCCGAAGCAGCTGATGTTCCGTAAATCCAAGTGCTGTTCCTGTAATTACAAGAGACTCCGGCAGGCTCTCTATTGATGTCCGTGTGGTTACGACAAGTGCAGGCATCACAAGCAAAGCAAGACAGAATGCCGCAAGACTGATGCATGTGGTCGCGTCAGGTGCAAAAGTTCGTCTGAGTAAGAGGATCAGCACAAACCCAAAAAGCCCCATAACAATAGAAGGGACGCTGGCCAAAAGATCCACTGCCATAGAAAGCATCTCTTTCTTTTTCCCCTTTGCGTAGCGGGCAAGGTATATTCCGCACCCTATCCCGGGAATAAGTGAAACAGCCATTGTCAGGGCTATAAGATACAAAGTTCCGGCAAAAGCCGGCCATATACCGTCCCAGACAGGGCGCGCGCCGATTATCGCATCGATTGGATCTGTCTCCCCGAAGAAGAGCCCTGCGTCAAGAACAGGCGTACCGTGGTAGAAAAGAAATCCAATCAGCATCATAAAAGAACCAATGACAAAGAATGCAGATATAAAGGCAAGAAACCGCAGCAGTTTTACCCTCATCATAGTGACTTCCTACTCAGCAGACGGAACAGTATGTTGGCAGAAATGCTGACAAACAGCAGTATCCCGCCTGCTACAAAAAGCGAAAGATATGCCGTTCCCCCAACATCGGAAGAGAGGACGAGCCCGATGTGGGCCGTAAGGGTCCTCATTGCGTCCAGCGGCGTATTTGCGTACTGAACCGCATTTCCTGCAAGCATAGTTGGAATGAGGGTGTCACCTGCAGCCCGGCCGAAACCGAGAAGTGCTGAAGACAATATCCACTGTCTGGAAGCAGGAAGGACGACCATCGCGATGTTTTGTTCCCTGGTGAATCCAAGTGCTGCCGATGTCAGCCTGGTCTCAGATTCTATAGTCCGGAAGGCGCTGTCCATCGAAAGCACCATAGTAGGCATTATAAGAAGGCTTAGCACAATGGAGGCTGTCAGCCAGGAAAACCCTGAGCCTCCAAGGCCGTTTCTGATGAGTGGGACAAGCAGGAAAACAGATGCGAAACCATAAACAACCGTTGGTATTGCCGTCATGATCCTCAATATCCTGGCCAATAACCTTGCTGTCCATTTGGGTCCATAACCATGAATAAAACAACAGCATCCGACTGAAAATGCCCAACCAATGACCAGTGATGAAACGGAAAGAAGTCCGCTTGCCCAGATCATTGGCATGATCCCGAATTGTCCTCCTTCAGGATCCCATACAGAACCGAACAGTGAAGGACCGCTCTTGAACAATCCATCTAGAGCGCAAACAGTAATAAAGACAAAAAGGGCTGACATGAGAGAAGAGACATATACAGCCGATGCTTTTAACCAAAGAGGAATGTTTTTATTTTCGTTCAATTGTCTATCCTGATTTTGTTGGGAGGAGAGGATACTCTCCCCCCACTCACACTTTACTTCTTTGCCGGCAGCGGTATGTATCCGCTGTCTTTTGTTATCTCGGTGCCTTCAGGACTGAATATGTAGTCGATAAAGAGTTTCGTAAGTCCCTGGGGCTCGCCCTTGGTGTTCATGTAAAGGTTGCGGGTCACTTTGTATTTGCCGTTAGCGGCGTTTTCCTGGGTTGGTACAGTTCCGTCAAATTTAGGAGCTTTCACTGATTTATCAATGTGTCCGATCCCGACATACCCGATCGCACGTTTGTCCTGTGCAACAGCAGTCTTCATGGCTCCGTTGGAACTGACTACGTTTACAGAAGGAGCAAGCTCTCCCTTATTTATCGCTTTCTCGGTGAAAACTTCCCTTGTACCGCTTCCGTCTTCCCGTCCAAAGACATTGATCGCCCCCGGTTCGCCGCCAAGTTCTTTCCAGTCTTTTATTTTTCCGGCATAAATATCAATGACCTGCCGGCTTGTCAGGGAATCAATCTTGTTGCCGGGATTAATTACGACGGCCACGCCGTCAATAGCAAAGGCAAAGGAGACCAGTCCATACTTTGATATCTCATCTTCCTTTAAGGCGCGTCCGGTGTTCCCTATCGTCACAAGCCCTTCACCGACCTGTTTGACTCCAACTCCCGAACCTCCCCCGGCAACAGTTATGCGAATGTCCGGGTTAACAGACATGATCCTTTTTGCCGCTTCCTTCATTACAGGTATGTGGGCAGTTCCTCCGGCGATGTCAAGATTACCTTTCTGGCCTTTAAAGGCATCAAGGGGTGCCGCTATTGCAGAGGAGGCTGCTATCAGCATTATCGTCAGTGCCATTGAAACGATCATTTTTTTCATAGTTCAGTTACATCTCCTTATTTTTTAGTTAAATTATGGGGATACAGGCAGATCACACATATGCACGAAAATACTCCTGAAGCCACAAAAGGGCTCCGGAAGTACTTTGTCAGTAATCCGCGGCAGTGAATCAGCTTTTTGGGGAATTATGAGTTTGGAAGTTTACTGCCTTGTAAAGGAGAAAAAGGCAGCTGACCCGGAGGCTGAATGTGCAGCAAATTGGTAACGCATCCCGTGCATTATTTTATAGGAAACAGATCATGTGTATGCCACAGTACGCCACCGCCTTCCGGGAAAATCTATAATCATTACAGGTTTATTAATATCACACCAAGAGTTGTTTTTGTCAAGGCACAAGTCGCAGTGCACAAGTCGCAGTGTGTCTACTGCAAAGTACGGTGCTTGTTTTGCCCGCCTTTGCCGATATTGATCTACTTCGCAGGATTTACAAGGAGGCGATAGAAAGTGATAAAAGCAAGAGGAATATGTGTGCACTTCAGCTGCTCATGCTGACATTCGCAAGACCGAAAAACTTCCGCTTCGCACAGTGGTAAGAGTTTAGCCTTGACCGGAAGGTATGGCTGACCCCTTCGAAAAGGTCCGACAAACAGGCTGATCACGTGGATGTCATTAACAACGTTTCTAATAATTTACTCAGCTTTTACGAAACGTATATATTTTATAAACATCGTTTTGATAGACTTACATCAACATTATAGAGAGCAGGGTGGGAAAATCGATTGACAACGAACTGTGCCGAAATAACAGATGAGCTGAAAAATTCGCTTGACTACATCATAAAAAACGAAGAGATAAGGACAGTTTTTCAACCAATAATATCACTGAGAGACGGCGATATCCTCGGGCATGAAGCACTGAGCAGGGTAACGTGTGAAAGTGAAATAAAAGATCCGGAGATGCTTTTTCTTGCTGCTGAAAAGTACAACCGGCTGTGGGAGCTTGAAATGCTCTGCAGAAAAAAGGCCCTGGAGGCTGCGTTCGAATTCATGATACCTCCCTACAGTAAAAAACTCTTTATAAACGTAAACCCCAACATAATAAATTACGAAACATACAAAAAGGGTTTCACGAAATCCTTCCTTGCACAACACGATATCGCATCGGAAAATGTCATTTTTGAGATCACCGAAAGAAACGTGATTATGGATCTAAGAGGCTTCCTTGCAACGATCAACAACTATAAAAGCCAGAATTTCAAAATAGCCATAGATGACGGAGGTGCAGGATATTCCGGTCTCAATCTTATCAGTGATGTCCGGCCGAACTATCTCAAGCTTGATATGAAACTGATCCGCAATATAAATTCAGACAGGATGAAATATGCTCTTGTAAAAGGCATGGTGGAATTCTCAAAAGAATCCAATGTTTCTCTTATAGCCGAAGGGATAGAAACATATGAGGAAATGGACACACTGGTCAGCCTCGACGTGCCATATGGCCAAGGATACATTATACAGAGACCGGACGCTCAGATACGGGAAATCGAACATGACGTTCTGCAGACTCTCAGAACTATTAACCTGAAGAAGAACCATATTATGCAGAATACCGTTTCCAGTCTTTATATCAAGAATCTTTCGACCTATGCCGAAACTGTCTCACCGAACGAGCTCATATCGAATGTTTATGATATGTTCAGGCTTGACCAGGGTCGTTTTGGAGTATGTGTGGTTGAAGATGGTTATCCTGTCGGAATAATATCGCGTGAAAAACTGGCGATAAAGCTGAGCGGTCAATACGGCTTCACTCTCAACGCAAGAAGACCGGTATATGAGATCATGGACCGGGATTTCCTTTCCGCGGACCACGAAACTCCTGTCAGTACAGTATCTTCCACCTCGATGTCGAGGCCAAACGATAAAATATATGATTTCATTGTTATCACTGAAGAAGGCAAGTACTCTGGCGTCGTTACTGTAAAAGAACTGCTTCTGAAGACAACTGAACTGGAAGTATCAACAGCAAAAAATCAGAATCCTTTAACCGGCCTTCCCGGAAACCAGATCATAGAGAGGAAGCTTGACCGGGCTATATCTTGCCAGGATAGGTACAGTGTGGCTTACATCGATATCGACAACTTTAAGGCATACAATGATGTTTATGGGTTTGAAAAGGGCGATCTGGTGATAAAGCTCCTTGCTGATAAGCTTTCGTCAGCCTTGCCTGAGAGCGAATTTCTTGGACACATAGGCGGAGACGACTTCCTTGTCATATTAAGTGACCATACAGACGAATCCTTTTTTCATGACCTTATAAACGATTTCGAGCATGAGGTCCTGGCCCTTTACGATCAGGCGGCTGTAGAGCGCGGATTTATCATTACCTGCAACAGAAAGGGAGAGATCGAAGAGTTTCCGTTGATGACCATTACGGTTGTCGCGATCAACAATAACGGCCGTAATTTTACAGATAGGTTTGAACTGACGGAGGAACTTGCCTCCCTTAAGAAGAAGGCAAAGGATAGTAAGTCCAAGAAGCTTGTAAAAACAGAAAAATACGTTTCAACGTTTATTTAAAGTCTGAATGTCTACACCAGCCCAAGATATTTTTCAAAGAATTCCATCAGCTTGTCGATGATGGTCTGCTTCTTTGCAGCTCTCTTTCCACCACTGAACCTTGAAACCGGCGGCATGATTTTGTCGATGTCTGTGCCTGTCGTCTTCAGCGCACCGTCGCGGAAAGAGTTATCAATGAATTTTTTCGTCTCTTCCTGCTTAAGCATTTCTTCGCTGATCAGGGCTGCAAGATCTGCTTCTTTCTGCTCATGGACATATCTTCGCCAGTCCTCCTCCACCAAAGTGGAAGCATTGACGGTCTCGATGAAATCTTCGATCAGCTTTTTCTTGCTCCGCAGCTGGAAGCTGGAGCCGATGGCCTTGTCTATCGAAACGAGGATGCTCTTGTCTTCACAGTTCGATTCATGGAACTTTGCGACGAGCATAAGGATGTAGTCGATGTTTATTTCGACCTGCCGGATCAGCTCAATTTCAAAAATAATATCATCGTTGATCTTTTCTTTATCTGCGTTCTTATCTTTTGTGAACTCCTGATAAAGGTCGATATATAGGCTCTGATAATCCTGAAACTGTCGGTTCGAAAGGATCTCGTTGCTGTGGAATTGATCAAATGACACCAAGATATTCTTAAGCCGGAGGATAGCCCCTAACAATCGGATAAATTCCTTCTGGTTCTGTTCCCCGTTAATCGCCTGTCCCAGCGGGAATGTCTGGCTCAACTCTGCAATAAGCTCAGCATAGCCCGGCTGATGTTTACCTTCTTCATCAAAACCGTAATAGTAGGCCTCGTAGCCTTTAAGCAGGACAAGCCCTTTGGCATCCTTGTCTCCAAAAAGGGCTATGGCTTTATCTGTCTCTTCCTGTAGATCACGGAAACAGACAATATTACCGAAAGTCTTGACAGAGTTCAGTATGCGGTTGGTACGGGAAAAGGCCTGTATTAGTCCATGCTGCCTGAGGTTTTTGTCCACCCAAAGGGTGTTAAGGGTCGTCGCGTCAAAACCGGTCAGGAACATATTGACAACGACCAAAAGGTCCACCTCGCGCCGTTTGATTCGTAGAGAGAGGTCTTTATAATAATTCTCAAATTTTTGTGAGGATGTGTCAAAATTTACCTTGAAATCGACATTATAATCCTGTATCGCAGATTCCAGAAAGTCTCGGGAGGACTGATCCAGGCTGTCAGTATCAAACCCCTCATCCGGGAATACGTCCTCGGGGTCAGCTTCATTTGCGCTGTAGCTGAAGATGGTGGCGATATTGAGCTTGCGTCCGCGCTCTGCGAGCTGCTTCTTGAGTTCTGTGTAATATTTTTTCGCCACAGGGATCGAGCTTACTGCCAGAATGGAGTTGAAACCTGATACGCGCTGTCCCTGAAGAGAATAGAAGCTGTTTCGTTTGGTCTTCTGGTCAAAGTGATCGATAATATAGGAAACAACGTCACGTATCCTTACAGGGTCGGCCATGGCGTTTTCCCTGTCTATCGACGACACTTTTTTATCCTTAACGTTTTCCTTCATCTTTACTGTATTGATGTAGTCGATGCGGAAGGGCAGGACATTCTGATCGTTAATGGCATCCACTATCGTGTAGGTATGCAGTTTGTCGCCAAAGGCCTGAGGCGTAGTTCTTAAAAGCGGATTTCCTCCGTTTCCGGCATTGGCTGCGAAGATCGGTGTCCCGGTAAAACCGAACAGATGGTAATTCCTGAAAGATTTTACGATTTTATTGTGCATGTCTCCAAACTGGGAACGATGACATTCGTCAAAGATAATGACAACATGCTTCCTGAAAACATCCTGCTCTTTGTTCCTGGATACGAAGACATCGAGCTTCTGGATGGTGGTGATTATGATATGCGAAGAGGAGTCCTCAAGCTGTTTTTGCAGTATTTTTGTTGATGTATTGCTGTTTGCGGCGCCCTTCTGGAACTTATCGTATTCTTTCATCGTCTGGTAGTCGAGGTCCTTACGATCAACAACAAACAGCACCTTGTCGACATAAGGTAAAACTGAGGCGATCTGGGCAGTTTTAAAAGAGGTTAGAGTCTTGCCGCTGCCAGTAGTGTGCCAGATATACCCGCCTGCTTCAATTGTGCCGTTTTTTTTGTAGTTATTTGATATTTCTATCCGCGATAATATCCGCTCTGTCGCTACTATCTGATAGGGACGCATGACGAGCAGGAGGTTTTCAGAAGTAAATACACAGTATTTTGTGAGTATGTTCAGCAGCGCATGCCTGGCCATAAATGTCTTGGTAAAGTCGGTCAGGTCTGCAATGGTTTTGTTGTTTCCATCCGCCCAGTATGAAGTGAACTCAAAGCTGTTGCTGGTCTTCTTGCTGCTCTTGCTGCTGTCTGCACTGCCTGATTCCTTTATATGGCTTGAACGTGTTGTATTTGAGTAATATTTGGTATGTGTGCCGTTTGAGATAATAAATATTTGTATATACTCATAAAGACCGCTTGACGCCCAGAAGCTTTCCCGCTGGTAGCGCTTGATCTGGTTAAAGGCTTCCCTGATGGCGACTCCCCTGCGTTTCAGTTCTGTGTGGACAAGTGGAAGACCGTTTACAAGGATAGTAACGTCATACCTACTGTCGTGTGCTCCCTCTGATTCTTCGTACTGGTTTATTACCTGCAGCTTGTTGTTATGGATGTTTTTTTTGTCTATCAGGTAAATGTTCTTTGTCGAACCGTCATCACGGTGCAGGATCTGCACGTGATCCTCCTGTATCTTGCGGGTCTTTTCTATAATACCTTCGTTGCTTCTGGCGATGCACTCCGAGAAAAACCTTCTCCATTCAGCATCGGAGAAGTCATAGCCGTTGAGGAGCTCCAACTGCTTTCTGAGGTTCGATATCAGGGCGGCTTCATTATTAAAACTCAGGTATTCATATCCCTGAGCCTCGAGCAGGCAAATAAACTCGCGCTCGAGAGCAGCCTCCCCCTGATAAGCCGCTGCTACCCTGCTTTCGGGCTTATACTCTGAAACTACAGTATATTCCGCCGTTTCCGCAACGATATTGAATAGACTCATGCGACCTTCTCCTTGAACGTCAAAATCCGGTCCCTGTAATATTCATATTGCTTGCGCCGAGCTTCGATTTCGGCAGGCAGACCGCTCGTCAAATCATTGCAGAGCGTGTCGAAGCGGTCGAGAATGGCGATAACTAGCTTTTGTTCATCAATCGAAGGAATATCAATGCTAATGTTTGCTAAATCTGATGCATTTACTGATGGCGTACCACCTTCGTTTTTATACTGTAATATTTTATCGTTAAAGCAAGATAAATAGTGGTAAAGATAGCGATTCAACAATACATCAGTGTTCTTGCTTTTAATCCGGTAGCATAGGGGACCAAGCCAAAATGAATTCTTTTGATATCCAACAAAGCCTATGCCTCCTTGTCCACGGGACGGTGTTGTAACAGTATCTCCCTCACAATTGAAAGCTCTTGCATACCCTGAATTTGTAGTGCCTGCATTGATATATTCGAACTTATCTTTTTCTGCAAAAATCTCTTTTGGCTTACTTCCCGTTTTAAGAGTAGCCACTTCTTCCAATTTTGTTACAAAAATAGTAATAGGTTGAGATAAAAGCGACTTTTTATAATACTCATACTGCTTTTTTCTGGCTGTAAGCTCCGCTGTAAGCTCCGCTGTAAGCTCCGTGAAATTGTCCAGTATCCGGACAATTTCACACTGAACTGGCAGCGGCGGGAGAGGGATCAAGATTGTACTAATTGCCGGAACGCTTGAGTGTACTACCTTGCTCTTAACTTTACCTTTGCTCTTCTGTTTCTGTGCATCCGTTGTCGATAGTACATAAGAAAGATATTTAGGATCTTGATTATGCTTGAGGACAACGATGTCGCCCCCCGCCAAACATTTATCCGCTCCAACATACACACATGATTTCGCTATTTCTTCGACACTTTCACCAGTAATGGCAAACAGAATGTCACCATATTCAAAATACTTCTTGTTGGTTATAGTATCTTCGTTAGTGAACGAAAGACATTTTTCAAACCAAATACCATATGTTGTATAAATTTCACCATAACGTACACAGGGAGTCCCTGTTTGTGTAACTTGATCTCTTGTAATGCCTGAGCCACGATAAATATCTGTGGCTATATCTCCAAGGGTTTTGTACTCCACTCCATCTGGACAAAGCTCATTGATCAGTTCTTCCAATTTACTCATCCGTTTCGTCCCTCTTCTCCAAGAGTCGCTTAACTTCCTTGTCAAAATCGGAAAGGATCTTTTGGGTCTTGTTGAATGACTCGTATTCTTTCTCCGCTTTTGCGACAGCAAGCTGCTTAGAAACAGTCCCTTTATCTTTCAGGATCTCATATTTCCTGAAGGATAGAAATTCATTGATACTCGCGGAAAATTCTTCCATCGTAAAGGTGTTTTCCCGTTCGATCAGATCTTCTATGTAGTCAAAATAGCCGGCAACGGTCCTTTCCAGCTGCCGAATCTGCTTTTCGTTCAAATAGTTCTTTGCAACCATGACATCCGATTTCAGAATGCGGCCTTCAGGTGCATGTTTCCATGTAGTCAGTCCCATGTTCTCCTGATTGCAGTCGGCCCTGGAATAAACGATTTCTGCAGCGGTTTGTCCTGTGATTGCATAGTGGAACTTATTTTGCACCATGGCGTAGAAGTCCAGTGTTACTTGAGAGTTTTTCTTATAGTCGATACTGCACTCTGCGAATATATCTGTGATCTGCTGCCAGATCCTGCGTTCGCTGGCACGGATGGAACGAACGCGCTCTAAGAGTTCTCTGAAATAGTCTTTTCCAAAGGCTGTTTTGCCTTGTTTCAGACGTTCGTCATCGAGAGCAAATCCTTTTGTCATATACTCTTTCAGTACTCCGGTAGCCCAAATACGGAAATGGGTTGCTCTTATTGAATTCACACGATAGCCAACAGAGATAATTGCGTCAAGGCTGTAAAACTGAGCATTTTGGGTCTGAGTTTTATCTGGTATCGCTCCATGAGGAGTGGTTATTTCCATTTTGGAAACTACCACTGCTTCATCCAGTTCACCTTTATCGAATATATTCTTCAAGTGCTTACTGATTGCAGGTGTTTGGACACCAAATAATTCTGCCATTCCTTTTTGTGTCAGCCAGACAGTCTCATCTTTTATGATAGCGTTTATCGATACATCTTCGTTTGCAGAACGGTAAACCAGAAACTGAAATTCCCTGTTCATGCACCCACCTCTATTTCTGCGATGATTTTATTAATCTCATCACGCAAGGTCTGCTCTCTCGCCACTATCTCCTCGATATCTGCATTGAGCTTAGTAATGTTTATCACTTCACGTGTATCCTTCTGTTCTACGTACGTGGAAACGGAAAGGTTGTAATCCTGTGCGGCAATATCCTTATTGGGAACCAATACTGCGATGTGGTCGCTTTCAGCCCTTTTTGTGTAGAGATCAAGTATCGTCCCGATATTCTCCTGCGTCAGCTTGTTGCTGTTGGTGACCTTGACGCACTCTTTGGAGGCATCGATAAAGAGAGTACTGTTTTCGGACTTAGCCTTCTTCAGTACCATGATGCAGGTGGCAATACTGGTGCCGAAAAACAGATTGCCCGGCAGCTGTATCACACAGTCCACGTAATTGTTGTCTATCAGGTACTTGCGGATCTTTTGCTCTGCTCCCCCCCTGTACATTATGCCGGGGAAGCATACGATAGCCGCAGTTCCGCTGGTGGCGAGCCATGCCAGACTGTGCATTATAAATGCCAGATCAGCCTTTGATTTCGGTGCCAGCACCCCTGCAGGAGAAAATCTAGGATCATTTATCAGCAGAGGATTTGCATCTCCATCCCATCTTATTGAATATGGCGGGTTAGAGACAATGGCCTCAAAGGGCTCATCATCCCAGTGCAGAGGGTCGGTCAAGGTATCTCCAAGCCCAATGTCAAACTTGTCGAAGTCAATATCATGCAGGAACATGTTGATCCTGCAGAGGTTATATGTTGTAATGTTGATCTCTTGCCCGTAGAAACCCTGTCTGACATTTTCCTTGCCAAGAATTTTGGCAAATTTTAGAAGCAGGGAACCTGAACCGCATGCCGGGTCATAGACCTTGTTTACCTCAGTTTTTCCCACAAGGGCAATTCGTGTCAAAAGTTCGCTTACTTCCTGCGGCGTATAATATTCGCCGCCGCTTTTGCCTGCGTTGGAAGCGTACATTCCCATAAGGAATTCATAGGCATCGCCAAAAGCATCGATAGTGTTGTCTCTGTAATCACCCAGCTTCATCTCACCCACGCCAATCATGAGCTTGACGATCTTTTCATTGCGCTTGGCTACTGTGCCCCCAAGTTTGTTGCTGTTTACGTCTATATCATCGAACAGGCCTTTAAAGTCGTCTTCGCTGGGGCTTCCCTGGGCGGAACTTTCAATATTGCGGAATACTTTCTCCATTGTTTCGTTGAGATTTTCATCTGCTGACGCTCTTTTTCTTAGATTTTGGAAAAGCTCGCTTGGCAGGATAAAAAAGCCTTTAGTCTGCACCAGATCCGCACGGGCGTCCTCCGCTTCATTGTCCGAAATTTCTGTGTAATTAAAACCGGTATTTCCGGTCTCATGTTCGCCGCGGTTGATGTAGTCGGTAAGGTTTTCCGATATGTATCTGTAAAAAAGCATTCCAAGAACATATTGTTTGAAGTCCCATCCATCTACGCTGCCTCTGAGGTCGTTGGCAATGCTCCATATTGTGCGGTGTAGCTCAGCCCGTTCCTGTTCTTTTCTGTTGTCAGCCATTTTCTGCTTCCTCTCGGAATCTATTCTATAATTTTTTTGTTTTTCTAAATGTCTGTATTGGATGCAGAACCGCTTATAACAGCCTCTGCAAATTTTTCTTTTAAGTTTTATCGATTGGCAGTTTGTAACATGTAGTGAAATGGCAAGTAACAGCATCAAAAATATTGTCTTCATAAATTATGCTTAATCGTATCATAAATCTAAAAAAATAATAACAATGTTTAATAATGATCATCTTTTATATTCAGCTCTCCTGCATGCTTGATTTTTATGCTTGTTTCGAAGTTATTTGCAGCGTGAAAGTTCAACACTATTGGTTTTTATGCTAGTTTCATGTACAATCCTAGCATTAAAATCAAATTGGAGGCGATCGATTTGCCTATCCCGGAAAGACTGAAAACGCTCCTGATGCAAAAGGAAGGAACTGTCACAACTGCTGAAGCAAATGAAGCAGGAGTATCAAACGAACGTCTCCGCCTGTTGGTAAAGTCAGGAGAACTGGAGCGTGCTGCATTCGGTGTATATATCCTCCCAGACGAGTTGGCCGATAAGATGTTCATTGCCCAGTTGAGACGCCCGAAAATCATTTACTCACATGAGACAGCCTTATTTCTGCATGACCTTACGGACAGAGATCCCCTTTCCTATACAGTTACAGTGCCTGCAGGATACAACATTGCCCAGCTTCGGAAAGAAGGGTTTACGGTTTTTTCCGTCGCGAGGGAGCTGCATGATCTCGGAGTTACAAAATTGACAACGATGTTCGGGCATACTGTCATCGTCTACGGACTGGAGAGAACGATCTGTGACTGTATCCGAAGCAGGAACCGGATGGACATCGCCGTTGTCACCGATGCGGTCAAACGTTACGTTCTAAGGAAGGATAAGGACCTGTACACACTTATGAAAATGTCGGAAACTTTTGGAGTGTCCAAGCTGATCAGAAGTTACATGGAGTTACTCCTGTAATTACCCACCCCATTTGTGAGGTAAGTTTTATGAATGTACAGTTAGAAAGACAGTTCAATCGCACTAGTATATCGATTAAAGATCTAGACCAGGCTATTAAGTACTTAATACGCCTTAATGAGATCCCCGTAAATTCAAGCGATTTTGAGGTTCGCTCTGCCCTTCTTGTTGCTGCAATAATCTCTTACTCAAGGCCGTTCTCTGGTAACTCAGAAGATGAGTTCGCAACAGGCACCCCAAAATTTGGGAAAAATGAGCAAAGAGAAATAAAAGATATGATTGGAGAAGAAGCTATTGCTTTTCATAAAATGATCATAGATTTAAGGAATAAAGCAATTGCCCATTCTGAATACAAGAAGAACCCTACGCGGAGACTGAAAGAATATCCTATGGAGAATGGTTTTCTTACCATCAGTCGTCATTTTGATATTCTTTCAGTTGATTTAGACACGTCATATTTTCTGAAACTAGCAGAAGCAGTTAAAAAAGTATTAGTGAATAAACTTTATACGCTAAACAAGAGTGGTCGTTAGAACCACAATCTTCGTCGTCTCCGAATGCTTAAATCGGAGATCCAGTGTCTCTAAATCCTTGCTATTACTGAATGTTTAAAACCTAAACCACAAGCCACTGGGTCCCCGTTAAGAGGCGTCCGGGGACGACGGGGATTTTGAACCCCCGCGGCCTTTGGGGTCTATTTGAGTTGTTGGTGGAGACGCGGAGATTCGAACTCCGGTCCAACAGGAACCGGTCTGGAAGCTCTCAGAGGCGACGTAGATCAAGGCTTTAAGATTGGATTCTCCGCGATGCGAGGCGAGCAAATTCCCCAGCGTCCGAAGGACGCTAATTCCCTGGCGGATGCAGTCTCCGCCTGCTTTTACAACCGTTCAGCTCTCGCTCAGCAACTGCTCAGCCATTGCTCAGCCATTGCTCAGCAAAAAAAGACGGGCTTTTGCCCGTCTTTTTTATTACCAATATGGTGGGCGATAGAAGAATTGAACTTCTGACCTCTTCCGTGTCAAGGAAGCGTTCTACCTCTGAACTAATCGCCCAACGAGATGAGATTTTACTAGCTAATGTACGTCCTGTCAATAGTTTATCAGGTTTTGGAGCACTTCCCTCTCAGCGTTTGAAACTTCTGATATTTTCCGTGTGAGGGAAGCGCTCCTTTATTGTTTATTTCTCAAGAATGACCTTAAAAGAACCCTCTGATTCTTCAAAGGACCCCTGCCATCCGGCATTTCTGCCGAACCTCAGGACATTTTCCCTTGAGGTCACTGTGTCTACAAGGACCTCTACCCTTCCTCCGCTGAGCTTGTCGAGTACTTTTTTAGTTTCCACTATAGGCTGCGGGCATGATAGTCCGCGTGCATCCACTGTTTTTGTCTCCATGGTTTCAGGCCTCCTAATCTACCCTGTTCATAAATAAAGTGCCTACGGCAAGACAGAAAACAAGTCCGGCAATAGTTGCGGGGATGCCGTATGCTCCAACTCCGGCACCCGAACTTGCAAGGCTGAAATTATGAGCAAAAGCTGCGCCAAGAAGCATTCCCATTATGAATACACCTGCGTCGGAATCACCTTCGCCAGACATTATGAACATGCGCCCCGGGCAGCCTCCGGCTAATGTGAAGGCAAGTCCGGAAAGTGCCATTCCAAGAAAATTCCACAGGTGCATGGTGTGAGCGACAGGCTGCCCTTCAAATCCGGGTTTGAAGAGCCCAAGGGACAAGTTCGTAAGGAAAGCTGCGACGATAAAGCATACGATACCTTTGAAAAGGTGAGTGTCCTTAAGCATTATAAGATCGCGTATCGCTCCGACTGTGCAGAAGCGGCTTCTTTGAGCAAGCCATCCGACAAGGAGTCCTGCTGCAAGGGCTATTATTAAGGGCGCGTGCATCGATCCGGGACCTTTTTCAGAGAAAAATATCGGTCCTGTACCCTCTGCTCCAAAGAGAGGCTTAATGATAAGAAGTGCAAGAAGAGCTATTGCCAGCAGGGGCATGAAATACCCGGAAGCTTTAGGATTAGGTCGTGCGGCACCGAGACTGAACCCTCTGTAAAGGAAGATTACGCCAATCGCAATTCCCGTTGCGAGTCCGGCAATTCCTGCAAAAGCGTTATAATCGCCTCCCGCAAGCCTGAGATATGCGCGCCAGGGACACCCCAGGAAAACCAGTGCACCTACCATGGCGAAGAAACCCAGGCCAAAACGGATCATCGGGGAAGAACCTCCCCTTGGGCGATATTCACGGTACAAAAGTGCTGATACGAAAGATCCCAGAATAAACCCGGCAAGCTCGGGGCGCAGGTACTGGACAACACCTGCACGGTGAAGTCCCAGAGCACCTGCCACATCACGTGTGAAACAGGCAACACAGACACCCATGTTTCCGGGGTTGCCGAATTTGACAAGCAAAGCCGCAATGACACCAATTATCGTTCCTGCCAGCGCAGGACCGTTTTTTGACATTAACAAACGATTCATAATTGACCTCCTTAGATTTTGAACGCCAGTGATATTGCTGTTATTATAAATTTTTTCGCTGTCAGTTCAAATAAGGAGATGTCAGAGGTATCAGTGAGAAGGCTGGAAAGGATATTCCTCTGTTGTCACCCTGTTTGGAAAAAACAACGAAAAGCGGAAGGTCCAGTCCATGGACCCGTAACTTCTAAATCACGCCATCGCGTTGCCTCCTTCCAAAGGTTAGAAGAATATACTGAATCAAGTGTATTATGCCCGACAAGTATTATATAACAAAGTATATTTATCCGGCATATCAATAATAAATATTATTAAGAAAGAAAAAAAGGAGGCAGGATCTTTCAAAAGAAACGTTCTCCTGCCTCAAACATTCTTATGCTACCTGTCTTGTTGATCAAATCGGTCGATCATTCTTCATCTGCCCAGTAGTTAGGGGCTTCTTTTGTTATGACTATGTCGTGAGGATGGCTTTCCTTCATTGACGCAGCGGTTACCTGGACAAACCTTGATTCTTCGTGAAGCGCCCGGATATCAGGTGCACCTACGTAGCCCATTCCGGAGCGGATACCGCCAACCATCTGATAGACAACTCCCGAGATCGATCCTTTGTGTGCGACCATTCCCTCTATGCCTTCAGGAACAAGTTTGTCTTCCGTAGTGCCCTCCTGGAAGTATCTGTCCTTGCTGCAGCCGCCCTTCATTGCTCCGAGTGAACCCATTCCTCTGTAGCTCTTGAATGAGCGCCCCCTGTATATTACAGCTTCTCCTGGGCTTTCTTCTGTGCCTGCAAAAAGGGATCCGATCATGACAACGTCCGCACCGGCGGCAAGGGCCTTAACTATGTCTCCCGAATACCTGATGCCCCCGTCTGCGATGGCCATTTTGCCTCTTTTATGAACGACATCGGCCACGTTCATGACAGCTGCGACCTGCGGCACGCCTATTCCTGCAACGATCCTGGTCGTGCATATAGATCCCGGACCTATTCCTATCTTTACAGCGTCAGCTCCTGCATCCATCAGGGCTTCTGCTGCACCTGCGGTTGCGATGTTTCCGGCGATAAGCGGCAGGTCGGGATACAATTTCCTAAGCTTGGCAACTGTGTCGATAACCATTTTTGAATGTCCGTGGGCTGTATCGACAACTATTGTGTCTACTCCGGCCTTGACAAGGGCATCTGCCCTGTCAAAAGCATCAGTGCCTACACCGATGGCTGCTCCTACACGCAGACGGCCTCTTGAATCCTTGGTTGCGTTAGGAAATGCTCTGGCCTTCAGGATGTCCTTGATAGTAATGAGTCCTTTAAGTTTTCCGTCTTTGTCAACTATGGGCAGTTTTTCTACTTTTGTACCCATAAGAATGGTCTTTGCGTCTTCAAGTGTTGTACCCATCGGAGCTGTTATCAGGTTTTCTTTCGTCATAACGTTGGATATTGGCTGGTCAAGGTTTGTGACGAACCTGAGGTCCCTGTTTGTTATTATCCCAACAAGCCTTATGTCCTTGTCTACTACGGGCACTCCCGAGATGTGATAGTGCTCCATTAGCGCAACAGCTTCCCTGACCATATCTTCCGGATGGCGGTAGAAGGGGTCAACTATGACGCCTGATTCAGACCTTTTGACCTTGTCAACTTCAACAGCCTGGTTTTCGATCGGCAGGTTCCTGTGAAGTATGCCGATCCCTCCCTCACGTGCAAGCGCTATAGCCAGCCTGCCCTCTGTAACAGTATCCATTGCAGCACTGCAAATGGGTATATTAAGGGATATCTGTGGTGTGAGCATAGTAGATACGTCTACCTGGGCAGGGACAACTTCGCTGTATCCCGGAACGAGCAGTACGTCGTCAAATGTGAAGCCCCTGTATTCAACGAACTTATCTTCAGATCTCTTTTTTGTCATATCGATGCCTCCGTTTGATGATATATGTTCCGGCTGATCTCAGATCTTTTCAGGTACCTGTTCAGCCTTGATTCCAATCGTACTTTGAAAGGGTTGCTACTCCGTGGCAGATCATACATTCATTGCGTCCCACAGTACCGCAGCCTTCGCCCGACTTGATCTTCATGTTGAAATTTGTTTCGCTCTCATTTTCAGCAATAAAAGATACAACGCTTAAAATGAAGTTTGGTATCATGTCCCCCAGCTTAGGAGACTGCGCCTGTAAAGTAACATCTACCCAGTCAATATTCCATCCCTCTGAGCGAACTTTGCTTATCACGGTATTAAGAAGTTCCCTGCTGTCCGCGTCTTTCCATTTTGCGTCAGACGCAGGAAAGAGTGTCCCAATATCCGGAAGGCCGGCGGCTCCGAGTATTGCGTCCATTACAGTATGCAGGACAATATCAGCATCAGAATGCCCAAGAAGGCCGAACTCAGCATTTTCTATCTTAACACCGGCAAGTATGAGTTTTCTGCCTTTCACAAGCTGATGGATGTCGAAACCGTGCCCTGTTCTTTGTATCTTTCTGCCTCCGGTCATCGATGATGCGACCTCCCAGTCAAATTTAGTTGTGATCTTAAAGTTTGACTCCGGTCCTTCTGTGGCAAAGATATCCCTTCCTGAAGCGATCCATGCTTCTGCTTCGTCAGTGCCTTGAAAGCCAAATGATCTGATTGCATCTATCAGTGTTAATTTTTCAAATGCCTGCGGAGTTTGGGTCCGGAAGAATTTTTTTCTGTCTGCACAGACCATCTTTCCTGAGTCCAGCCTCTTGAGTGAATCGCTGGATCCAATAAGAGGAATGGAAGCTCCGTGAATGGCCGTGTTTTTTATCAGTTCGAGGCAAAGCTCCTTTGTTATAAAAGGGCGGGCCGCATCGTGCACAAGCACGTGAGACCCGCATGAATTCTTTAATCCGTTCATTACTGACTGAGATCTTGTGGTTCCTCCGGCAGCAAGACGTGTAGGGATCTTCAGGTCACACCGACCCTTAACCTCTGCCAGACTCTCCTCAGGAACGACAATTACCAGTTCATCTACCATCCCGTCCTTAAATAATTCTTCTGCAATTTTAGCAGACCACTTCCAGACAGGACATCCATCAAGGAGCCTGAACTGCTTCGGAATTCCGCCAAGGCGGGTACCTGTGCCCCCTGCTACTATTATGAAGGACCAGGTCTCTCTGTTCATTTTAAGGACGTATTCTTCCGAAGACCATTCTTCCGGCAGACGTCTGGAGCATGGAAGTAACTGTGACCTTGACTCTTTCTCCAATGCGCTTATAACCGTCTTCGACAACGAGCATAGTTCCGTCATCAAGGTAGCCGACGCCCTGATGGGCCTCTTTTCCAACACGTATTATGTCGATCTCTACGTTCTCTCCCGGAAGCAGCATAGGCTTGAGAGAGTTGGCCAGGTCGTTTACGTTAAGAACAGATACTCCTTCGATCTGGGCGATCTGATTGAGGTTGTAGTCAGTCGTTATGACTTTGCCGTTGAGCTGGCGCGCAAGTACGACCAGGGCTTCATCCACCTTTTCTCTTTCAAGGTCCTTGAGGGTAGTCTCGGGGATCTCAATGTTCAGGGTCCTGATCTTCTGAAGTTCAGTTACAACAGCAAGCCCGCGCCTTCCACGGGTCCTTCTGAGGGGATCTGTTGAGTCAGCTACCCCCTGAAGCTCAGCGAGTATGAACCTCGGCAGAACAATAGTACCCTCAATGAAGCCGCTTTGTGCCACATCAAGTATCCTGCCGTCAATTATTGCGCTTGTATCAAGTATCTTGGGTATGGAGTAGAAAAATTCCGGAGCAACTTCAAGATCTGTCTCTTTTCCATCTTCCCCGTTTTCATTTTTCTTTTTGCGCTTGGGTAGCCGAAGCCTGATATCACCAATATTTGTTATTACGCTCCATATGTCATCTTTTCTTTTTGCGAAGAAACGCAGTCCCAGGTAGCCGAGGGCGACGTTCAGCAGTACCGCAATGTATACCCCTATCCCTCCTGGAATTCTTGACATCGGCATAGCGATGAGGTTAGCAAGCAGCAGACCCAGAATCAAACCAAGCAGGCTCACTGTAAGTTCCGGTACACTCGTATTCTGGAGTTTGGATTCTGTAAATTGTGCGAATTTGCTTACGCTTAACCAGAATAAAGGTGCAAGGATAAAGCCGAAACATGCTGAAACAATAATAATAAATACGGTTGTTGCTATTGGGTGAAGCAGTGTAATTGAGGGCCACCAGTTCTGCTCTATGACTATCTTTGATATCTGATAGCCGGCAGCGGCGCATATAAAAACCATCACTGCTCTGACCAATCTTTTCATAACAGCTGAAAGACCGGATCCGGATGACATTTTGTGTTCTCCCTTCATATTATTTATTGGGTTCTGTTGGGTTACTTGGTTTGTGTGGTTCTCTTTGGTTTCTATTTTCCAGGCATCTCCTTTCTTGATTCCATAGCCATATGCAGTGTGACTCTGTCTGCATAGCCTATGCTTCCTCCTACGGGCAGGCCGTATGAAAGCCTTGATATCATAACGGGTATTCCTTCCAGCGCTTCCTGTATTGCAAAAGCGGTAAGATCTCCCTCTATCCTTGGAGCAGTTGCAAGTACGATTTCCTCAATTTTAAGGTCACATACCCTTTCCCGTAACTTTGTGATGCTTTCTTCCGGTATGTCCTGCTCATCAAGGGGCGAAACCTGACCTCCAAGAACATGATACAGTCCGTTGAATATACCTGCCTGTTCTATTGAAATACAGTCTTCGTCGCTTTCTACTACACACATTATTTTACGGTTCCTCATTTTGTCCCTGCAGATGGAACATGGCTCAATATCTGTTATATTGCCGCATTCGCTGCAGTGGTGAGTTTCATCTTTGACCTGTTTTATGGTGCCGATAAACTCAGTTACCCAGCTGCTATCCTGTTTTAAGATAAAAAACACCATACGCCGGGCAGTTTTTTCACCTACGCCAGGTAACTTACTCCAAAGTTTTATAAGTTTATATACTGAGCCGGGCAGTGAAGTGGCTGACATGCTCTAATTACATCAGACCGGGAAATCCGCCCATTCCCCCGGTAATAGAATTCATTTTGCTGTTCGCCATTTCTTTGCTCTGTTTGAGCGCTTCCTTTATGGCGGAGATTATCAGGTCTTCCAGCATTTCAACATCCTTTGGATCAACGACCTCAGGGGAGATAGAGACAGAGAGAACGTCTCCGTGTCCGTTCACCTTTGCCTTGACCATGCCGCCTCCTGAAACTCCCTCGACCACAGTGCCGGCAAGCTGTTCCTGGGCCAACGCCATTTCTGCCTGCATACGCTGTGCCTGCTTCAAGAGCTTGTCCATTTTCATAAAAATATCTTCCTTTCGATAAAGACGTTATTTGTTTGATTAAACATAAAGTATACAACGATATTATTATAAGCGCCACATGAAAATGCGTATGAAAGCAAAGAAATATTCATTAAAAGTATAATTTGCTCAATGAGCCATTAAACTGTTTCCGGATCTTCATTAGGTTGGTCAGGATTGAAATTGTCGATATGGAGGGCGGTCAAGATAACATAAAAGGCAAAGACCGGCAGCTTGAGTATTCTCCGCCACCTCCAGGGTTCCTGTATGGTACGGTAGAGCCATTCAAGGCAGAGTTTCTGCCATATTATTGGCGCTCTTACTAATTTTCCTGAGATCACGTCCATAGTTCCGCCTATTCCCATGCCAACAGTTGCACCTGATTTTGCGAGGTTTTCTTCAAGCCAGTATTCTTGCTTGGGAACACCCAAACCAACGAAAAGGATCCTGGCACCGCTTTCCCGGATATTTTTGCAAATTCCATCTGTCTCTTCGTCTTTGAAGTATCCGTTCCTTGTGCCGGATATAATGAGGCCCGGATATTTTTCAATTAGTTTTTGAGCCGCGGTCTCAGCAATTTCGGGAGCGCCTCCAAGTAGCCATATTCCCCATCCTTCATAAGATGCCCTCTTGCATATATGTTCTGTAAATTCAACTCCCGGAATCCTTTCCTGGATAGGCGTATGGAGGATTTTGAGGGCTGCGATTAATCCGGCTCCGTCAGGCAGGACTAGTGCCGCGTTTCTTACTATTCTTCTGTACCTTGCGTCAGTTCTGCTTCTCAATGCAGCCAGCGCGTCGGGGGTTACGATCATGGAATGGTCAGTTCCCTTGTTTATCCAGTGCTGTACCTGAGTAAGGGCGTAATTTAGAGAGATGTTGTCGACGCTGATCCCCCACAGTCCCGGCTTTCTGGACTGACTGTTGTCTGACCGTGCGGCATATTTGAAAAAGATCCAGGTGACAGTGAAGAGAGCAACAGCTGCCGCCATTAGGACCAGGAAGCTGGTGGCTCCTGTTTGTATAAAAGCGGCAATGCAGCCGATAAGGGCGCAGATCATTACTACTGTATGGACTGATGTAGCGTGGTCCATTCCTTTACTCAGAAGCTTCCTGTATAGGATCAGGTTGCCTGTAGGTTTAGTCGAGAAGGCTGCACTTACTACGCTTATGGATGTCTCGACCAGAGGAAGCATGAAGAGCCCCAGCGGCAGTACAGCAAGAGTATAAAATGCGACACCTTTGCTTACTCCAAAGATAGAAAGCCCTGCAAAAAGTGTTCCCCAAAGGGCGGTAAGAGGTTCTGTCAGCCTTCTGTATGCGTGTATGTGCCTGCTCCAGAAGACGAGTATCAGCACCATGCCTATGATGCACAGCTGGACAGCTTCCTGTAAGTTTTGAGATGAGAGCATTATGACTATGGAGACAAGTGTCCAGCTGACGGAGAGAAGCAGTCCGCACATACCGGGTATCTCATCGATCTCCTGAAAGAAGATAGGGAATATTCCTATCCAGAGGGTGCTGATTGCGATCGATGCAAAGTATGAAAGGTAGTAGTACTCCCCCTGGGCAAACTCAATGAAAGCTATTCTTGGTCCAAAAAGTGAAAAGCCAAGACCTACTATGAAATAGAGAAACCTGAGGTTTTTGCCTCTGGTCACCTTTTGGCAGAATCCTACACATGCAGCTGCGACACCGGCGGCTATCGTTATCTTGAGAGGCCTGTCAGGCGCCCAGATGCCACAGAGGGCCCAGGCAGCGACCAGTGTAATATCCTTGAGATAATAGTACTGATCGCTCTCAAGATATTTTTTAAAGAATTTCTGTATAAAAATACAGATAACGGCGACAAAGAGAACCAAAAAAAACGTCATGGTGTAATTGCTGTCAGACATTAATGGTCGTTCCTCCATTTGAATATAGGCAGAGTGAGTCTCTTTCCACTGTCTATCCTACCATGTTTGCCTTTATTAAAAAAGGGAGACAGAATAAAAGTCAGGGGTAATGCCCTCCCCTGACTAGATTGGTCCATCAAAACGCAATTGATGCTTATTTTACAAGTTCCATGCCTCCGGCGTAAGGGCGGAGTACTTCCGGAACGGTTATGCTACCGTCCGCGTTCTGATAATTTTCCATCAGAGCGATGAGGCATCTGCCTATTGCGATTCCGGATCCGTTAAGTGTGTGTACAAATCGCGGCTTGGTCCCGGTTGCTGGACGGTACTTGGTACCCATCCTTCTTGCCTGGAAATCTTCACAGTTGCTGCAGGAGCTGATTTCGCGGTAGCAGTTCTGACTTGGGAGCCATACTTCGATATCATACGTTTTCGCCGCACCAAAACCCATATCACCTGTGCAGAGGCAAATGACCCTATACGGAATACCCAGAAGCTGAAGGACTTTTTCTGCGCAGTTCGTCATGTGCTCAAGCTCATCATAGCTTTTTTCAGGAGTGCTCAGCTTTACCATTTCGACCTTGTCAAACTGATGCTGCCTAAGCATGCCCCTCATATCGCGGCCGTAGCTGCCTGCCTCGCGCCTGAAGCATGGTGTAAAAGCACAGTAATATTTAGGCAGGTCGGACTCGTTCATAATTTCGCCGGCATGCAGATTTGTCAGAGGCACTTCAGCTGTGGGGATCAGCCAGAGGTCGTCATTGGCACATTTATAAAGGTCCTCGGCAAACTTGGGAAGCTGTCCTGTTCCGCTCATCGTACCTGTGTTTACCAGTATCGGAGGTGCGATCTCAGTAAATCCATGCTGGGTCGTATGAAGATCAAGCATGAAGTTCATAAGAGCTCTTTCGAGTCTTGCACCTGGACCTTTGAGGACTGTAAAACGGCTTTCAGCAAGCTGGACTCCCTTTTCAAAGTCCATTATTCCAAGAGGCTCACCCAGATCCCAGTGGGCTTTTGGTTCAAAAGTGAATTCACGGGGTTTGCCGTGCTTCCTTATTTCAACGTTGTCGTTTTCATCCGCTCCTATAGGAACAGAATCATGAGGTTTGTTGGGTATCCTCATCGCAAGGTCGTCAAGTTCAGCTTCGATGATTCCAACCTTTTCGTCTAGTTCTTTGACCTTTTCACCGATAAGGCGCATCTCTTCCATCAGTTCGTCGGCGTTTTTCCCGGCTTTCTTCTTCATGCCGACTTCTTTTGCCCCTGCGTTTCGCTTTTCTTTAAGGGCCTCAGCTTCAAGAAGGGTCTCTCTGCGCATGGAGTCAAGCTCTATAAAGCGTTCAAGTGGGAAGGAGTAATTCCTGTTTGCCAGCATCGCGGCAAATTCTTCTGTGTTCTCCCTCACCCATTTGATATCAAGCATTATGCATCAGCTCCTCTGTCCTTACGCACTTCCCTGAGAAGATTGGCTGTCTCAAGCGCTGCAAGTGCAGCGTCAGCGCCCTTGTTTCCGGCTTTGCTGCCTGAGCGGGCAAGAGCCTGTTCGAGGTTATCACATGTGATTATCCCAAACGCTACAGGGATGCGATGCTCAAGTCCTACATGGGCCAGTCCCTTCGCAGCCTCACCTGCTACGTATTCGTGATGTGTGGTGTCGCCGCGGATGACAGCGCCCAAAGTTATGATGGCGTCATATTTGCCGCTCATTGCGATCTCTTTTGCCACTACAGGCTGTTCCCAAGCTCCCGGTGTCCAGTAGACATCTATGTCCTGGTGGCGTACATCATGACGTGAAAGCGCGTCTTTTGCGCCTTCTATAAGTTTTGAGGTAATAAGCTCGTTGAATCTGGACGCTATAATTGCGAAACGAAGACCGCTCCCGATCATATTTCCCTGGACTATTTTCATTTGAATTCTCCCCTTCAAAAGTTTTAATGAATCGATATTATAGTTTTGTTTCTTCTTTTTCCATCTCTTTGCACATAGAGTTGCTAAGTACGTGTCCCATTTTGCGGACCTTTGTATTGAGATATTTTTCGTTGAACGGGTTTGAATCGACCTCGATCG
This sequence comes from Synergistetes bacterium HGW-Synergistetes-1, assembly GCA_002839185.1. NCBI lineage: Bacteria > Thermotogati > Synergistota > Synergistetes bacterium HGW-Synergistetes-1. The sequence goes on along the minus strand of PGXO01000001.1, from coordinate 55,287 downwards.
GTACCCTTTCCGTTATTTCAAGCCCATATCCTTTAAGTCCTGTTATCTTAACAGGATTGTTGGTCATGAGCCTGATCTTTCTAAGTCCGAGATCTGCCAGTATCTGGGCACCAACTCCGTAATCCCTGGAATCAGGAGCGTAGCCAAGGGCAACGTTAGCCTCGACAGTGTCCATGCCCTTTTCCTGAAGCTCATAGGCTTTTAGTTTGGCAAGAAGTCCGATGCCACGTCCCTCCTGTCTCATGTAGAGAAGGACTCCGCTTCCGGCTTTTTCTATCATCATCATTGCTTTGTGGAGCTGTGGTCCGCAGTCGCATCTCAGGGAACCGAGAAGGTCTCCCGTGAAACACTCTGAATGTACACGCACCAGCACGTCATCCACTCCGTCTATCTCCCCTTTGACAAGGGCAAGATGCAGTGCACCCGGGTTGTCACCGTAAGGGCTGGTGTATGCATGACATACAAAATCTCCCCAGGCTGTCGGCATGTGGACTGTGGCTTCCCTGCGAACGAATTTTTCCCTTATTACACGGTAACGGATAAGATTTTCAACTGTAATGATCTTCATTTCATGATTTTTCGCAAACTCAAGAAGCTGCGGCAGCCTTGCCATGCTTCCGTCCTCGTTCATGATCTCACATATCACTCCGCCTTCGTTGAATCCAGCCATACGTGAGAGGTCTACCGCCGCCTCAGTGTGCCCTGCTCTTTTAAGTACTCCTCCATGACGTGCCACCAATGGAAAAATATGTCCAGGTCTGTGAAAATCATCAGACCTTGAAAGCGGGTTTGCTAACGCTTTGGCTGTTATTGCTCTTTCCGCGGCTGATATTCCTGTCGTTGTATCTTTTACGTGGTCTACTGAGACTGTGAATGCTGTTCCGTGTGAATCGGTGTTGTGTTCAACCATCGGATTGAGCTGGAGTTTTTTTGCCTGTTCGGCTCCTATAGGCACACAGACAAGCCCTCTGGCATTTTTTATCATAAAATTGATGTCCTCGGTCCTGCAGCAGTCTGCCGCCATTACAAGGTCACCCTCATTTTCCCTGTTTTCGTCGTCTACGACGATTATCATTTTTCCCTGCTTTATATCATTTATTGCTTCTTCTATAGTGTTGAACATTCTCTGCTGATCCCCCTAGACCCAACCATATTTTACAAGTTTATCCCAAGTAAGAGAACTTTTCATCTCTCCGCCATTATCGGCATCGGAAAAACGAGTATTCAAAAATTTTGTTATATATTTACCAAGGATATCTGTTTCGATATTTACGGCATCGCCCTCTCTGAGTTCTGAAAGTGTAGTTTCCGAGATAGTTGTCGGAATGATGCCGACTGAAAAGGTATCCGTGGTGACATCTATTACAGTGAGGCTTATTCCGTCTATTGCGACTGAGCCTTTGTGAACGATCCCGGATAGGATATCAGGACCTGCATTGAAAAAATATTTCATTGTCTCGGAATATGTTTCTATTTTATCGACCTTGGCAAGCCCGTCAATATGACCGGAAACGATGTGACCGTCAAGTCTTGAATCCAGTCTCATAGCCCTTTCAAGGTTTACCCGTGAGCCGTTTTTTAAGTCACCGAGTTTTGTTTTATTTCTTGTCTCTTCCATTATCTCTATGCTGAAGGATCTGTTGTCGGACCTAACTACTGTGCTGCACGCACCTGAGATCGATACAGAATCGCCGATACGCAGCTCTCCGGCTATCTTTGGCGCTTCAATATCGAGCTGCCAGACATCGCCCCTGGGATGTATTGCGGAAACTTTGCCTATAGTCTCTATAAGTCCGGTGAACATGAAAACACCCCCCTGATCCATATGTCATCCCCGCAGGCGGAGGTTTTGATATCTTTAATTATAATTGCATCATTCAGCGCGCCAAGTTCCAGGTATTCGGTAAAGTGTATGCCGCTGCCCAGGATCTTTGGTGCCAAAAACAGTGATATCTCATCAGCCATACCGGATCTGAGCAGTGAGCTTGTCAGTTTAGCTCCGCATTCGATCATCAGATAGTTTACACCTATTTCACACAATTTAGCCATAACAAATTCCAACTCACTGCATTCATGCGCATCAATAGTGTAGACCTCAGCACCAAGTTCTCTGATCCCGGCGATTTTTTCAGTTGACGCATCACTGGCGGTGAAGAAGATAAGATCCTTCTCTTTAAAAAGAGCTGCTGACAGAGGGGTACTCAGCCTTCTGTCAAGGACCACCCTTTTAGGCGTCCTTCCGTCAGCTTCTCTGACAGTAAAAGTCGGGTCGTCTGCAAGGACAGTTCCTGCTCCGCTAAGCAGTGCGTCGTTTTCAGCCCTGATCATGTGGACTTTCTGTCTTGAGCTTTCACTCGTGATCCATTTGCTTGATCCGTCCTTCAGCGCAATGTTCCCGTCTATTGAGGCTGCAATTTTTATGGTGATCCATGGACGTCCGTTCCTCATCCTTCTTATGAATCCCCTGTTCATCCATTTTGACTCTTTTTCAAGAACTCCGCTTGTTACCTCTACCCCGGCATCCCTGAGCATGTTTTCTCCACGGCAGTCCACTATAGGGTTAGGGTCTGTCATTCCGATCACGACACGCGAAACTTCTTTTTCGATCAGCATTGGCGCACACGGAGGCGTCCTTCCCTGATGACAGCATGGTTCAAGGTTTACGTATACGGTGGAACCTTTTACATTCCCGCCTGCATTCCTGACCGCTTCTACCTCCGCGTGAGGTTCTCCGCAGCACTTATGCCAACCTGTACCGATTATTTCTGAATCACGCACAATAACGCAACCGACCCGCGGGTTGGGGCTGACAGAACCTGTTCCGTTCAAAGCTAAGGATAGTGCCATCCTCATATAGTGTTCATCCTGCATCTTCTGATCATGAGAGGTCAATTTTCCGGACTCCCTTCATCTGCCTGCCTGAGATGTTCCTGTATCCTTTTAGCCAGTGTCCTGCCTATTCCCGGAGATGAAGCCAGATCTTCCTCGGCGGTATCCATTATAGCTCTTGTGCTTCCAAATTTTGTTATGAGCTGAGCAGCTTTGGTTCTTCCTACTCCGGGGATATCTTCGAGTTTGCTTCTCCTGAAATTTTTGCCCCTGGCTGCCCTGTGGGATGTTATCGCATATCTATGAGATTCGTCCCTTACGTGCTGCAGGAGTCTCAGTGCAGGATCTGTGTGATCGAGACGTATGGGTTCCTTTTGATCCGGTATGTATATCTCCTCATTTTCCTTGGCCAGGGAAATTATCGGTATGCCGATGATCTCAAGTTCCTTCAACGCCTCCATTGCAAATTCAAGCTGTACCGGACCTCCGTCGATCAGGATAAGCTGGGGCATCGGCTCCTGTCCGTCCATGCACCTTTTGTATCTTCTAAGCAGAGTCTCTTTCATAGACCTGAAGTCATCTATGCCCTCGACAGTCTTTATGTTGAACCTTCTGTACAGGGAGGTGTTCGGGTATCCCTGTTCAAAGACAACAACTACACCTACTGTCTCTTTGCCGGCAGTGTGTGATATATCGAAACCATCTATCCTCCATGGAAGCATGGGCAGTTTTAAAATATCCTGGAGGCGGTTCAGCGTCTCCCAGAAGTTGTCCCTGCCTGCCTCGATCTCCGGAATGTTGTTTCGCTGGCGGCTGACCCTCCAGATAGCCCTTATGGTGTCCCGAAGTGCCGCTGCCTCTTCAAATTCAAGGTTCTGTGCCGACCTGTCCATTTTTTTTCTAAGCTTTTCGACTAGCTCAAGACCTTTGCCCTGCAGCATCATTATTACATCCGCTGCCCTTTCCCTGTACTCATTTTCAGTGCAAAGCCCGGCACAGGGCGCAAGGCAGTGTCCAAGGGAATGCCTCATGCATGGACGGACCTTTCTATTTGGCTCTTTTATTTCCCCCTTGCAGTAACGCAGAGGTAGATAGCGCTCTATTAGTCGAAGGAGTTCCCTCACTTCGGAGACTCTTACGAACGGGCCTATATAAACTGCACAGTCATCCTGCTTTTGTCTGGTTACCACAATACGCGGAAATTTTTCTGATGTGACCTTTATATATGCGTACCGTTCGTTCATTTTGAGGTCTACATTGAAGAAGGGCTGATATAATTTTATCAGTCTGTTTTCGAGTATAAGGGCCTCTATCTCCGTCTCTGTCCTGATAGTCGAAATATCTGATATCGTATCTACCAGTTTCCTCAGCCTGGGCGAAGCGAAGTTGGAATGGCGAAAATATGAAGATACCCTCTTCTTGAGAGATTTCGCCTTGCCGACGTAAATTATTTTGCCGTCCGGATCACGCATCATATACACTCCGGGTTTATCCGGGAATGCTTTTATATGATTAAGAAGGTCTTCTCTTTTCAAAAAAAAATTCCTTTCCGTGATTGCTGATGTCAGGCTCATGGTATAGGATATCATAGTATGGTTAAAGTAGCATTCAGGAGGTGCCACAATGGCTCTGGTAGTTTATAACGATCTAACGAGAAAAAAAGAACCATTTGAACCAATAGAAAAAAACAAGGTCAGATTTTACGTCTGCGGACCTACTGTATATGATTTTTTCCACATCGGCAACGCTAGGCCTTTCGTTCTCTTTGACCTCTTTAGGAGATATCTTGAGGCGACCGGCTACGAGGTGACGTTTGTCCAGAATTTCACCGACATAGACGACAAAATGATCAGACGTGCAAACGAGATGGGAATAACTGTCCCTGAATTGGCGGAAAGATTCATTGCAGAATATTTTGAGGATGCTGACGCTCTTGGTATCAAAAGAGCGGATGTCCACCCCAGGGCTACCCACGAAATAGAGGAGATCATCAAGATCGTTAAGACACTCATAGAGAAAGGCCACGCCTATGAAAAAGAGGGGGATGTCTACTTCTCTGTAGTAAGTTTCCCAGAATACGGCAAACTTTCAAAACAGAGCATAGACGAGCTTGTGAGCGGAGCAAGGATCGAAGTGGATGAAAGAAAGAACAATCCGCTTGATTTTGCGCTCTGGAAGGCCAGCAAACCCGGAGAGCCTTTCTGGGAGAGCCCGTGGGGCAACGGCCGACCGGGCTGGCACATCGAATGCAGCGCAATGTCCACTAAGTATCTTGGAGACTCGATAGATATCCACGGCGGAGGCAGCGACCTTGTATTCCCCCACCACGAAAACGAGATAGCTCAGTCTGAGTGCGCTTCCGGGTGCCAGTTTGTAAAATACTGGCTCCACAACGCATACATAATGATCGACAAAGAAAAGATGTCGAAATCCCTTGGCAATTTCATGACGGTAAGAGACATAAGGAATAAATTTAATCCGCTGGTGCTTCGCTACTTCCTCCTGAGCGCGCACTACCGCTCCCCCATCAATTTTTCTAAAGAGGGTCTGGACCAGGCTCAGAGCGCGCTTGAAAGGATCAACAACTGCTATGCTGACCTTAATTTCGCAGTGGCAAACCGTAACCCCTGTGAGAAGGATGACTCGCTTGCCGAGGCTGTGACCCGTGCCAGGCAAGGCTATAAAGATGCTATGGAAGATGATTTCAACACAGCCGGGGCTCTTGGGAGCATATTTGACTTGATCAGGGCTGTTAATGTCCATCTGACGGAAAACGAGGGGCTATGCCGGGAGGGCATAAAGGCTGCAAAGGATTTCTTTGATGAAGTGAACAGGGTATTTGGATTCTTTCAGACTGAGGAAGGCTCTGATGCTGAAATAGACGCACTTCTTGCTGAGAGGGTCGAGGCCAGAAAATCCAAGAATTTCAAAAGATCGGACGAAATCAGGGATCTGCTGGCGGCAAAAGGGATAATAATCGAAGATACGCCGCAGGGCGCACGCTGGAAAAGACAGATCTAGCTTCAAATACATTATTTTTAAACAGAGCCCCGGACACGTGTTTAATGTCCGTGGCTCTGTTTTTTTGTATGACACCTTGGCTGCTATTCTCTAGCCTCCGCCGATGAGCGGAAATATCCTTACGTCGTCGCCGTCTTTAAGCGGGGTATCGTCCTTTTGGAGGTGGAGCATATGGTGACCGTTGACAAGGATGTTGACCCTTTTGGATATTTTGTCTCCGTCCATGCAGAAATCACGGAAACTTTTCCCGAACTTCGCGTTAAGGTCCTCCATGAGGAGTCCAAGAGTCGGTCTTAAAGGCATTGTTATCTCCTTGGTGCCGACCATAGTCCTTATATCTGCGAAAAAACCGACTTTTATCAAGGGCTCGCCTCCTTACGCTGTGAAGATCAGGTTATTGTTTTGTACAAATGGTCCTTAAATAGTCATAAACTCCCTGAGTCCCAGCGCTTCAAGCCTTTCCGGTGTCGGCACTCCGTTTTCATCCCAGCCCCTTGCCTCATAGTAATGAGGGAGCATTTCGGGAACGCGGCTTACGTTGCCCTTCATCGGGCCTGAGCTGATAGGATCGTTGAACATCCTTGCAGGCAGAGTGTCATCTGCTTTTGTATATCCGACGCTGAGATTGTACAGCCTTTCAAGGTTGTATATCCTCTCGCCTGCCAATGCCACCTCGTCACCGGAGAATTCAATTCCTGATGCACCTGTGATCTCGTCTGCGATAGCTGGGGCTCCGAGTGCGAATGTTGTAAAGAGGCACATGCCTGCGGAGTCAACTGCTGCCGTCAGATCCTGGAATCCCTTTACCCATGCCGGCTTTTCAACAATGGACTGCTGGTCAAGTTTTTCCGGCAGGCCAAGGATCTCAGGAGATATTGTATATCCGCGGACGTGGCAGCCACCCCTGTTTGAGGTAGCATAGTTGAGTCCTATTCCCTGGATGCCGCGCGGGTCATATGCCGGCATCTCCTGTTTTTTGGCTGTCATGGAGAATTCGGGATGTCCAAATTTGCTTGCCATCCTGAATGAACCCTCTGCAAGCTCGTTTCCGAAGCCTTTTCTGTAAGCGGTGGCCTCAACGAGAGCTATAAGAGCATCTTCGCTGCCGAACTTGAGTTCGTGTCCAACTTCATCTTTTCCTATGGCACCCGTTTCATATAGTTCCATAGCTGCTGCCATTGTACTGCCCATTGTGATCGTATCGAGTCCGAGTTCGTTGCAGATGAAGTTGGCCTTGTTTACAACATCGATGTTGTCTATGCCGCAGTCAGGACCAAAGCACCAGACTGTTTCATATTCAGGGCCTTCGCCCTCTCCTGCATATTTGCCTTCACTCCATGCAACCCTTCCGCATCCGATCGAACAATAGGCACATGCCTTATTCTTGTGCAATCTAGTTGCAGCGAGAGATTCTCCGCCAACCTTATCCGCCGTCTCAAAATGAGATTCCCGAAAATTCCTGGTTGGGAGAGAGCCCACTGAGTTGAGGATGTTTACGAGGACGTTCGTTCCAAAAGCCGGAAGCCCGCCGCTTGTGACTGCATTTTCTTTAAGCAGTTTTTTGCTTGCCCTGACCGCAGCAAGGAATTTATCCTTATCTCCGATCTTTACTCCTTTAGTGCCTCGGACAACAATAGCTTTAAGGTTCTTGGAACCCATTACGGCTCCTACTCCGCTTCGTCCGGCTGCCCTGTGGTCATCATTCATTACGCTGGCGAATAAAACTTTGTTTTCTCCGGCGGGTCCTATGCATGTTACTTTCGCATCTGGGTCATGCATTGCAAGCAGGGCTGCAGTTGTTTCAGGCACAGTCTTCCCCCATAGGCCGGACGCGTCGCAAAGTTCCGCAGTTCCGTTGTAGATGTTGAGATATACCGGTTTTGAAGACTGTCCCTCAAAAATGATCATGTCATATCCGGCGTATTTAAGTTCCGGTCCCCAGTATCCGCCAGAATTGGATCCGGCAAGCGTACCGTTGAGAGGCGCACGGGTTACTACTTCATATCTGCCTGTGCTCGAACCCATGGTGCCTGTGAGCACACCAGTTGCAAATATCAGGTTGTTCTCGGGTCCGAGAGGATCTACGCCCGGTTTGACTTCTTTCATGTAGTAATAGACACCCAGCCCTCTGCACCCGAGGTATTTCTTTGCCGCCTCCATGTCCAGAGCTTCTTTTTTAACAGTTCCTTCAGTGAGGTTTACCCTCAGAATTGTTTCTGTCCAGCCTGCCATATTACTTCACCTCCTCAAGTGCCTGTTTCATTTTGGCTGAAAATGCTTTTTTCCTGTTAAGTGTAGCGGTATCCGCGGGGACATATTCGATCGCTGCCGTGGGACAGAATTCAGCACAAAGAGGCTCTCCGTCACAATGGTTGCACTTTATTGCTACTTTAGCGACCCTGTCGAAAGCGATATTTCCGAAAGGACATGCCATAACGCACATTCTGCATCCGATACACTTGTCCTCTTCAACCTGCACAACTCCGGTCTCCTCGTCACGGACAAGGGCTTTGGTCTTGCAGACCGCCATGCATGCTGCCTCTTCACACTGGAAGCACATCATAGGGACATTGCTGCCCCTGTCGAATCTAAAGACATTGACTCTTGAAATAGCTGGCCTGCACTCTCCGTTTTGAGCCAGTGAACAGGCCAGTTCACAGGTCCCGCAGCCAATACATTTTTCCGGCGATGTTAAAAGTATCATTTCCATGCCACATTCCTCCCTGTACTTTTTGTGATTCCCGCATCTTACGGGTGTTGTAAAGACAAAAGGAGACCCGCTCAGGGCCTCCTTCTTTGCTAATCGGCAGGCGGCGGGATCGCTCCTGCTGCCCAATGCCCGGAGTTTCTGCGTGAGATACGCCGGGTCGAAGGACGAATATTAATGGGGCTGTTATTTCTTTTGAGACTCTGTTAAGAACTTTACGCTTTCAATGTACTTCTGGCAGTGATCACAGTAATCCCGGTCATTTTCAGGCCTGCCTGCCCAGTCGAGCATCTCTTTTGTAGCAAAGTAAATGCCACACCTCTTACACTGAAGAACATCAAAATCTTTGTGCCATATTGTTCTCTTTCCCGGCGATTCTTCGTAGGTAATTTTTCCGGTCGGACATACTGTCGCACATGAAAGGCAGCCTATGCAGGCGTCGGTCTCAAGTTCGTACGGGGGCGCTACATGCCGGTCAAAACCTCTGTCAACAAGCTCTATCGCCTTAGTCCCGTTAGCTTCGCATGCCCTGACGCAGCGACCGCACCTGATGCAGAGATCAGGCTCCAAGGCAAACCTCTCCTCGCGTATCACACCGTATTTATCACACAGCTGCTGGATGATAGGTGATTTTGGGTTTCTGTTTATTAGAAGCTGAAGGACTGTATTTCTGGCCCTTTGTACTCTCTCTGTCTCAGTCTCTACAGATATGCTCCTTGTGATAGGGAACATACAAGATGCTACTATCTTTTTGCTTCCCCTGTCATCTATTTCTACAGAACATATCCTGCAGTTGCCATCGGGCACCAATCCTTCGTGGTTGCAGAGGGTGGGGATATCGATGTTGCTTTCCTGGGCCGCATGAAGGATCGTTGCCCCTTTTTCAACTTTAATTGGTATCCCGTTTATAGTTATATCAATCATCTTTGCTCACCTCTTTTACTATTTCCACAGAGGAGAATGGACATACCTCAAAACATGCTCCGCACTTTATGCAGCCATCCTGTTTAATGCGGTACTTACCATTGTCAAGTTTTTCTATCGTGTCTGCAGGACAATTTTTAGAGCATAAGCCGCAACTCTTACATTTCTCTTCATCGATCGTCACCCTGAACATTCCGGGGCAAACTCCTGATCTGCAAAAATGCTCCTTTTCGTGCTCAATATATTCCTCTTTAAAATATTTGATTGTAGACAGTACCGGATTTGCTGCAGACTGCCCCAATGCACAAAGAGAGGTGTCTGAGATTCCCTCGGCAAGATCTTCGAGTGCCTTAGTATCGCCCTCCCGGCCTTTTCCGCTTGTCAGGTCGTGCAGGATCATCTGCATTTTTTTCAGGCCTTCTCTGCAGGGAACACATTTGCCGCATGATTCTCCAACAAGGAAATCGATGAAATAACGGGCTATATCTACCATACAGGTCCTGTCGTCCATTACTATCATGCCGCCCGAACCCATCATCGACCCTGCCTCTGTGAGGCTGTCGAAGTCTACCGGGGTGTCAAGCATCGAGGCAGGAAGGCATCCGCCTGATGGTCCCCCAGTCTGGACGGCTTTGAAAGGACGATTTTGGGCTACTCCTCCGCCTATATCGTAAATTATCTGCCTCAGTGTTGTTCCCATTGGCACCTCGACAAGTCCAGTATTTTTGACTTTGCCTACAATGGCGAAAACCTTCGTGCCTGAATTGTTTTCAGATCCAATACTCCTGAACCATTCTGAACCGTTTGTAATGATATGGGGCACGTTTGCCCATGTTTCTACGTTGTTGAGCACTGTAGGAGACTCCCAGAGGCCCCTTTCTGTAGATCTTATGTACTTGACCCTGGGGACACCCGGCTTTCCCTCTATAGAGGTCATGAGTGCAGTAGACTCGCCGCAGACAAAAGCTCCTCCGCCTTTGCAGATCTCAACATGAAAATCAAAACCTGTGCCGAGTATGTTTGTACCGAGCAGTCCGGCTTCTTCGAGGTTTTTTATCGCGTTTGCAAGCCTCTTGACAGCCAGCGGATATTCATGCCTTACATATATGATGCCTTCGCTGGAACCGATCGCGTAGGCACCGATGGTAAGTCCCTCTATAACAGAATAGGGATCACCCTCCATAAGCGCCCTGTCCATAAATGCACCCGGGTCACCCTCGTCACCGTTGACAAGCACATAGCGCATCTCTGAAGCTGAATTACGACAGGATTCCCACTTTACTCCTGTCGGGAAACCGCCGCCGCCTCTGCCTCTTAGTCCCGAGACTTTAACTTCGTTGCAAACTTCCTCGGGGGTCATCGAATCTAATGATTTTATGAGACCTGAATATCCGCCGTGGGCAATGTAATCTTCGAGGTCAAGCGGGGACATAGCAGTCATTTTGCCAAGAACAAGTTTTTTCTGTTTTGCAAGGAAAGGTATATTTTCTGCAGAAGGAACTTCAGCAGGCTTACCGTCATGTCCGGACATCGCTTTAGCCTTATAAGGAATGTTCTCCTTTATTGATCCAAGGATACCCTCAATGTCATCAATTGTTACTTTCTGATAATATAGCCCGCCAGGTTCGATATGCACGATAGGACCATTCTCGCATGGTCCCATGCAGCCTGTGATACCTGTCCTGATCAATTTTTCTTTTTCATTTTCTTCAGGTCGTATAAGGACTTTGATGCTGTGCCAGAATGATGGGCTCTCATCAGAAGATGCTTTTTTGCCTAAAGCTTTGGCAAATTCTTCAGCAAGAATAATGCTGCCGTTTGCAACACATCCCGGGCCTCCGCATATCCAGATCTCTTTCCTCTTATCTTGCTTTTGTGAAATCTTATTTTTGTAATTTTTCAAATCAGAAAGAGTATCAAATCTCATGCAAAAGCCCCCTTTGCCAGAAGCTCTGCTGCTTTGGATGGGTCCATCCTGCCAAAAGAATTTTCGCCGGATGTTATGACCGGCGCAAGCGCGCAGGCACCGACACAGTTAACTGTTTCAAGAGTATATTCGCCGTCTTCTGTAACTCCGCCTATCTTGATGGCAAGCTGTTTTTCAAGTTCCTGAAGAACTGCGGCAGAACCGCGCAGGTGACATGCTGTTCCTGTACAGACTCTAATTATTCTGCGTCCTTTTTTCTTCTGGCTCAGAGTGCGATAGAAAGTAACAACAGCAAATACACGGCTTTCGGAAACGCCAAGGTACTCTGCAGCGGCACGCATAGCTTCAATTGAAATGCAGTTTTCTGATTCCTGGATATCGAGAAGAATTGCAAGCAAATATCTGGGATCTTGCTTATGTTTATGCAAAATCTCAGCGATTCGATCGATCTCCCCCAAAAAGACCGCCCCCTCGCGTATGTGGATCATTTAACTTACGTATAAAGATTAGCACTGGCTCATTGAAAGTCAAGCCGCAATATTCAAATAATTTTAACAATGTAACTGCTGTAAATTTGTTGAAATTTAAAAAACAAATCGTAATATCAAAGTAAATATTATGATCTGTGAATATCTTTTAGAAACAATCGACATATTGAATGTCAACATATTAAATAATGGATATCGTTGTCCGTTATTTATTCTAAAGATAACAAAAAAGGCAGCTAATAATCGCTTAGAGCGAAGAAGCTGCCTTAAAGTAAGGACCGTCTGATCTATATGTCAGATATTACAGGAATGAAACTGCGTTGGACTGTGCTCCATATTTTATGCCGCTTATCTCATCCAGTTTCTGCACATTGTGTATTGCGTCTATGTAACGGATAGTTCCGCTCTTTGCCCTCATGACAAGTGAGGATGTGTGTACGACATCTCCGGAGTAACGTACGCCCTTGAGCCAGTCTCCGTCAGTTACGCCGGTAGCAGCGAAGAATACATTGTCGCACGCTACAAGGTCGTTTAAATGAAGGACTTTGTTGATGTCCATTCCCTTCTCTTTGCACTTTTCTCTCTCTTCGTCGTTGCGCGGCCAAAGTTTGCACTGCATGTTTCCGCCGACACACTTTACGGCGCATGCTGTGATAACGGCTTCGGGAGATCCTCCGACCCCCATGAGGAGGTCGATACCGGCATTCGGCTTGCATGTTGAGAGGGCGCCTGCTACGTCACCGTCAGGTATAAGCCTGATACGGGCATGCATAGAACGGATCTCTTTAATAAGTTCTTCGTGCCTTGGCCTGTCGAGGATTATTACGGTTACGTCTTCAACAGATTTTCTTAACGCTCTTGCGACCGCTCTGATGTTGTCCGACGGAGAGGCGTCAATGTTGATCGCATGTGCCGCAAAGGGACCGGTTGCTATCTTGTCCATATAGAAAATATGCTGTGGGTCAAACATAGAACCACGCTCTGCAAATGCGACTACGCTGACTGCGTTCGGAAGGCCCTGTGCAGTAAGACGGGTCCCGTCGATCGGGTCTACTGCGATGTCGACCTGTGGATCACATCCCGTACCAAGTTTTTCTCCGTTAAAAAGCATTGGAGCTTCGTCTTTCTCCCCTTCGCCGATAACGACCTGACCGTCCATGTTGACGTTGTTGAGCATGAAACGCATCGCATTAACTGCGGCACCGTCAACTCCGTTCTTATCCCCGCGTCCCATCCACCGTCCAGCGGCCATAGCCGCAGCTTCCGTAGCACGAACCATTTCGAGAGCCATGTTTCTGTCTGGAGCAGCCATTTGCAAATCCTCCATATTATTATGTATTATTTTATAGTCGAGTTCTCCTCCAGTTCAGGAAATCTGTTGAAGACCTCTTCTATATGTTTAAGATAATACTCCAAATCAAATAAAGATTCCAGCTCACTCTCACTCATTTTCTTGATCCTTGGGTCATTTTTGAGCAGCTCAAGAAGAGGTACTTTTTCGTTCCAGCACCTCATTGCATTGCTTTGTGCTATTGTGTATGCCTCTTCTCTGCTAATTCCTTCTCTTTCTACAAGTGCAATCAGTATCCTGCCTGAGAAAAGAAGGCCTTTCGTAATATCTATGTTATTTTTCATATTTTGTTTATTTACAGTAATTCCATTTATAATTTTTGTCATTGTCTTGGTCATGTAAAGTATCAGGTGAAAGACATCAGGCCACATTACCCTTTCAACAGAAGAATGGCTGATGTCACGTTCATGCCAGAGGGCTATATTTTCAATGGCGGGAATAGTATAGCCTCTCAGAAGTCTGGCCATTCCGCATACCCTTTCACTTAGTATGGGGTTTTTCTTGTGAGGCATTGCAGACGACCCTTTCTGACCTTTTTTGAAAGGTTCAAGGGCCTCCAGAACCTCAGTCCTTTGAAGATGACGTACCTCCAAAGCCAGTCTTTCCAGCGATGCTCCGCAAATAGCAAGGTCGGTTACGATGCGGGCGTGCCTGTCCCTCTGGATAACCTGGGTCGATACCGGATCTACGTTAAGCCCGAGAAGTTCGCAGGTCCTTGCTTCTATCGAGGGAGGGCAGTTGGCATAAGTACCAACTGCTCCGGAGAGGCCGCCTACCATCATCTCTTTCTTGGTCTGAGTGATCCTCTCTATATCCCGACCTATCTCAGCGTAGTGGTTGAGCATTTTAAGGCCAAAGGTCGTTGGCTCTGCATGTATGCCATGAGTCCTTCCCGCACAAGGTGTCATCTTGTACTCCAAGGCCTTTTCTCCGATCATTTTATGAAGGGCATAAAGTGCATCCAGCACAGTTTTCATGCTCTCTGAAAGAAGGAGAGAGGAGGCTGTATCGATCACATCGCTGCTTGTCAGCCCAAGGTGGACATAGCGGCCTGACTCTCCTATGCATTCGGCAACGCTCGAAACAAATGCGATGACGTCATGCTGTGTAACCTCTTCTATCTCGCGTATCCTCTCAACGCTGAAAGAGGCTTTTTCAACGATATTCCTGTAGTCTTCATCAGGTATCTTTCCTGCCTCGTTCCAGGCCTTACATACTGCAAGTTCAACATCAAGCCATTTTTGGAAACGGTTCTTGTCGTTCCAGATCGCCTTTATCTCTGGAGTTTCGTAACGTTCTATCATTTAAATACCCCCTATAAATCAACGCTTTTCTTTTCTTTTTTCCAGTCTTCGCGCACTGTTTCAAGCCATTCAAAATAAGCTCCGCTTTTAAAGTCAGGGAAGGTATAGAAAAAGCTTTCCCATCTGCCCTTCCTTCTGCAAAGTGTGACCTCTGCAAAAATACCGTCCCTGAGGTATATCCTGTGTGCCTGACCTTTCGTTGAAGCAAGCAGCAATCTTGCTCCGTCAATTGTCCCCGGGTCAAGGTTCACCCTTCTTGTTGATCCGGTCGCCTTTTCAAGACTGCATGTCAGGATCTTCCAGTCGGGAAGGTCTGACATGTTGAAAAGGCCGGGATAAGAAAAGAAACACCTGTCGAGTTCCGGAGCGATATCTTCATAATAATTAGTCCATGTGAACGGTATTAAGGGACTCATGCGCTCAGGTTCTCCCCATGCATCAAAAAGGAGTTCCCTCGCGTTGTTGAATATATCCATTTCTCCCCTGGGGACCAGAAGCGCTACGATCTTTTTTACAAGGGGATCTCTTGGATGTCTATCTTTCCTTTCACTCCTGCCGCATTCCTGATCAGTCATGGTTTTCTACGTCGAGGAGTGTCTCTATGAAGGTCTTTGGGTCAAAGAGCTGAAGGTCGTCGACTCCCTCGCCCAACCCAACATACCTGATCGGCATCCTGAGTTTTTCGGCGATTGCGAGTATTATTCCGCCCTTCGATGTATTGTCGAATTTTGTAAGGACAACTCCTGTCACCGGCATAACTTTACTGAAAGTCTCAGCCTGCATGAAACCGTTCTGACCCGTTACAGCGTCAAGGACTATTAACGCTTCTGCGGGTCCTTCAGGTATTTCGCGTTTAACTATCCTGTAGACTTTGGCAAGCTCTTCCATGAGGTTGGATTTTGTGTGGAGCCTTCCGGCAGTATCTGCAATGATAACATCGTAGCTGCCTGCCTTTGCCGCCATTATAGCGTCAAAGACCACAGCCGCAGGATCGCTGTCCTGACTTTGTGCTATAACGCGGACATCGGTCCTTTCGCCCCATGCCTTGAGCTGTTCGATAGCTGCCGCTCTGAATGTATCGGCAGCAGCGAGCAGGACCTTTTTTCCTTCTTTTTTAAACTGCGCAGCAAGCTTTCCCGCAGTCGTCGTTTTTCCGCTTCCGTTAACGCCGATCATTAGTATTACCGCCGGTTTGCTGCTTACGTCCAGCGGGGCTCCCATTCCTTTAACTTCCTGGAGCTGGTCTATAAGTAACTTAGAAAAAACTGCCCTAAGCTCAGATGTCTTTGATATTCTCTCGTCTATTGCCCTTTGTTTGAGCCTCTTTATCAGTGTTTCCGTAAGGTCTATCCCAACATCACCAAGGATCAGCAATTCTTCCAGATCATCCCAGAATACATCAGATATCGGTTCATCTGAAAATAGGTTCGATATGCCCTGTGTCCATTTATTTCCTGTATTTTTAAGCTTATTTGCCAGGTTTTTAAAAAGATCCAATTGCTTGCCTCCTATTCCTCAACAACGGCGGGTCTTTCAGATTTTTTTGCTCCGGATCTTCTCCGCCTGGGGCGTCGTGGTTTTTGTTTCACAGTTTCTGTTTTTTCGCCCTCTTTTTCTTTTATTGGTGAGACAGGTGGTTTTTTGATGCTTTCCTTATTTACTGCCTCTTTTGGCTGATCTTTAAGTCCTGCAGGAAGCTTTCGCGGTCTTCTCTTCTTTTTGAAAGTTTTGCCTTCTACGGAAGGAGTCTGATCTTTATCTTCTTTCTCTTTTCTCTTTTCTTTCCTGCCGTCATCTTTTCCCCTGCGAACTTTTGTATCAGTGCCGGCATAACTTTCAGGCAGTTTCATGCTTGACCTGGGCTGTGCGACATCTTCCGTTTCACCTGCTATTATCCAGTCCTTGCCGGAGACGACAGTCTCCTTGAATTCATCAAACTTCTCGATAGGGATCTTTATCTCTCCTCTTGAAGGCACGTAGCACCGGACGCTGTTTGTGTGTATTTCAACTCCTGATACGACGACGTTCCCGTTCGGGGTCTTTATTTTTGTGCCCGGATTTGGAAGTTTTTCCCACAGTTCCCTGTAAACATTGTGTTCATAGCACATGCAGCACATCAGCCTGCCGCAAATGCCCGAAATCTTTGCAGGGTTAAGGGCAAGGTTTTGTTCCTTGACCATTTTTATGCATATGGGAGCGAACTGGTTGAGCCAGTAGCTGCAGCAGCACGGCTGACCGCAAGGTCCTATGCCCTTGATGATTTTGGCTTCATCACGAACGCCTATCTGCCTGAGTTCTATCCTTGTTTTGAACTCCCTTGCAAGATCACGGACGTATGCCCTGAAATCCACCCTTTGTTCAGAAGAAAAATAAAAAAACAGCTTCCTTCTGTGCCGTAAGAACTCAACGTCGATCAGTTTCATTTCCAGCTCGTGCGGTTTGAGTAACTCAATAGCACTTTTCAGGATGCCCTTTTCTTCTTCCCTGTAGAGGTCGCCTGTCTCAATATCCTCATCAGATGCAAAGGATATGAAAGTAAGATCTGTGACAAGCGGTTCCGCTGTCTTGGATGCAGAATCCCCATGTTCTGCAGCGTTTCTCAGAAGTCTGTATTCGGCCTCCTGCTCAGGGGTCAAAATGCCTGCTATTACTGCCAGTTCCTCTCCCCTGTGTGATTCTGCCACTACTGTCTCGCCTTTCGCGATAGGCTCTTCGGTACTGTATTCTAAAATGCCAAGATACCTTGGCTTACCGTAAATTGCTAAATATTTGTTCACAGGGAACACCCTCCTTTATGACCATGTAGGTCAGATCCTGTATCATCGGCACAGAAAGCCTCTTTGATCCCATCAGCCGTACAAGGGAATCAAGGTCTGCCGCCTCTCTGAATTTTCCTTTTTCCGAAAGATCCCTTATCCAGCTTCCTATCTCAAGATATAATATCTCAGGATCCTTTTTTCTTCCTGAGGCTATCCATTCTGCCCATTCTTCGTCAGAAAGCGGGTACGGCTTTGCTTGTGCAATTTCTACCGGCAATTCAATACGAACAGACCATACCCGGCTTTTTATCGTAGGTATAAGTTTATCTTCATCAGAAACAAACAGGATACAACCATGTTCAGGAGGTTCCTCCGTAAGTTTCAGGAGGCTGTTTGAAGCCTCAAGAGAGAGTTTCTCCGCACACCATATTACTGCCATCCTTCTGTCTGATACCAGAGGATGGAGTGCGAGTTCCCCCTGCAGGGTCCTGCATTCGTCAATTGAAGGAGGGACAAGGTGTTTGCCGGCATGTATAAGATCAGGGTGGCTTCCTTCTTTCCAGACAGGACTATCGCCAAGTATCAGCCTGCCGTAATTCTCTACAAACATTTTCTGCATTATCTCAGGAAGAGCAACAGCCACCGACTGCGGACACCTTTTCATTCCTACAGCAGAAGTTATGTCTTTCCATCCCTGTGAAGACTCAAGGATAGAGATGGCGTCATTGATCACAGAAGAGCCCCCTTGAGATGACAGATCTTGTGATCTCTTCAAAAATCTCAGCAGTGTTCTTTTCAGCGCATTCAATAACGATCCATCTTTTAGGGTCACGTTTCGAAAGGGCAAGATATCCATCACGAATTTTCGTCATGAAGGATACTCCTTCACTCTCGAACGAATCCAGGTCTCCCCTTGACTTTGCCCTCTTCAAAGCACTCACGGGAGTTATGTCGAAGAGGATGGTAAGGTCTGGTACAGGGAAAGCTGATAACCTTGCAAGTTCGTCAAATATCTCAAGAGGCAGTCCCCTGCCCCATATCTGATATGCAAGGGTCGAATCGTGGTACCTTTCGCAGACTATGTCCCTGCCTGAGTCAATGGCGGGCTGTATTACAGAAGCAATGTGTTCTGCCCTGTCAAGCATGAACAAGTAAGCCTCGCTCCAGTCGTGTTTCAGTTTTCCGCTGATCACGATCTCGCGAAGCACATCACCGCCGGGCCATCCTCCAGGTTCTCTGGTAAGGAGGGCATCACGTTTTTTATCTTCGACCAGCCATTTCCAGAATAAAGATGCCTGAGTCGATTTTCCTGAACCGTCTATTCCCTCAAAGGTTATAAACATAATATCCCACCCTTACGAGAATTTATAATAAC
The DNA here is from genome assembly GCA_002839185.1 of Synergistetes bacterium HGW-Synergistetes-1. NCBI lineage: Bacteria > Thermotogati > Synergistota > Synergistetes bacterium HGW-Synergistetes-1. The sequence goes on along the minus strand of PGXO01000001.1, from coordinate 36,602 downwards.
ACAAAAAGCCCCGCACTGAGTGCAGGGCATAATATACATGGCGGAGGCGTGTGCGAATCGAACACACCGGGACCGGCGTTACCGACCCCCACCGGATTTGAAGTCCGGGCCCAGCACCAGCTGAAACTCGCCTCCATGTGGACTGTCGTAGATTAGCAGAAACAGCCATTAATTTCAACTTCGAATTAACGCACCGTGTCAATTATAAGCTTTCTTATCTCGGCGCTGTCGCTTACTTTCCAGCATTTTTCAACATAAGGGAGAGATTCCCGGAGCTGTTTTTCCTGATTATAGTATATCTTCAGAAGAACATCATCTTCGGACATCTTGTCTCCGACCTTGTGGAGCAGACGGATCGCTACAGACGGATCGATCGTATCCTCCTGGGTAAGCCTGCCTCCGCCCAATGCCCTTAGTCCTTCCCCAACAAGAAGGGCGTCAAGTTTTGAGAGATATCCATCTCTGTCTGACCTTATATCATAAGTTGAAGATGCTTTTGGGAGTACCTTTTCAGGTTCGCTTATCACTGCGCTGTCTCCCTTTTGCGCGATTATCAGCTCTTCAAATTTTTTAAGGGCTGATCCGTCATCAAGGGCTTTTGAAGAGATCTTTAAACCTTCCTCGAATGTGTTTGCCCTGCCTGACATATTTAACATGTAAGCCGCAAGAGTTAAGCAGAGTTCACGGGTATCCGACGGCCCCTTTCCGGAAAGGACCTCTATCGCCTCACAGACTTCCGCTGAATTTCCCACCCACTCGCCAAGAGGCTGTTCCATATCAGTAATGACCGAGACGCATACCTTTCCCAGCTTTTTGGAAATATCGACAAGTTTTTGTGCCAGCTTTCTGGCCTCACCGATGTCTTTCATAAAGGCACCGCTTCCGCACTTGACATCGAAAAGATAACCGTAAGCTCCGCCGGCCAGTTTCTTGCTGACAATGCTGGCTGTTATCAGAGGGATCGAGGGGACAGTCCCTGTTACGTCCCTAAGTTTGTAAAATTTTCCTTCAGCAGGCGCAAGCTTGTGAGAATGGCCGGAGATAGCACATCCGATGCTGTTGACCTGATCTCTGAACTCAGTTTCGGTTAGGTGCATATTCATTCCCGGGATCGACTCAAGCTTGTCTATAGTTCCCCCGGTATATCCAAGGCCGGGACCGCTTAGCTTCGAGATCCTGGAACCGCAGGCAGCAACAAGAGGGATAAGGACAAGGGTGGTTTTGTCTCCTACTCCGCCCGTGCTGTGCTTGTCTATGATCCTCTCCTCCGGCGGGTAGTTCAGAGTCTCCCCTGAATGAGCAAGTGCCTGTGTGAAATGCATCAGTTCATCATCGTCCAGCCCGTTCAGAAAAGCGGCCATCAGCCAGGCAGAGATCTGATAATCCGGGATTCCACCAAGCATAACTGTATTTATAAAAGCCTGCAGTTCTTTCTCCGAGTGTCTCAGTCCGTCCCTTTTCTTTTCTATGAATTCGATAACGTTGAAGGTCATTCGCTGATCTCCCTCAGAAAGGCGGATATCAGCCTGCATATTGAAGCAGAGCTGTTTTTCATTGTATCAAGGACTTCCTGATGGGTGAGCTTGTTTTTGGATATGCCTGCCGCGGCGTTCGCAACACAGGATATGCCGCATACCCTTATCCCCATGTGGTTTGCAGTGATAACTTCAGGGACTGTCGACATGCCGACGATGTCGGCTCCGAGGGCTTCGGCCATCCTTATTTCTGCAGGGGTCTCGAATGATGGGCCTGAAAAAGCAATATATGTACCCTTATTAAGACTAATGTTTTCTTTTTCCGCAGCAGCCTCAAGTTTTTGGATATATTCCCTGTCGTATGCCTCGGTCATGTCGGGAAAACGCGGTCCCATATCATCATCGTTCTCTCCGATAAGGGGATTCGTGCCCATAAGATTGATGTGATCCTGGATAGCTACTATACCACCGGGAGGTATGTCGGTATTTATCCCGCCGGACGCGTTTGTAACTATCAAAGACTTTATGCCAAGTTCGCCAAGTACTCTTACGGGGAAGACGACTTCTTCCATCGTATATCCTTCGTAATAATGTACCCTCCCCTGCATAATAACTGTAGGTGTGCCCTCAAGGGTCCCGAAGATCAGTTTTCCTGCATGCCCCGGAGCTGTCGACCTCGGCCAGTATGGAATATCCTGATATGATATCACTATAGGGTCTTCTATGCTTTCCGCAAGGCTGCCAAGCCCGGAACCAAGTATTATTGCTCTCTCTGGTTTTTGGCCTGTCTTTGCTGAAAGGAATTTGATCGCCTCGGACATTTTCTCTGAATAAAGCATATCCTTCACTCCTTAGTTTTAAAGACCGGCAAGCAGTCGTTAAAATCGGCTGAGCAGTTGCTGAGCGATGGCTAAGCAGTTGCTGAGCAGTTGTAGAACCTTATAAAATTTTACCTCATTATCCAACTATGCTTCCATATTCTGTTATCCCGGTATGCTTCTCTTCCTGTCTTCCCGGTATGCACCTGGTGTAACTACCAGCCGATTCGCGCAACTCGCAACTCGTTGGCTCTCTGGCCGTGAGCCGGGATCCAGTGTCTTCTGTTTAAATCTATAAATGCTAGTAATGGCATAAGTTACAAGACTCTTGATTCCCGATACGTGCGGGAACGAAAGAGAGTGACCGGTTCTTAAGGTTCTACAATCGCTTAGCGACCGCTTAGCAATTGCTTAGCTTTGTCCTGAAACAATTACTTGCCAATTGCTAGCCGACCGCTTGCCTATTGCTCGCCCGCTCCTGCGGCAACTTCACGTGGCATGATCTAAGCCGCAGCGCTATTTCAACTTCTTGGAAAATATTTATCGTAAAAATCTCTCATCTCAAGATCCAGGTGAGTATATTTTTCTGTTGTCAGTATTGAAGAATGGCCGAGCAGTTCCTGGAGAGTCCTCTGATCCATTCCTTTTCTCAGAAGATGGGTCGCAAAGGTGTGCCTCAATACATGGGGATGTAGACGTGAAGGTGATATTCCAGCGATGAGACCTCTTTTCCTTAGGAGCCTCCAGAGAAACTCCCTTCGCATTTTTCTCCCGGATTTGGTCAGAAGGAGCCAGGGCTGTTTGAGTTTATCAAGTTTTGATCTGTGTTCGTCTATGTATTCATCAACTACTTTTCTTACTCCGCCGACATAGGGTATACATCTTTCCTTGTCCCCTTTGCCTCTTGTAAAGATAAGCCCTCCGCCTCTGTCTATGTCCTTAAGCTTCAGGGAGCAAAGTTCTGACGCCCTCATTCCTGTACCGTAAGCGAGTTCAATGGCAATCCTGTCCCTTTTTCCGATAGGTGTGTTGTCCTCACATGCATTTATAAGGCGCTGTATCTCTCCTTCTGTCATTATCTGGGGAAGAATTTTATCTCTTGCGGGGAGAGGGTCGAGCATTGGCATATTTTCAGTTACACCGTCATAAACAAGATATCTGGCAAAGGAATTTAATACCGCTCCGTTTCTTTGGACGGTGCTCTTTGACATTCCCCTTGCAGACTGTTCTCTCAAAAATCTGGCAATATTGTCCGAATTAAGGACCAGCGGGTCAAATTCCATCTTTTGGCAATAAAAATACCACTGTTTGAGATCAGATGAATAGGCTTTCAGTGTGTTTTCGCTGCATCCTCTCTCAAGCATGATGTAATCCTCGAACCTGCTTAATGCATTTAAAAAGATAGGATGATCAATACCTTCAAATTGCATTTTCTTCTGCCTTTTTCGTCGTATACCAGCAGTAGGCCATTATAGTCTTGCCGTCTTTGATATCTCCTGATCTGATCATGCTTTTTATTTCTTCAAGGGTAAAATCGTATACTTTTATATATTCATCGTCGTCTTCGGCAAGTTTTGAGGGGGTGAGGTCTGTTGCATAAAAGAAAATGATACGTTCTGTAGAGTAACCGGGCGATGTATAAAATTCAAATATTTTTTCTATGGTGCCCGGTTTATAACCGATTTCTTCCTGTAGCTCCCTTACAGCTGTCTCCGAGGGAGCTTCGCCAGGTTCGATCAGTCCGGCGGGGATCTCGTACAGATCCTCATCTACGGCATGCCGATATTGACGGACCAGGGAGATTTTGCCGTCAGAGTGGACAGGAAGGACTGTCACTGCTGATTTATGCCTTACTACTTCCCTTATCTTTTCACAGCCCGAAGGGAAAAGTACACGGTCGATATTCAGGTCCAGTATCGCGCCTTTGTAGATGTTTTCCGTATTTATTATGTTTCTCAAGGCATGTCTTTGCGGTCTTTCCACAGCTTACCACTCCTCAGTGAAGGATATCGCCGACCTTCATCCTGCTGCCCCTTAGCCACTCGTCAGCTTTTTGCACTTTTTTGCCCTCAGGCTGGACGGTCATTAATTTCAGAGAACCGCTGCCGCATGCTATAACAGGGAAACCGTCATCTGTTTCTATCAGTTTACCCGGTGAACCTGATCCTGAAGCAGGTACTGCTTTGTGGATCCGCAGCCTTTTGCCGTCATGGTCACAGTATGTACCCGGTGCAATGCACAGTGCCCTTATCCTGTTGAATAAATTTATCGAGCTGTTTTTCCACTCGATCTTTCCCTCGGACTTGTCTATCTTGGGAGCTGTGCTCGCTCCATCTTCAGTTTGGGCAACAAACGTCCATCTTTCAGCGGGAATATCAAGCAAATACTCCTGGAGTTTTTCACAGCCTGCACTGCATGTTTTGATAAGAAGGGATCCTGTGTCGTCTTCATCACTGATAATAACAGGTATCTGTGAAAGTATGGGGCCTGAATCCATTCCCTCATCAAGCCTGAATATTGTTACCCCGGTCTCTTTGAGTCCATCCATGATCGCCCTCTGTACCGGGGCCGATCCTCTGTATGCCGGAAGCATAGAGGGGTGGATATTTATACAGCCCAGCGGTGCTATATTCAAAAGGGGTTCTTTGATCATATGCCCAAAATCTATTACAAGTATAAGATCAGGGACATCTCTCCTGATCCATTCTATAGTTTCTACGTCTGCAGAAAGTTTTGATGTGGTCCTCGTTATTATTCCAAGTCCCTCTGCTTTTTCAAATACCGGGGTATTCTGGAGATGAAGCCCTCTGCCGGATGGCCTGGGTGCATTTGTTACTACCCATTCCGGCATTGCTTTTTGGGTGATAATGGAGAGGCACTCCGCAGCAAATCTTCCGGAACCGCAAAACCCAAACCGCAGTTTTTCAGCCATTGCTATTCTCTTTTGCCTGCTTCGCCATCTTTTTTTTAAGGAACTGTCTTTTTAGCGGCGAGACCCTGTCAATGAGCAGTTTTCCGTTCAAGTGATCAATTTCGTGAGAAAAGACACATGCAAGGAATCCCTCTATCTCTTTCTCGATGAGTTCCCCGTTCTCATTGAAATACCTGACCTTAATATATTCCGGCGACTCTACCTTCTCATAGATCCCGGGGAAGCTCAGGCATCCCTCTTCCACTGTTTTGATATTTTCCCTTTCGGATATTTCTGGGTTGATCAGAACATATTTTTCACCGTTATATTCTATTACGGCTATTTTTTTTGCTATGCCCACCTGAGGTCCCGCAAGGCCGATACCATCAGAAACGTGCATGGTTTCCCACATATCGCTGACGAGTATCCCAAGCTCCTCATCAAACAAAGTTATTTCCTCTGTCGGTTCCCTGAGAATGGGATCCGGATAGACACATATTTTTCTGACAGACATCAGATCGCCTCCAAATAATACTATAAATATTTTAACAGAAAATCCCCATGCCTATCATTAAAAGACATGGGGAAGATGAAATTTATTCTGGTAATACTCTTAAAAGAGTTTACTCTGAATCTTCTGCCTGTTTTAAGAATTCACCGATCGTCACGTTTGTCTCTTCCTGAGGAAGCTGATTGCTGTGACTGTCGTTTCTTCTCTTGTCGGAATCTGAGCGGCGGCGGCGCGGACGGTCATCATTTTTCTGGCCGTCAGCCTGAGGCGTCTCCTCTGATTTCGGCCTTCTGATCGGTTCCTCATGTGCCGGACGGAGGCTGAGACGCATCCTGCGTTCTGCCGGAGTTACATCCAGTACCCTGGCTGTAACTTCCTGTCCCTCAGAGAGAACTTCTCTTGGGTTCTCTATCCTTTGCTGGCTTATCTGCGATATATGGATCAGTCCCTCGATGCCGTCTTCAAGTTCGACAAATGCGCCAAAGTCAGCGATTCTGACGACCTTAACAGGAACTTCCATGTCTTTGGTATATTTCTCCGCAACATCCTTCCAAGGATCTGAAAGCTGTTTGTAACCCAGGCTGATACGTTTGCGGTCAGAATCTACTTCAAGGACTGAGACTTCGATCTTCTGGCCCCTCTTGAGTACTTCTTTAGGATGCTTGATTCTTGTCCAGCTGAGGTCTCCTATATGCACCAGGCCTTCAATGCCGGGTTCTATTTCAACAAAAGCGCCGAATTCTGTCAGGTTTGAAACAGTTCCTTCTACAACAACACCGGGTTTCCAGCGTTCTGCCGCTGTATCCCAGGGATCAGACAGAGTCTGTTTCAGGCTGAGGGAGATCCTATTGTTCTCCTTGTCTATGCCGATCACTTTGACTTTGATGTGATCGCCTTTAGAGACAATATCCTTAGCCTTGGCGTTGCGCTGCCATGAGAGCTCGCTGACATGAACAAGGCCTTCCATTGCACCAAGATTTACAAAAACACCGAAAGAGGTAATGCTGCTTACATCCCCTTCAAGGACATCTCCTTCGTTGACCTGCTCATAGAATGACTGTCTGATCTCTGACATCTCCGCTTCCATAAGGCTGCGGCGTGATAGCACCAGGCGACGCTTGCGGCGGTCCTTTTCGATCAGCTTTACCTGGAAATCCTGTTCAAGGAGGCGCGTAGGATTGACATTACGCCCTTCCTCGGCAAGGTGTGATATAGGGATAAAACCCTCTATCCCGTAGCAGCTTACAATAAGGCCGCCCTTTACCTTGCGGATGCCCTTTACGGTCACAGTTTCATTCTTTGCAGCTTCTTCTTCAAGCTTGTTCCAGCGCTCGTCAAACTCACAGCGCCAACGGCTGAGGCTGAGCTGTGCATCTTCGCCCTGACCGATGTTTGTGACCTGTACTTTGACTTTAGCGCCGTTTTCCGGCTCCGGGGTCTCTTCGACCAGGACCTTGTGTGTCCACTCTTTGCGGGGAAGGAATCCTTCGCATTTGTAGCCCACATCAACAAGCCATCCGTCTTCACGTGCGTCAACTATTGTGCCTTCAAGGATCTTTCCGCGATGGAAATCACCCATCACGTCAAACTGCTGCATCATTTCTTCCATTGTTTCTTCTTTTTCCGGTGCTGCCTGTGTTTCAAGTCCGTCTTCTGTGCGAAGCTCGTCAACCATACCCAACATCCTCCTGCTTACATCATGTTTAAATTTTGGATCAGATCTTTTATTAGCCAGTCAGGAGTACTGCCTCCCGCAGCTATTCCTATGTTTTCTTTGTTTTGCAGCCACCCCCTGTCGATTTCTCCTGCATGCTCGATCCATAATGTTGAAACTCCGACATCCATGGATATCTCGGCAAGTTTTTTTGTATTGGCACTGTTCCTGCCGCCAAGTATTATCATTCCGTCGACTTTTGAAGCAAGTCTGCATACAGAATCCTGGCGGGCAAGAGTAGCTTTGCAAATAGTATTATACACCTTGATCTCCGGTGATAATGTTACAAACGAACTTACGAGCGCAATAAAAGAGGCGACCTTTTGTGTCGTCTGGCTCAGTATCCCGCACTTTCGTCCCTTCAGGTTTTCAGGTATATCCTCATCAGAAGAGATAACAACTACCTCTCCGTCAACATAACCCATTATTCCCCTTACTTCGGGGTGTTCCCTGTCTCCTGATATTACCACAATATAGCCCTCAGAAGAAAGGTCTTTTGCCCTTTTTTGAGCTGTTTTGACAAATGGGCATGTACCGTCCACAACTTTCATACATTTTTTCCTAAGAGTTTCAGCCTGAACAGGGGTAACTCCATGGGCTCTGATAAAAGCCACTGAACCCAAGGGTACATCTTCAGCTGATTCGACCACAAGAAGCCCCATCTTTGCCAGCCGCTCTATCTCCTGAGGGTTATGGATCGGGCTTCCCAGAGAATAAACTTTCTCTGAACGCAGCAGTTCTTCTTCGAGCTTGGATATCGCCCTTCTTACGCCAAAACATAGCCCTGTCGGGTCGGCAATGTGGATCTTCAATTCACTCTTTGTCCTCTTGTTCCAAATGCCTGATGCAATGAGGCAGTACGTTTTCCATTGCTTCAGACATTTCGTATTTGTCAAAATCATACCACAGGGCAGGCTCAAAGTGCTTGAACCATGTCATCTGCCTTCTTGAAAAAGCCTTGGTTGACCGTATGTCGCCTTCAAGCGCCTCTTCGTAAGAACAACTGCCTTTGACATACCGGACCAACTCCCTGTACCCAAACCCCTGGAGAGCAGGCAGGGATGGAGAATACCCCTGAGCAAGGAGCCACTCGACTTCTTCGGGATACCCATTGGAAAACTGCTCCCTTACCCTAGTTGCAATATTTTTGTAAAGGTTGGATCTCTCCCTTATCAGTCCGATGTATAAAATGTCGAAGGAGGATTCCATTTTTGCCTGGTTTTTATACCACCACGTTGCCGGTCTTCCGGTTATACGGTAAATTTCGAGTGCCCTCATCGTCCTTACTGGATCGTTAGGGTGTATCTTTTCCGCAGCTGTTGGATCGACAGCCCTTAGTTCGCTGTGGAGTTCAGCAAGTCCTCTCTCGTTGATCTCTTCTTCAAGGATCTTCCTTACTGCGGGATCCTTCGGCAGATCTTCAGAGAGCGTACCGCAGAGAGCCTTGTAATAAAAAGGTGTTCCGCCGATCAGCAATGGCACCCTATTCCTCTTTTTTATTCTGTCGATCGCGTCTGTTGCCTGTGAGGCAAAATCCGCCGCAGAATAGACCTGATCCGGGTCAGCTACATCTATAAGATGATGTAGGATCTCATGCCTGATCTCCGGTGAAACTTTATCAGTACCTACGTCAAGGTATCTGTAGACCTGTCTGGAATCTACGGAAATGACCTCAGCATTCAGATTTCGTGCCAGTTCAAGGCTGAATTTGGTCTTGCCGACAGCTGTCGGTCCAATTATTGCTATTACAGGTATTTTTTTTATAGGCATGTTTTCCGTCATCGTTCAAACCAATCCTCTAATTTCCTGTTTTCTATAAGAAAAATGGTTGGCCTTCCGTGAGGACACGTAAAAGGGCTTGAACAGGCTTGAAGCTTATCCATAAGCGTTTCGGCCTCTTCCCTTTCGAAACGTCTGCCAAGCTTTACAGCATCCCTGCATGCAAGCCTTGCCATCCTCCACCATACCTCCCGGTCACGCTTTTCCGGGTCTTTTTCAACTTCAATGCCCCTAAGAGCTGAACGAAGCATGTCCAGCGGAGAGAGTTTAGATCTTCCTCTGAGCATTGGGACTCCTGCAAGGCGGTCTTCCTCAAATATAAAGGCCAGATCGTTAAGTTCTTTTGAAAATATATTAATCTCGGGCAGTAAAGAAGCTGGCACTTCAAAAGGTATTGTCAGATTTTGTGTAGCTATGCCCTCTTTAAAGCTTTCTGCGATCTCCTCGTACAGTATCCTCTCATGGGCAGCGTGCGGGTCAACTATGGCGATCCCGTTGGGAAGGTCAAAGATGAGAAAACCCTTTGCAGTCTGTCCTATGTAATTTTTGCGGTCGTCAACAGTGACGGGATCTGGCCTCCCTGCAGGTATAAAGACTGCCGTCTCAGGTGAGGAGACCCTTTCAGGAGTCTGTGTTATCTCTGAAACAGGTTTCCACGGAGTTTGGCTGAACATTGGATCCGTTCTGTCGAACCATCCTGTGCGCCTCGTCTCTGAAAAAGGAAACGGAGCCTTTTCCTCCATTTGAGGCGTACCCTCCGACGTGAAGGCATATTTTCGGGAAAATATTTTACGGGTCGTTTGCAGTATTAATTTGTAAATGTCCCCGGATCTTCTGAAGCGGACCTCTTCCTTGGCAGGATGTATATTCACATCAAGGTCTTCGGGAGGCATCTCCAATATTACCAGCCACTCACCGTAAGCAGCCGATTCTCCTCCGCACACTGCTGATCTTATAGTAGGATCCTGGATCCTTCTTGCGTTGACAAAGATAGTAATCACCGTGCGTCTGCTGTCCGGGATCGGATTCCACCATATTTTCACATTGTTGGAGTTAAAGGATGTCGCTGAGCTGTATATGGGCGTTTCGTCACCCCAGCGCCTTTCAAGCGCTTTGTCTGTCGATCCCGGCGGCAGCAGCTCCAGTATCCTCTTTCCGTCAGAGAAGACCCTGAAGGTCAGTTCCGGATTGACAAGCGCGTAATCGTTTACGACCTGCAGTATCCTCCTGAGTTCAGCAGATGCGGTTTTGAGGAACTTGCGCCTCGCGGGAAGGTTGTAAAAGAGATCGTCTACCTGGATCCTTGTTCCGGGGTGGGTAGGGCTTTCCGTGTGTAGAATTACCGCACCCCCCTCACACTTAATTATTCCACCGGTTTCAGATGTCCGTTCCCTGCTGCGGATCTCCATCCTGCTCACAGCGGCAACGCTTGAAAGGGCCTCTCCCCTGTAGCCGAGGGTTGATATCCTTTCCAAGTCATCAAGTGTAGAAATTTTGCTGGTTGCATACCGTTCCAGCGCAAGGGGAAGTTCCTCAAAGGGAATGCCGCATCCGTCATCTTCTATGACGAAAGATGACTTCCCCCCCTGCTCAATGTAAAGGGTTATATTTTGCGCTGAGGCGTCTATTGAGTTTTCAATAAGCTCCTTGGCAACTGACGAGGGCCGTTCGATCACCTCACCCGCGGCTATCCTGCTTGATACTTCGCTGTCAAGACGTTTTATCATTTGAATCCCAGCACCTTCCGGCTCTCTTTTCTTAGCCTGTAAACGATCTGAAGAGCTTCCATAGGGGTCATTTCATCCGGATCCGAAGCAGCGAGTTCTTCAAGTATGGCCTCATGCCCCACATCAAACAGCTTCATCTGACTCTCTTCGTTGACCGGCAAAGAAGACTTCTGTTCATTTGCAGCAGCCTCAAAACCTGCAAGCAGTTCTTTTGATCTCCTGAGAACCAGGGACGGTACTCCTGCAAGCCTCGCTACCTCTATGCCGTAGGACCTGTCAGAGGGGGACTCGACAACTTTATGGAGGAAGGTGACTCCCTCTTTGCCCTCTTCTACCGCCATACTGAGGTTTGTTACTCCGGGAAGCTTTCCGGCAAGTTTCGTAAGTTCGTGATAATGAGTAGCAAAAAGTACAGCAGCCATTCTTCCTTCCTGTCCCTGAAGGTATTCTATGACTGACCAGGCGATGCTGAGTCCATCATAAGTAGAGGTGCCCCTTCCGACCTCGTCAAGTATGACAAGGCTCCTGTCTGTTGCATTTCGAAGGATATTCGCGGTCTCCACCATTTCCACCATGAAGGTACTCTGCCCTCTTGCAAGTTCATCGCGCGCGCCTATTCTCGTAAATACACGGTCAATTATCCCGATCTTTGCACTCTCTGCAGGGACGAAGGAACCCATATGAGCCATTATGGCAATAAGGGCTGCCATTCGAAGATAGGTCGACTTTCCGGCCATGTTCGGGCCTGTGATTATAGCTATCCTTTTTCCTGAAACCATGCTCAGTGAAAGATCATTCGGCGTGAAGGGACGGTTCCCAAGCATTACCTCTATTACAGGGTGCCTTCCGTTCTTTACGATAAAGTCTGTACCCATTTCCATGACCGGCCTTACATACCTTCGTTCTGAAGCAATTTCAGCCAGCGAAGAAAAAAGGTCTGCTGCGGCGATGAATTTTGCTGCGTTAAGAATATCCAGACTCTTTGAAAGAGCTGCTTCAACGATCTCGGAGTATATCCTTTCCTCTATTGAGAGAATTTCTTCTTCGGATCTGAACATCTCTTTTTCAAATATTTTGAGCTCTTCGGTAATGAAGCGTTCTGCGTTTACGAGTGTCTGTTTTCTGATATATTCTGCAGGAGCTTTATCCAGCCCGCCTTTGGGTATCTCTATGTAATAACCGAAGACCTTGTTTACTCCGGCCTTCAGGTTTTTTATGCCCGTCCTCTGTCTTTCGCTTTCCTCAAATCTATGAAGCCATTCGGAGGAATGGGCCGCCTTGTCTCTCCATTCGTCCAGATCCTTGTCATACCCTTCTCTAATAACTCCTCCGTCCCTGGCGAAACGAGGAACGGTTTCTGCGATCGAAGATTCTAGAAGAGAGAAAAGTCCTTCCAGATCATCCACACCCAGAGTCCATCTCCTCAGTCTATCATTTTGGGACATCAATGATTTCAGCATAGGCAGCGCACGGATAGTTTCCCTTATAGTTACAAGATCAGATGGAGATCCCATCTTCAGGGTCAGCCTGCTTATCGCCTTTTCCATGTCTCCGCACGATGAGAGGCGACGCTGCAGTTCCCCACGCGTAGAATGGTCATTTACAAGCTCTTCAATGGAATCCTGTCTTTGTTCAATTGTACCTATGTCCTGAAGGGGAGAGAGTATCCATTCTTTGAGAGTTCTCCTGCCCATTGCAGTACGGCATCTGTTCAGGACAGAAAAAAGCGAGATGTCAGATGGTTCCGTCAGTTCAAGGTTGTTTACTGTGTTCCTGTCAAGAATGAGCGATTGCGCCGGCATGATGGGCGTGATACACGTAACATGCAGGGCCTGGGAAAACTGGGTCTCTTCCAGATATCTCAAAACTGCCGCTGATGCGCCTGCGGAAGGATCCCTGTCGTCGATTCCCATACAGCTGAGGGAGGCTATCCCCCACTTTCTGCAGAGCCATTCTGAGCCTGCCCTTGGGTCGAATTCTCCCTTTTCTCTTTCAAATATATTGAGGCGGCCCTGGTCGGGATAAATTTCAGAAAGACAGTTGATCTGTCCCTTTCGGATCAGTATTTCATCAGGGCGGAAAGAACAGAGGAGAGATGATGCCTCTTCAGTATTGAAGGTACCGGCTTTTAAACTGCCTGTTGCCGTAGTGAGGAGAGCCAGTGAGACATTTTTCCCGTCAAAAAAACAGGCGGCAAGGTTTCCGTCTGACTCTGAGCTGTCTGACAGCCAAGTACCGGGTGTCACTAATCTTGTTACTTCTCTCCTGACCAGAGTCTTTCCGTCAGGAACTGTTACCTGCTCGCATATGGCGACCCTGTACCCTGCGGCTACCAGCCTTCCAAGATAAGGATCGACCGAGTGGAAGGGAACGCCTGCCATAGGGATGGCGTTCTCTGCTTCACGGGAACGTGATGTGAGGGCAATATCAAGAACTGAGGATGCGATCTGTGCATCCTCAAAAAACATTTCATAGAAATCACCCATGCGAAAAAAAAGAAGAGAGTCAGGGTACTGCTCTTTCCAGTACATGTACTGTTCCAGCATGGGGGTCATTTTAGTCCCCTGCGGAAGTTCCAAGTCTATACAGTCCTCCCCTTGTCTAGGTAACTCTGAAGGAGAAGAGAGGCTGCGACCATGTCTACCCTTTGTTTTCGGCCTTTCCTCGAGACATCTCCCTCTATGAGGGACTGCTGCGCTATTACTGTTGTAAAGCGCTCATCCAAAAAAATTATTTCTAAACCGGGATATCTGCCGACGATAGTATCAGCAACTTCTCTTATATTCAGAGCTTCAGGCCCCTCATTTCCGCCGGTCCTGAGTGGAAGACCCACCAGAAGTTTTGTCGTCCGGTAGGTATCCATGATTTTTTTGAGTTCCTCTATCCAGTCGTTCTTTGTGCTGAGAACGGTCAGAGCCTGCGCAAAAGATCCAAATGGATCACTTACAGCGACACCGACCCTTACAGATCCTATATCAACTGCAACTATCCTCTCCAACTATATGGCCTCAGCCTTTTGCAGCAAGTCTGGCAAAAATTTCAGGGGCTTTTGTAATAGCCTCGTTAAGTCTGCCGGCATCAGGAGCCCTGCCCTGCGCGAGAGTGGGTCTTCCTCCCCCTCTTCCGCCAATAAGGTCAGCTATTTCCTTCAGGAACTCATCCGCCCTGATCCCTTTGCTCACAGCTTCTTCACTTGCCATGGAGGTCAGCGTCACGTGTTTTTCTTCCCCTATTCCTGCAAGCAGTATCACCGCGACCGGGTATTTCTGCTTTATCCTGTCGCCGACCTGCCTCAGAAGATCAGGGTTCATGTTTTCAAACTTTTCCATTATGAGATCTACTCCGTTGACGCTGGCACAAGGTTTGATGCTCTCTTCAATATCGGACATGGCTGCTTTGACCTGCAGCTCCCTGTTTTTTCTCTCAAGTATCTTTTTTTCATCGAGAAGATCTTCTACTCTGCCAAGGACTGAATCAAGATCTTCGCCCAGCATCGACATCATAGTTCCTGACAGGTAGCTGAAACGCTGAAAGGTCTGTAGGGCATTTTGTCCCGCTATTGCGTTGATACGCCTAACGCCTGAGCCTATTCCCTCTTCACGTATGATCTTGACCACCCCGATCTCACCTGTTGCTTTTACATGTGTACCTCCGCAAAGTTCAGATGAGTATCCGGGTATTTCGAGCACCCTTACCTCGTCACCGTATTTTTCGTCAAAGAGCGCCTTTGCTCCGGTCTTTTTTGCATCTTCAATAGGCATGATGGACGTATTTACGGGCAGATTTGAAAGGACCTGCTCATAGACAATGGATTCGACCTCACGCAGCTGATCTGTCGTAAGCGGAGCAAAATGGTTGAAGTCGAAACGCAGGAACGTAGGAGTCACGATAGATCCGGCCTGCCTCACATGCTGTCCGAGGACTTTGGAAAGGGCCTCGTGTACAAGGTGTGTCGCCGTATGGTGTCTCTGAATGTTTTTTCTTCTTGCAACATCAATAGACGCTGTCACTGTCTGGTTTTTCTTGATACTTCCCTTAAGCAGTCTGCCTCTGTGGACGATGAGGTCGTTTACAGGATAAATGGTGTCCTCTACCTCGAAAATTACATTTTCTGCTGTAATTACACCGGTGTCGCCAACCTGTCCGCCCTTTTCGCCGTAGAAAGGTGTGTCAGAGAGAACTATGTCCGCACTTTCACCTTCCGCAATGAAATCCTTTTCTTTCCCTTCAAAAATTATCGCTATTACTTTAGCGTCACAGGACGTTCGATCGTAACCACAAAAACTGCTTGGACCCAATATGTCTGCTAATTCAGTATAAGCATTTTTTGAAATGACTGAACTGGTCTGCTTACTCGAGGCCCTTGCACGCTCACGCTGGTCGTCCATCGCTTTGTTGAAACCTTCCTTATCAACGCCGATGCCCTCTTCTTCGCACATCTCTTCTGTGAGTTCAAGCGGGAATCCGTAAGTATCGTAAAGGACAAAGGCAACGCTGCCGGGAAGTGTGTTGATATCTTTTTTCTTAAGCTGCCTGATCTCTGATTCAAGAAGGTCGCTTCCCTGTGAAAGTGTCTTAGTAAAACGTTCCTCTTCTGTCTTCAGTATCTGCTCGATGGCACAGGCCTGTTCGACGAGTTCAGTGTATTCGTCGCCGATCGATTTTCGAACGGCGGGAAGAAGTTCGGTAAGGAAGGGCCTGTCTATTCCGAGCAGTTTCCCGTAGCGGGCGCTACGCCTGATAAGGCGCCTTAGGACATATCCTCCGCCATCGTTTGTGGGCAGTATTCCATCTGCTATCATAAATGCTGATGCCCTTATATGGTCTGAAATGACCTTTACCGCCATATCTTTTTTAGGATCTTCTCCATATTTGACTCCGCCAAGCTCGCATGCCTTGTCGATTATCGGACGGAAAAGGTCCGTCTCGAAGTCGTTCGGCACTCTCTGGACAACTGATGACAGTCTCTCAAGCCCCATTCCTGTATCGATATTCTTGTTGGGAAGAGGAGTAAGGTTCCCTGCTTCATCCCTGTTGTACTGCATAAAGACGAGGTTCCATATCTCCAGGTAGCGGTCACAGTCGCATCCCACAGTGCATGTGGGTTTTCCGCACGAAAATTCCGGTCCTTGATCGTATATTATTTCAGAGCATGGTCCGCACGGACCGACAGGTCCGGCAGCCCAGAAATTATCATCCGCTCCGAGTCGTACTATCCTGTTTTCAGGAAGCCCTACTTTGTCGCGCCATATATCGTGTGCTTCATCATCGTCAAGATAGATCGTTGCATAAAGCCTGTCCGGTTCGAGTCCTACACGTTCTGTAAGAAATTCCCACGCCCATGGGATTATTTCCTCTTTAAAGTAATCTCCAAAACTGAAGTTTCCCAGCATCTCGAAAAATGTGTGATGCCTCGCAGTGCGTCCGACATTCTCAATGTCGTTGGTCCTTACGCACTTCTGTGCCGTAGTAGCTCTTTTCACCTCAGGGGTCTTCAGTCCAAGGAAGTATTGTTTGAAAGGGACCATTCCCGCAATTGTGAAAAGCAGCGTAGGATCATCCGGCACCAGTGAAAAACTGCGGTACCTTTTGCATCCCTTTTCCTCGAAATATGAAAGAAATAGTTCCCTTAATTCTTTTCCGCTTCTGTATTGCATTTAAGCTGCCCCCTGTAATAAAAGATCAAAGCCGTATTCCATCCGGATAAGAAAGGCGTAAGGTCTTTGTAATTTTTGCATCAAATAATTATACGCGGATCTGGGGTTTTTGTGCCAGATCCACGTTAAGGAAAAACGACCGTCCTATAAAAATATCAGCAGCCGGTAAGTTTTCTGCGCGCCGATTTTGCTTCAGAAATTACCCTGTCCTTGTCGATTTCTGTGAACGTTCCATTTTCATAAAGTATTCTTCCTGCCACAACAGTAGCCTTAACATCTGAAGAAGATCCCGCATAAACAAGAAAACCGGGAAGATTATCATTGTCCCAGCCTACATAATGCGGTTGGTCGAGGTCAATAAGTATCATATCCGCCTTGTATCCCTCTTTAATAAGTCCTGTATCTCTGAATCCAAGTGCCTTTGCTCCGTTTACCGTAGCCATCTTAAGGACCTCGGCAGATGTCACAAGGGTCGGATCATTAGTCACACCCTTGTGGATCAATGCCGCACAGCGAAGCTCATCCCAAATGTCCAGCCTGTTGTTGCTTGCGGCACCGTCTGTACCGATAGCGATTCTGACCCCGGCTTTGAGGAATTCAGGAAGAGGGGCTATACCGCTGCCCAGTTTGAGATTACTTTCGGGGTTGTGAGCGAAAGTAACGTTGTTCCTCGCATAGAAAGCTGCAGAACCCTTCTCCACCCATACACAATGCGCCAGCAGGAGGTTAGGCACATCGATCATGCCTGTTTCGGAAAGATACTCCTCAGGAGTCATTTTCCCTTCCAGGCCGCTTATGCTCCACTCAGAAGACGTTTCGAGCCAGTGGAGCTGGACCCCCAGTCCGGTCTCTTTCGCTCTATCTGCAATCTCTGTCATCAGGTCGAAAGGAACTGTATACGGAGCGTGTGGGCCGAGCTGGACGTTGATCAATCCATCCCTGCCGTTGTAGTCCTCTGCGAACTTAAGGTTTTCCTTTAACTTGCTTCTGTCGCTGTCACCTACTATGCCCCGCGAAAGTCCGCATCTCATTCCGTTTTCAAGGGCAGCCTCCGCAACTTTGTCCATGAAAAAGTACATGTCTGCAAAACAGGTGGTACCTGTAGAGAGCATCTCCAATATACCCAGTGCGGTCCCTGCTTTGACAAGATCTCCGTCAAGGTTGTTTTCAACCGGCCAGATGCGTTTCTGAAGCCATTCCATAAGAGGCAGTTCTTCTCCAAGTCCTCTCAGCAGAGTCATCGCAGCATGCCCGTGTGCATTCACAAAACCGGGGATCAGAGCTGTATTGCCTCTTCCCTCGTATGCACATCCGGAACTGAGGGCCCCGGCCGGGAGGATGGAGGATATCCTGTCACCTTCGGTCGCGACATCGCACAGTTTGGCGGAAGAGCTCTCAGAGTCCCAGACAACGACATTTCTGTATTGCTGTTTCATTAAATCTCTCTCCATGCTGCCAGGTATTCCTTTTGCTCCTGTGTAAGCCGTTCAATGCTTATGCCGAGCGATTCAAGCTTTAGCTCGGCCACCCTCTTGTCAAGCTCTGCCGGAACGTTGTATAGACCCGGTTCCAGTTTGTTGCAGCTTATATAAAGGCAAGAGAGCAGCTGCATAGCAAAACTCAGATCCATTATTTCGACAGGATGCCCGTCCCCTGCTGCCAGGTTGACCAGTCTTCCTTCACCTAGAAGGTGGATCCTGCGGCCTACCGGAAGTATGTAAGTCTGGATATTGTCACGCGATGCCTTCACGTCAACAGCGAGTTCGGCAAGATCGGGAATGCAGACCTCCACGTCAAAGTGGCCCGCGTTGCAGAGGAGCACTCCGTCTTTCATGCGCATAAAGTGTTCTTTGCGGATGACTTTTGTGTTGCCTGTGACTGTAATGAAAACATCCCCGACCTTTGAAGCATCAAGCATGTCCATAACATCAAAACCATCCATCAGCGCCTCAAGTGCCCTGTGGGGATCTACCTCTACAACTATGACCCTTGCACCCAGACCTGCCGCTCTCTTGGCAGCGCCCTTTCCGCACCAGCCATATCCTGCAATGACAACATTTTTGCCTGCCACGATAAGGTTGGTGGTCCTGAGGATCGCATCCCAGACAGACTGACCTGTTCCGTACCTGTTATCGAAAAGGTATTTGCTCTGGGCATCATTTACTGCCAGCATCGGGAAAGGCAATACTCCTTCACAATGCATGGCTTTAAGACGCTTTATCCCCGTAGTGGTCTCTTCGCATCCGCCAAGCAAGTTTGGAATTAGGTCCCTTCTCTTGTCTATTATCATCGAAACGACGTCGCCGCCGTCATCAATTATTATCTGAGGATCCCATTTGAGCATTTCCACTATGTTTTCGGAGTATTCCTGAGGAGTCATGCCTCTGCGGCTGAATACATGTATTCCTTCCTCAGCCAGGGCCGCGCAGATCGTGTCCTGTGTTGAAAGCGGATTGCTTCCGGCTACTGCTACAGTTGCTCCAAGTTTGTTCATTACTTTTAAAAGACAGGCTGTCTTAGCCTCAAGATGCAGGCAGCATCCTATTACAAGCCCGTCAAGCGGCCTGTATTTTTCTTCCCTCTCAGCAATAAGCCTTAGCACAGGCATATACTCCCATGCCCACTCTATCCTTCTGTGTCCTTCCGGAGCCAGGCTCATGTCAGCAATCCTAAATTCGTTTTTCACAATACTGCCTCCTTCCTGCCGGGCATTTCGCCCCTTTCAAGAAAAACAACACATATACGCCGCGTGGATTTATATAGACCAAGGGCACCACTCCTACACTATTGCCATAAAGTGAATGAAATCATCCAAAAACATATCAAAGCATTGCCTTGCTTTAATATTACCACTCAACAGCATGTTAAGCTGTTGTTTATTGTAGCTCTTTTATTCTTGACGGTTCAATTATGCCGGCCTCGGTTATTATCCCTTTTATCAGATCTGCAGGAGTAACGTCAAAGGCCGGGTTCCATACCTTGGCACCCTCGTGGACCAGAATTTCACTGCCGATCATCTTAACTTCCATGTGGTCTCTCTCTTCAATGGGGATAGAATTTCCATTGGGGCAGTTAAAATCTACAGTACTGATAGGAGCAGCAATATAAAAAGGAACATTATGCCATTTTGCCGAAATTGCAAGCCCATAGGTGCCGATCTTATTTGCCGTGTCTCCGTTAAGTGCTATTCTGTCTGCACCGGTAATTACAGCGTCTATCTTCTCCCTTGACATTAGAAAGGCTGACATAGAATCGCATATGACTGTTACGTCAAATCCATCCTCACACAATTCAAAAGCAGTGAGCCTTCCTCCCTGAAAACGCGGCCTTGTCTCATCTGCGTAGACTTTTATCTGCTTGCCGGCATCCCTTGCGGCCCTGAAAACACCAAGAGCCGTGCCGTAACCGGAAGTGGCAAGTGCTCCGGCGTTGCAGTGAGTTATGACAGAAGCTTTATCCGGAAGCAGCACAGCTCCATGAGCACCGATCCTTCTGTTGATCTCACGGTCTTCTCTATCGATCATTATTGCCTCTGATTCAAGCAATGAATATAATTCCGGGGAATTTTTGTGTTCGTTGTAAACAAAACGCATTTTTTCAATGGACCAAAAGAGGTTGACTGCTGTCGGTCTTGTTGCAGAAAGCCTTGAAAGTGCATCATCGATAATTGACAGGCCTGAATGCGCTGCCAATACGACGCCATAAGCCGCAGCTACTCCTATGGCAGGGGCACCTCTTACTGTCATGTCCTCTATTGCCCTGGCTGTCTCCTCATAAGTACGACAGTCCACAAATCCCACAGAAGCCGGTATTTTTCTCTGGTCAAGAAGCCGGAGCATCGGGGCTTCGCTGATCCATTCTATTGTTTCAGGCAGCAACAGGCTCACCTCTTATGTACTTATTCGTTAACTGTTTAAATAATGTTTTACAGTAAATAACAGCAGTTTTTCCAGTGAGTTCCGGGGAGTCCTCCCCGATCATCAGTTCTCTATGCAGATGCTTTTTACTTCTGTCTCTGCATGTCCGTCCCTGAAGTATATGCCTACTCTCTGATGCTCAGCAAGTGAGGATGCATCTTTGATCATATTTCCTTCAGAGTCCCTGCATATCGCAAAGCCTCTTGACATTACGCTTAGTGGCGAAAGGTTGTTTAAGGTACCGGCTGCAGAAGTGAGCTTCGCTTCTGCCTCTGACATCTTGTATGTGATATTCGACGTGAGAGAACCCTGAACATTGTTCAAAAATTCCGACGCAGGGAGGCACACTCCTCTGGTGATGCTGAAAAGGAGCCTTCTCTTTGAATCGATCAATTCCGAGCTGATCTTTGCAGCTCTCTTGTTCATATGGGCATGCATCGTCCGCATAGAACTTTTTAAGTAGGCTGTGAGTTCTTTGGAATCTGGAAAAACTCTCTCTGCAGCTCCTGATGGTGTCGGCGCGTACGCATCAGCTGCCAGATCAGAAAGAGTCTTGTCAATTTGATGACCAAGTCCCGTAATTACAGGAACAGGACATGACCTGACAGACCTGACAACTTCTTCGCTGTCAAAAATATCCAGGTCGTCCCGGCTTCCCCCTCCCCTTACAAGCATCACGAGTGAGATGTCCTGAAAAGAGGCGCACTTTGAGAAAGCATCCCTTATTTCCGAAGAAGCTGCCGCGCCCTGCATAAGACTTGGGATCACAAGCAGCTCCGAAGCAGGGTATCTTATTGATGCGATCTTTATTACATCCTGTACCGCTGCGCTTGTGGGTGAGGTAATGAGAGCTACTTTTACGGGAAAGAGAGGGAGTTCCCTCTTATGTCTGACATCGAAGATCCCTTCTGCTGTAAGCTGTTTGAAGAGGATCTCCTTAGCCCTTGTTTTTGCTCCTTCGCCAAGCGGCAGAAGGGTCGAAGCATATATCTGGTATGAGCCCCTTGCTCCGTAGACGTCAACTTTGCCGCGGACAAGCACCTCATCTCCGTCTTTGGGCCAGAGGATTACAGAGGAAGCGTTAGAACGGAAGAGGACACAGGATATCCGTGCCTCTGCACCGATTATTGTAAAATATGCATGACCGCTGGAGTGTTTCTTGAATCCAAGAAGCTCTCCTTTTACGGAGATATTCTGAAGTTCACCGGAAGCATATATAGCTTCTCGGATCTTGTTTGTGACCTCATCAACTGTAAATATCGCATCTTTTTCATATTTAAACATGGCTGCTCAGTTCGAGAGAGACTCTTCCTTTCTGACGATCCTCCCCAGAACACCATTTACGAAGCGTCCGGATTCTTCTGTACCAAAAACTTTGGCAAGCTGAACTGCCTCAGAAATTGAGACCGCGACCGGCACCTTTTTAGATATGATCCCCTCATAGAGAGCCATTGATATAGCTACCTTATCGACGGCAACCATTCTTTCCGGCCTCCAGCCAATAATGTTTTCCCTTAGCAAATCTGAGATAGCATCCATGTTTTCCATTACTCCCCTTACCAGCTCACATGCATAATCAAATACACCATCAGCCTCTCCCTCTGAAGGGTAAAGCTCAATGGCTTCATCAATATTTGCGGAAGGTCTCACATCCAGCTGGTAGATTAATTGGAGCGCAATTTCACGTGATCTGTGGCGCATTTGTGACTTAGACGACATCTTCAAATATCATCTCCTGAATTGCTGCATCAGAGTTGAAACCTGTTTTTTGCCGTCCTCGGTGAGCAGTATCCAAGAGATCCCATAGCCGATCAACGCAGCAAAAAGTGACCACAGGATGCCCTTGAGCCCAAGGTGCACTATTGCGGTCAGTGCAGCCGCTGCGCCGGCCCAGAATAATGGCAGAGTCCATACGGGATTAATTTTGGGATTGTCCTGAGGTGCTATGTTTATCCAGTTTATATGGACCGCCATTCCTGACTTGGTGAAGATGTCGGTAAACTTCTTTTCCAGTCTTACCTTGTCTTCTTCATTGTCACCCTCAGGCATGGTAATATAAATATTCAAAAGGTTTTGATCTCCGATAAAAGAAATTTCCTGGCAGTAAAAACCTTCCGGCAGTCTCTTGGAGATGATGTGGCGTAACGAGTCTCCGTCGACCCAAATTTTGCCCAGCTTGGTTGTCGTCCATAAAAAGAGCATCTTATTCACCTCTTAATTGAGAAGGCCGGTTTCTCATCCAGGAAACCGGCCTTCTTTCGTAATTTCGGTTGGATCAGGCCTCTTCGGTAAATGTGTTGTAAACGGCCTCTGCATGAGCTGCAGAAGTCTCTTTTTTATCACCGAAAGTTACTCCCTGTACGTAAACATTTACGCCCTTGATAGTATAGCCTGTAAAGCGTTCTATCTGTTCCTTTACTGCCTCCTGAACGTCCCAGCATACATCAGGGATACGAAGTCCGTACTTGACAGCAATATATGCATCTACAACTATCTCAGGCGCATCTCCGTCAGAGATAGTTATCCTTACACCGTTGACTGTTTTTCTTCCAAGACGCAGGTTGGCCATAAGCCCTGGATTTGCAGGAGTAACACCTTCAACGCTGTTCAGAGCCTTTGTAGCAAGCTGGGCTATCACGTCTTCCGAGATCCGGATCTTTCCTTCAAGGTTAGACTGATCGATAGTGTTCCCAGCAGCGATCTCTTCGGTCTCACCGGTTTCGCTTACTACAAATTCCTCTTTATTGTTCGCGACCATGCGGTTATTCCTCCTTATCGACAACTAACTGTATATTATTTTCTGATATAAATTTAATCTTCAGGATATTTGAAAGGCTTACCGCAATGAGGACAGAGAAGATCCTCGTCTTCTTCGTAGGCAGCCGGCTCATAGTAGAAATCCTTACCGCACTCGGGACATGTCACTGAGGCGTACTCTTCCTCATCAAAGTCCTCGTAATCTTCGTCGTCTTCATCATCGTACTCATCCTCGATAAGTGCGTCGAGATCATCCTCAAGCTCACTTACATCCTCATCAAGCTGTTCGAGGTAGTCATTAAGCTCATTGTGGACTTCTTCGTGCTCTTCCATTGCCTCAGCCAATGAGTCAAGGGCGTCTACCAATGCAGCAAAAAACTTCTCCTTCTCAGGCGTATCAGCTACTTTCTGCCCGTCGATCAATCCCCTAAGGTACGCTATCTTTTCACGTGAGCTCATCAGGAACCCTCCCTTTCTATTTCTTTGCTCTTTCAAGGTATTCGCCGGTCCTCGTATCAACAAGGACTATCTCCTCGTTCTCAACAAAGAACGGCACCGTGATGGCAAGGCCTGTCTCCGTAGTGGCAGGTTTGCCACCGCCTGAAGCTGTATCTCCCTTGAATCCGGGAGGTGTGTCCGTTATCTGCATTGCAACCGAGTTTGGAAGCTCGATGCCCATGACCCGTTCTTCGTACATGTCAAAACTTACTTCAAGGTCATCGATCAAGTATTTCACAGCATCTCCCAGGATATCTTCGGTAAGGTATACCTGATCATATGACTCCATGTCCATAAAAACATAGCTGTCGCCATCTTTGTATTGGTACTGGGCAGGTCTTTCGTCAAAAATTATCCTTTCAAAGCGTTCTCCTGACTTAAAAGATTGGTCAACAGAAGATCCGGTCTCAAGGTTGCGAAGTTTTCCCCTTACGATCGCGCCTCCCCTTCCCATCTTGTGATGGGAACATTCAAGAATGACCCACATCCCGCCTTCCCATTTGATCTTAAGTCCCGGACGGAAATCGCTAGTGTCCACAATTTGTGCCATTGAAAAACCTCCCTGTACTCTCTCACAAAACATCATGCGCATTCATTTGCCATGGATACGCCGCATTATCATAACATAAAGAAAGCTTGTTTGTCTTTATCTGCTATTGTTTTTTTGTGTATAGAGGTATCGCTCTTATCGTTCCCGAGGGCTCCTTAAGGACAAGTACATTTTCAGAAAGAACTATGGGCTCGCCTTCTTCATTGGAATATGCTGAAGTTATCCTGATGTGGTATCTCTTAATAAAGCATACGTCGCGACTTTCTCCTTCAGCTCCGATCAAAAGCATAGAAGGCTCTCCCCTTGGGACATTCATCTTATCTGCCTCAGACACAAATGAGTCACCATAATTCTGATCGATGATCGTTGCCTGGATGCAGATATCTTTATATTGGTTTCTGATCTCCTGCAGAAGGTCTTCGGGGAGATCCATGTAGGGATCATCTTTAGGTTCAGATCCCGGAATGAACTCTGAAGTGTTGATAAAACCATCTCCTGATACTGATGAACCGAACCAGCATTTCACAATGGCTTCTGCCTGTATTGCGGCGTTTTCCCTTTTCAGAAGGTTACACTCCCAGTTAACGGAACCGTGGATCTTATTTGCCAGAGTAAAATAGAGCAGGACAGCTGTGAGTATAGCAACAGAACAATAAATGGCTGTTATCAGAACTGCTCCGTCGCGTTTATGTATTCTTCGCATATTATATCGCTTCCTATCAGGTTTGGAAGGTACCATACAGTTTTTGACGCAAAGAGCTTATATTTCGATCCTTTTTCATCCCATTGCCGAATATATTCTTCAGGCCATTCTTCTCTGCCCTCTATCTCCTTTGGCGTATCGTACAGTCTGTCGCCTCTTGCAAGGATATAGACCTTAACAAGCCTTTTCTCAATATCAAGGTCGAACCTAATATCCATGATTCCCTTTATCCTTGGCTGTGCACCGGGAGCTCGAAAATCCTTTGTATAAAGGCAGTCGTTAAGTGAGTAGACGCACATTGCCCTCATATGATGTACCCTGTCGCCCCCGGAAATACTAAAAGATCTTCCCATATTGTTATTTACAGACATTGTTTTTC
Source organism: Synergistetes bacterium HGW-Synergistetes-1 (assembly GCA_002839185.1). Lineage (NCBI taxonomy): Bacteria > Thermotogati > Synergistota > Synergistetes bacterium HGW-Synergistetes-1. The sequence goes on along the minus strand of PGXO01000001.1, from coordinate 11,206 downwards.
CAGTGAGGCCTGTTACACAAAAGGGTGTCGAAGGCGGGAAGGATGTTGGGAATAGGACCCAGTTTCTGACATCGGGTGAATTGTTGGAATAAGTATCACCTATTTCGTTCTGATCAGGGTATTTGTGAAGATTTACAACTCCGTCAGGCGTTTCACTCTGTGTCATCCGGGTTAGCTTTGCGCTTCCAGGCCGGGCAAAAGAGACCCTTAATTCGCTGTTATCAAAACCGCTTGGTCCCTTTTTAACGCTTATAGGGCCGTCCCACCTGAAGGGATCATACTTCTGGCTGCCGAAAGCCACCTTATATATTGACGCATCGACCGGCATTCCAAATCCACAATAGAAAAGAGGGGCTTTAAGAAGTGACTCTGCTCTTGATATCCTTTTATGTGCCTTCAACTGTTCGGTGTCTATATCGATCCTGTCCACGGCAATTTTTACAGTAGAGATAAACATCGGGGTCATGATCAGCATAATACCGATGCTGACAACCAGTTCTATTAGGGAAAAAGCCTTATTCTTATGGCGTTTCATTTGGCCATACAAGATAAGATCCTCTGATTTCCTGAAAACCATCTTTCTCGATCAGAAGAATTAAATTTTTGTCATCTGAAGTGTTGTCAAAGTTAATTCGAACGTTATTGAAGTTGACCTGCTCGGGGATACTGCCCGAAGATAAAACAGAAAGTGCATCGTGCTTAGCTCTCTCAATATCAAGGATTTCATATGGTGTTTTTACGAGCATAACACTTGTACGAAAGAGACATGCAAAAATACCGGTAACTATCACGGCAATAAAACAGGCCGCCAGTGTTCCTGTAAGCATAGTTCCCTTTCTGGATCTCAATCTCCCATGAATCTTTCAAGATCTTTTAAGTCATAAGCATAAGCGATCGCATTTTTTCTGCTTATGAGACCTTCTCTGTACATTCGTGCCAGATCCTGGTCCATGGTATGCATGCCGAGGGCGGAACCTGTCTGAATAGCGTTTTTGATCTGAGAGGTCTTGGCCTCTCTTATGTAGTTCTTTACGGCATTGTTTGCTATCAGAAGTTCTGTAGCCACCATTCGTCCTGTTTCAGTAACAAGGGGTACGAGCTGCTGCGAGAGGATACCGATGAGGATCGACGACAACTGTATCCTGATCTGCTGCTGCTGCCCTGAAGGAAACACGTCTATTATCCTGTCTATGCTTTGAGGTGCGTCGGGCGTGTGAAGCGTAGTCAGCACAAGATGTCCTGTCTCTGCTGCCGTAACTGCCGCAGAGATGGTCTCAAGGTCCCTGAGTTCTCCTATCATTATAACGTCAGGGTCCTGTCTCATTGCTCGCCGGAGCGCTTCTGAAAAGCTTTTGGTGTCGCTTCCGACTTCACGCTGGTGGATCATTGATTCAGCAGAGCTGTATATGTATTCGATAGGGTCTTCTATCGTGATTATATGAGTCGGCCGCGTCAGATTTATCTCCTGGATCATAGCTGCAAGCGTTGTTGATTTTCCCGATCCGGTAGGTCCTGTAACTATAAACAGCCCGTTGTTTTTGTGGGAAATGTTTCTGACCTCTTCCGGCAGCATAAGTTGTTTGACGGTCCTGATTATCGGTGTGATTATCCTGAGCGCGAGAACAGGGTTACCTCTTTCAAAAGAGAAATTTCCCCTGAATCGCTGTTTGAAATCAGGCCCGCTTGAGAAGTTGAAACTGAAATCGAATTCTCTCTCTTCGTTGAACCTGCTGAGCTGTTCCGGAGAGAGAAGAGTGTTGATAACGTTGTCCATGCCTTCTTTCGTAATTTGTTCAGCATATGGACGTCTTACGAGTGTACCGTTGATCCTTAGTGCGGGTTTTGCTCCCGCACAAATATGTATGTCGCTTGCACTGCTCATTACACCGTCGAGCAGAAGGTTGTTAATGTCAAAAATTGGCAAAGTATGCAGCCTCCGATTAATCGAACATTGTTGTTATAAGCATCTCTTCTACACTGATAGTGCCGTCGAGTACTTTTTTCATTGCGACGTCTCTCAGCGTAGACATGCCGTTATTTACTGCGTAATCCTTTATTTCCTGCTGAGGCCTTGCGTTGTTAATCATTTCCCTTAAGGTTGGGTCTATTATCATCAATTCGGCTATTACAGTCCTGCCGCTGTGACCGGTAAAACGGCAGGAAGCACATCCTACAGGGCTGTATATTTTTGACCCGGCAGGGATGTTTATGTCCCGTGACATCTCCTCTGTTACTTCTATCTCTTTTTTACAGTTGTTGCAGAGCTTCCTTACAAGCCTCTGAGCCACTATACATCTCAGCGACGATGCGATCAGGAAATTCGGGACTCCCATATCGACAAGCCTGTTTATGGAAGCAGTCGCATCGTTTGTATGGAGGGTACTCAATACAAGGTGTCCTGTCAAAGCTACCCTTACTGCAAGATGTGCCGTTTCCTGGTCCCTTATTTCTCCTACCATTAACTTGTCCGGATCCTGTCTCAATATCGACCTCAGTGCACTTCCGAAAGTGACATCGATCTTCTCGTTTACCTGGATCTGGGTTATCCCGGCTATCGTATATTCAACAGGATCTTCTATAGTGATAATGTTGACCTCCGGCTTATTGATCAGTTCAAGAAGTGAGTAGAGAGTAGTGGATTTTCCACTTCCCGTCGGCCCTGTAACAAGTATGATGCCATGAGGAGCAGTTACTACCTGTTTCAATTTTTCCGCCTGGTCATGATCAAAACCCAGTTTTTCGATGCCTATGTGTTCATTGTCCTGATCAAGGAGACGTAGGACAGCTTTTTCTCCAAAAATAGAAGGGAGAGTCGATACACGCATATCCATTTTTTTACCGCTTACTTTAATAAGGATCCTGCCGTCCTGTGGCCGCCTTTTTTCTGCGATGTCCATGCCTGCAAGAATTTTTATCCTCGCAATCAGAGGCATATGCAGATTTTTGGGTATCTCAGTTGTAAGGAAAAGCGTTCCGTCTATCCTCATCCTTACACTCGTTGTTGAATCGGATGGTTCAATGTGTATGTCAGAGGCCTTCTCCTTGACAGACTGTTCAAGAATACTGTTTACGAGGCGTACAACAGGCGCATCATCAGAATTAACAGTTGCTATATCCTGAGCAACAGTCGAGGACATTATCTGAGTCGAGCCGGATATGTTTGCTGACTGTTTCATTACATCCTGCACAGCATCTTCCACACTTGACTGAACTCGGTAGTAAGTAGAAAGGGCCTTGTTGATATCACTTGCCGTAGCTATCCGTATATCCACTTCCCTGTTGGTAAGCATGCAGATCTCATCTATGGCGAGAGTATCCATCGGATCCGACATTACTACAGTGATACGTCCGTCGTAGGTGAGAGAAAGCGGTATTATGTTGAGCCTGACGGCAACGTTTTCGGGTATCATGGAGAGAGCGTTCTGACTTGGCCTTTCTTTCACAAGGGATATGAATGGGATCCCAAGCTGGGCACTCAGCGCTTCTGCAAGATGCATCTCTGTAAGATATCCGTTTTTTATGAGGACTTCTCCAAGACGCATATGAGAGACCTTCTGTTCTCCAAGCGCCGCCTGAAGGTTGGCAGGTGAAATTGCACCCGCATTAACAAGAAGTTCCCCTAGCTTTAATGTCCTTATAGGTTTCATGACTCTCCCCCATCCCGAAAGAGATATGTGTTTTTATTCACTGTAACTTATGTTTACTGTATTAAGCTTTTACCGGGCATGTCGAAGATCTCAGCTGCTCCTGTCGGTACATCCAATATATGCGGCATTACGATAAAAGCCATTTCAGACTTGGAGTGTTTGTCCGTCTTGCTCTTGAACAGTTCGCCTATCAGTGGGATATAACTAAGGATCGGCACTCTTGTCACGCCTTTTGTTTTGTTCTCCTGGTATAGTCCTCCGATCACAAAAAGCTCTCCGTCTCTGACTCTTATCTGAGTGTCAACTTCGCGTTTTGTAGTTTCAGGCACTTCTGAGATACCGCTGTCTCTGAACTGTACTATCTCTCCTGTCGATATCTTCAGTTTCAGCGTTACAAAACCGTCTCTTCCGATCGTAGGAGTAATATCCAGGGTTGGACCAGTTTGCTGCTCAGTAAACTCAGGATTGCCGCTTTCGTCCAGCCCTGACTGGTATAGATAATTATGAGTAAGCTTTATCGTAGCTTTCTGTCCGTCAAGTGCTACCACAGAAGGATTGGCAAGTATCTTTCCTTTGTTGTCCGATTCCATGGCTCTTAACCCCGCATCCAGCATTTTCATCGTAGGATCAATAATATTTACCGGCATCGTTGAGTCAGAGCCAACGATCGGAAGTCCTCCCGTCGTAGTTGTTCCTGTAGGGTTAACGTTTGGTTTAATAAGACCATTAGCGTATGTGTACTCTGAAGTCAGCCCCTGAGCACCGTATGTGAAAAGCCAGCCGTTATAAACAGAGGATATAAGCGTCTCTATCTCCTGCTGTGCGCCATCGGTAATTTCAATGAGCCTCGCTTCAAGCATTATCTGTTTTCCAGGGTGATCTATCCTGTTCATCAACGATTCAACTTCAATGTGCTGTTCTGCTGTTCCGGTAACATAGAGCGCTCTCAGGCGCTCATCAACTACCGGAGGTTTGGGGAGCGTTACCAGGCTCATTATTATCGCTGGCATTTTTTTAATATCTCCGTAAGCAACCTTATATTCCTTAGTAATGTTTTTGCCCAGGGTCTTTCCGATGCTCTCCGCTGTTCCTACGACCAGAGTATTTCCCATAAGTGCATAAGTGAGATCATTCATCCTGAGCATGTATGCAAATACTTCACTGAATTTGGCATTCTTGAATGAAAAAGTCATCAAATTGTCAGGCACCGAGCTGTCTATCACTAAATTAAGGTTGCGAAGATCTGCAAGCATCCTGAAAACCTCCCTGACTGATATGTCCCTCAGCTCGAGTGTCACAGGTGTGTACATACCTAGGGGATCTCCCTGAACAGTGGCACGGGGTTTTGGAGGTGTCGACGGCACAATGTCATTAACTGTTTCCAGAGTAAGTGTGATCCTGTCTGACCCTGACATACCGCTGATTTTTTTAAGGACGAGCGGTTTTTCACCGATGACTTCCATTGTAAGTCCCTGTTGATCGTTGGAAATTACGCTGATCCTCTGCACAAGGTTGTATTCATACTCCTGATGCCACTCTTCACTCTCTTTCTCTTTTAACCTGAGGATATCCCAGCCGTATTCGTCCCACCAGTCCTTCTTGTCTGTATTTCTGGGAAAACGAATACCTTTCCATATCAGTGTTATTGCGCTGCCGGTAGCAGCTCCAGACACCGGCAGGCTCACCGAAGTACCCCTGAGTTCCAGCATTACCTGGCTGCTGCCTACCTGTCTGACCTTCATGCCTTCGATGACAGAGGTGAGCTCACCTGTCTTTGCAGTAGTCGTCACAGCATACGCAGGACATACAGAACAAACTGTCATGTATAAAGCCGTTGACACAATGATAGTGAGCGTCATGAATAAATTGATCATAGATCTGTGCGGTATTTTTTGTTTGACCATGTCCAACTCACCCCTTTAGTATCTATTGCTGTTATTTTACCCTTTCCTCCGCCAAAAACAGTGCCCGGTCTTACCAACATTCCAGGTGTTTCATTTTCGATGTCAAGGGTTGCAACTCCTCCGTTTCCCATGACTACCAGGGCCTTTATCTGTATTTGCGGTGCGAAGTCAGGAACAGAGAACTCCTGAGCTATCGGCTTGGACAGTAATGCCACAGGATACCTGCCTACCGTCTCGGCTAATTCCACCAGTTGTCTGCTCTCATTACGGTATCTCATGAATACGTCGTACTTTCTGGTAAATTCACTGAGCCTTGTGTTGATTTCACTGCCTGCCGGCATTTGTGGTACAGGCATGGCATTAACTTCATCTTTGGAAGTGTTCAGCCACCAAAAGTTTACTACACTAGTCACTGCAGCTCCAGTAAAGAGGAAGAAAAGCAAAAGAAAATATATCAGTTCCTTCTTCTCTTCCGGAGAGACAGGAGCCTTTAAATTTGACAGCAAATTGGATCTGTTCAGTTTTGCCCTCAGCTCAGAAAGATTCATCCATTTAGCCTCTTCAGTTATTCTTCTTCTCTGTCTTTAACGGTTCCGGTACAGATATTTTGCATTCTACCGCAAATGAATAACCGACATAACCATCTGTCTGGCCTGCCAGCTCAAGATTTAATATCCTAATAAGGTGGGAGCTTTGCCTGAACGAAGAAAGCAGCTCGAGCAGTGAAAAATAGCCTGCTTCCCCGCTTACTTTAAAGCTGACACTGTCCTTGCTCTCTGCCACTTTTATTACAGAAGCATCCTCAAAACCGGTCGTTGAAAGTACATTTATCAGAATCGAATAGAATCTGGTCGCAGATTCTACCTCTGCAGGCGCTGAAGCGTTGTCAATGTTGAACCCGGCCTTGTATCTTGATACGGCATCTGTTTTGGCCCTGAATATCCTCTCCGTAAGCTGATTTTCCCGAGCAGCAGCATCTATCTCGCTCCGCACATTTCTGATATGTCTTATAAACAGAATCTGGACAGAGATTATCAGAATAACTAACAGAAAAGCCAGTGCTATCTGTTTCTTAGTCAGCTCTTCAAAATCTACCCTTGTCATAATACTGCATCCTCAGAGACGGCTTTTTGCTGCTTAAGCTCTTTCACATCGCTCCTCTGAATTATCTGATCGAGAGGGAACAATGTACACTCAAGCTTAAAGGTCCTCATGTTCACACCATTTCTGCTTCCCGGTGAGATCACGGGTACACTTACAATATTTGCAAACGGCGTCAGATGGAGATTATTGGCAAACTGCAGGATCTCTTCCTCGTTCCTTCCTATTCCGGAAAGACTAAGTCTTCCGGACGTCATGGAAAGAGCTTCTATGGTTATGCCCTCAGGCAGCATCTTTGCAATCACTGTCAAAAGCTCTACCGAAGGAATGTCAGAGAGCATGTAGTCAAGTTTTGACTCAAGTATGGACATATCACCGGTAATTCTTGCAAGTTCCTTATCCATGATGGCGATCTTCTGACTGTTTGAGCGAGCGTCCTCCTTTAATACAAGTCTCTGGCTCCTTAAAGAATAAAGCTGCCACCCGCCTATTATGAAAACAAGAGTGCCAGCGATAGCAAAAAGAAATACAGAAGTAAAGAGCAGCAAATGCTTGTAACCCGATTCGCGCTCTTCTCTGGTCTCTTTTCCCGGAAGCCTAAGATCAAGTTTAACGACCATACAGATTACCTCAGCGCCAAGCCTATGGGGATATCCCATGAACCCGCAGTACTGTCAAAATCAAGTCCATGCAGAGAGATCGGATCAGACAGCATAATTTCAGTAATCGAAAGGGATTCCTTTAAAAATTCACAAAGGTCCTGGGTCGCTCCGGGGCCAAAAATGAAGAACATATCCGGCTTGAAACCTCTCATCTGAGAGAGAGCAAACTGCAGCGAGGAATGGACCTCCCTTGCAAATGCGTTATATTCAGCGTTCAATTGTTCGTTAAAAGATTCATTTACAAAAGATATCCCCGTAAAGCCGATGGACATCGTACGATAAAAAATACCGTTGCCCTTCCACGAGAAAATAAGGACAGACCTTGTCTTGCCTGCGTATATGTAAACAGAAGCGTCAGAGACCGGGGTCAAAGGGGCAACAGCCCTTTCAAGTGCTATCTGTGCCGGTTCTATGGCAGTGATCTCGATCCCGTTAGCTTTGGCAGCCTTGGTTATGTTTTCTATCAGAGTCTTTCTCGTCGCAGCAACCAGATATCTCGATTCTTCTGAACCGTTTTGAAGAGGGTAGAGTATCTCTCCCAGATCATAAACTCCTTCTTCGATCGGAAATGGAAAATAATTTTCGAATTCATACCTGAAAGCCAGTTTTGCTTCGTACAAGGACATGTTAGGAAAATTTACTACCCTGAGAAGCGAATCAGTCGTTGGGAGCGAGAGGCGCACAGGAACATCTATACTTCCTACATTGTGCAGGATCTCGTTCATTACCTGATAAAGATACATGCCATTATTTGTAAAAGGGTCTCCACCCTGTGTCACTTCTTCGGATATCTCCCCGGAAACGGCATCAGTCACAATATAACTGCCCGGCAAACCAACAACAGTAAGATACCTGAAGTATCCCCTGTCGATAAATAGCCCGGCTCGTTTTTTCTTTTGTCTTTTTAGCCCGAATAAAGCCATATATTTCCCCTTTTCGATAAATAAAAATTAAATAAATAACCAGAGGAAAACAAAAGGGCAAGATTTCCATTGCCATTATAACCCAGAATATTAGATTATAACAATGATTTTTGAAGTATTTTCAATTTATTTTTTATTGATTTGATTCTTGTATGCTGATGTATATGTAAAAAGTATGAAATGTTTGAGTTGTGTAAGTGGAGAAAAACTTATTTCAATCAAAGTAGTTTCAGTTTTAAATTAATAGCTGAGTTTTAGTATATATTAACAGTTGAAATATCATAGATAACTAGTGATTTCAACATAAAAAAGGGTCTGCGTGGAATCGTATGATTCTACACAGACCCTTTTAATTTTATTTACAGACTCTGGTTATTTCACTGGCATATAAATTCCTGTATCTCCATCTTTGTAAATGTCGCTAGAAGTTATATCACCACTTTTAGCTGAAGTATAGAGAGCAACTCCTGTACTTGCAAGCTTACCTAGACTCTCTTGAACTTTATCATCAACTTTTGAAACATCAAATTTTATATAAGCTCCATCCGGTTCAAGTGTATAATTTGTGCCTTCGAGTTTCTGGTCAATATATTCATCCAAGCTGGCTATCGCTGTTGGCCATTCGTTTGAGTCTGCGTATACCATTACTGCAGCTGACTTCATGTTGCGCATGTTCGCAACTATTTTTGCTGCTTCTGCTTTGGCTGTTGCGCTGCCTGTTGAAAGCATCATCATTCCGGCAAGGATACCAATGATGATAACTACGATCAGAAGTTCTACCAGTGTGAAACCTTTTGATTTTCTCTTAAGCATTTTCTTCAAGTTAATATCTCCTCTTCTCATCCATATTCGTATTACTCTATATTTCATCCACAAACAATTTGCGCTTGCCCCACCCTACCGAACCGGGCGCCCCCGGTTCCCCTTTAAAGTTTATTGAAAGGATGTTTCTTTCAATTCCCCCTTTAATATTTAATTTTACAATAATAGAAAGACGATAAAAAATGAAAAGCAACAGAAAAATAAGGTCTCAAACTAAAACTTTGAGTTACACACTAATAATTTCTATACTGACTCTGTATTTTTTCACCTTGAGTAAAGTTTGTCAAGACTAAATGGCCATATTGAATAATTACTTCAATTTGGTGTTTCAATTTGGTTATTCTATTTTCCGGAGTATTATATTGGCAATATTTGCTGATCGTATTTTGCTCCGGATTACGAGACAACGAGTTGTTATCTCGTAATTTTATGAACTGATCAACCTTTCTATGTTTTTCTTTTCTTACATAAACTGCTGTATTGCAGATATTATCGGCAGAAATATTGCCAGGACCATAAATCCCACGATTATACCCACAAGGACGACCATGATTGGCTCAAGGACAGAACTGAGGCGCTTTATCTTCTCTGACAGTTCGTTGTCATACCAGTCAGATATCTTCTGGAGCATTTCATCTGTACGTCCTGTTTCTTCTCCGACTGCGATCATATGAGCGATCATAGGAGGAAAAAGTTTTCTTTCCTTAATAACAATGTTCATCGGAGCTCCCATAGCAGCAGCATCCCTCATCAGCAAAAAGTTGTTGTTTATCTTGCTGTTGGATGCAACTTCCCCTGCCATTTCAAGTGCTTTCAGAATAGGAACGCCTGACCTGAGCAAAGCTGACATAGTCCTGAATGATCTGGACAGCGCCGCCTTGTAAAGAATGTCTCCAAAGACTGGCACTTTAAGTATCCCTGTGTCGATATATATCCTCAATCCGGGGACTTTTCTTAAAAAATTGAGCAGTAAAATTATCAGTCCAATGACTGCAATGGCATAGTACCAATAGCTCTGTGCCCATGTTCCAAATTCAAATATCATTCTGGTCAGTCTGGGGAGTTCAACATTCATGCTTGAAAATGCTTTCTGAAACTGCGGAATAACGACAACTACCATAATACCAAGGACAAAGACGGCTATGGTTATTACAACAGCAGGGTAAGTCATTGCAGATATGATTTTTTTCTTAAGGACTTCCTGGTCTTCAATGAAGTTTGCCAACTGTGCCAATGTACTGTCCAGGGTACCTGACTCTTCTCCTGACCTGATAAGCGATGAGATAAGTACGTCAAAAAATTTAGGATGTTCAGCTATCGCAGAGCTCAAAGTAGATCCTGAACTTACCCTTGCGTAAATTTTTTGGATTATCTTTTTCAGCCTCTTTTGGTTTGTCTGTTCGATCAATATCTGCAGTGCTCCGCCTATAGGCACGCCGGCCGCTATCATCGTAGAAAGCTGTCTTATGAAAATAGCCTTATCCCTGAGCTTTACTCTGGGAGAAAAGTCAAATACTTCTTTCCAGTCGATATTCTTTCCAAACGAATCCCCGATCCTCGCAACAGTTTCATACGTCCTGACAACATTGATAGGTATCCAGCCTTTGTCCCTTATCCACTCGAGAAGCTCACTTTCATTATCTGCGGCTCTTCTGCCCCTGACAGTCTTACCGTTGGCAGCCTTGGCCCAATATTGATAATTCATTCGCTTCTCACCTGCCATCACGACGTGATATTTATAACCTGACCGCTCACAGTATTACATTTTAGCATTGTTTATCACTCAATAACAGACTATAGGGGGATAATTCCCGCGGACAGCGAAAAGAAGGTCCGCCGGCGAAGTGCGGCTAAAAGTGAGCCGCGGGAAGCAATTGGGAAGCGGTTGGGAAGCAATTGTTAAAACCAAAACCTATAGATCCTGGATGACGGAGATGCAGCATTAGTGTCTCATTCACCGCGACGCTTTATGTCGCATATTCACCAGAGGACGAAGTCCGCGAATTCCCCGCGGCATGACACTGGCCGCAATTCCCATTCCCTAAGCCACCGCTTTCCGCGACATGTTTATGTCGCACTTCGCGCCGGTGTTCTTACGGCAGCTTCCCAACAAAAAAACCCCGTGCTTATGCACGGAGCTTTTTTGT